>NZ_JAADJW010000012.1:0-161983 GCF_010092875.1 Vibrio sp. LB10LO1
TACACCGATACGCAGGTGACGATCACTTATGCGGACAACAGCACCGAAGTTGTAGTAGTAAACCCTGATGGTTCGTTCGATGTTACCGTGCCTGCCAACGACACGACATACAGCATCACTGTTAGTACAACGGATGACGACCTGTTCGAAGGCCCTGAGACCTTCACGCTGTCTGGTGCAACTGCTGTACAAACTACACCAGCAGAAGGTACGGGTACGATTGTTGATGATGGCAGTGGCCCAGGTCCTGATCCAGATGATGACCGTCCGACTGCAGCATCAATTAGCTCAACCACCGTCAACGAAGGTGATCCTGCAACACTTGATGTGACCATGAGTAATGCCAGTACAACAGATACTGTTGTTAACATGACGCTCGCCGATGGCACCGCAGATGGTGGCGTGGATTACACCGATACGCAGGTGACGATCACTTATGCGGACAACAGCACCGAAGTTGTAGTAGTAAACCCTGATGGTTCGTTCGATGTCACTGTTCCTGCTAACGACACGACATACAGCATCACCGTTAGTACAACGGATGATGAGCTGTTTGAAGGTCCAGAGACCTTCACACTAAATGGTGCGACTGCCGTACAGACCACGCCAGCAGAAGGCACAGGTACGATTGTTGATGATGGCAGTGGCCCTGGTCCCGATCCAGATGACGACCGCCCAACCGTGGCATCGATAAGCTCGACCACTATTAACGAAGGTGATCCTGCAACACTTGATGTGACCATGAGTAATGCCAGTACAACAGATACTGTTGTTAACATGACGCTCGCCGATGGCACCGCAGATGGTGGCGTGGATTACACCGATACGCAGGTGACGATCACTTATGCGGACAACAGCACCGAAGTTGTAGTAGTAAACCCTGATGGTTCGTTCGATGTTACCGTGCCGGCAATCGATACGACATTTAGTGTTACGATGGAAACATTAAATGACGATATCTATGAAGGTGATGAAACATTCACACTATCGGGTTCGACGTCTGTTCAGACTACGCCTGCGATTGGTACGGTAACGATAGATGATGAAACGGATAGACCAAGCGTTGCGGATATCACAGATATACAAGTCACCGAGGGTGAGGACGCGACCTTCAATGTCACATTAAGCAATGCGAGCACTGTCGCGATCTTAGTAAGCATGTCACTACTTGATGGAACCGCTTTAGCAGGGGATGATTTTAATGCAACATCCGTAACAATTACTTATGCCGACAATACGACCGAAGTGGTCAACGTGGCACCTGATGGAACGTTTGATGTCTCTGTACCTGTGAACGATACGACATTTAGCGTTACGGTTAATACTCTTGAAGATCAAGTTTATGAGCAATCAGAAAACTTCACGTTGACTGGCGAAATCCAAGGCCAAAATGTCGCAGCTTCAGGTATTGGTACAATTCTTGACGATGACAACACACCTCCAACCGTAGAAGATTTCAATATCATTATTGATTTGAACAACCCCGGTGAAGATGCGTTGATTGATTTTGGTCCTTATGCGCAGGACTTGGAAGATGACTTCGATCCTTTCGATGATAAAGAAACCAGCATTTGCATCACGACGCTCCCTGAGTATGGGTATCTTTACTACTTTGATGACCAGAATAATGAAGTTGTACTCGAAATAGGCGATGTTATCCCTGAGTCAACAGAAGTTCGCTATGGACTCACCGAAGACTTCTTCGATGAACAAAGTTTTGATTCACAAGACTTGTTGGATGAGTTTGATAAAGACTTTATCGCGGACACTGTTGACGTTAATGGCTTGAGTTTCTTTGGTGGAACCATCGATAGCAACGGAGATTTTGTTAACAACGCTCAAATCAAAGTGGACTTTGCAAACCAACAAGTTGGTTTGGTTGTTGTTTCTCCCGGAGAAACAGGACAAGGTGATGAGATCAGTACGAGCGAGTTCATTGCGATTGAGCTAGATGAAGGCCTCGAGGCCGAAGAAGCTCGCCTCGATCTAGCGAGCTTAAATGACCGCTTTAATAGTGGAGCTGCTTGGATCAATGTTTATTTTTACATGGATGGTGTCCTAGCAGAAACGCAGGTCATTCAAACCTCTGACATTGTGTTTACCGGTAATCAAGAAGGTTTTGCCACAGTGGCTATTACTAACGGTAGTTTCGACGAAATTCGCTTGTTCCCAGAGACGAACAGTGCGAGTGACAAAGCGAGTTTTACTCTCGTCGGTACTCAGATTACCAGCTTTAACAATGTGAACGACTCCTTTGATTACAAGGCAATAGATTCAGATGGTCTCACCAGTGCCGATACTGCAACCGTGGATATTGATTTTACCAATGTGTCTGTTGATGCGGTCGAAGCGTTTGGTGTTCAAGTGGGAGCGTTGCAAGTTAATACTATTCAAGGAACCGACCAGAATGACAACTTAGTCGGAACGGACAGCAATGACATTTTGATTGGTGGGCTTGGAGACGATGTGCTCACTGGTGGTGCAGGCGACGACATCTTTAAATGGCTCGAAATGGATACGGCTACGGATACCGTTACTGACTTTGAAAGTGGCGATTCTTTAGACTTTGTGGACCTATTTGATGATGTCAGCGAGAGTGACATCTCTATTCTACTAGATGATTTGAGTTCTGGTGACTATGCGGGGCAAGTGGACGACATAACAGTCTCTGTAACGGAAGATGGTGGAAACTCAACATTGACCATTAACAAAGATGGCCAGCAACTTGAAGTCAATTTTGACGGCGCTTCAGCGGCGGATATCGCAAACAGTATCATCACTAACCTCGAGCAATTGAGAGAATAAAAAAACGGAGCGACAGCTCCGTTTTCTTTTTGAATTGGTTTTAATCAGCGATTAAAGCACTTTACACGCAAAACCTTTTAGGTAGAAACCTTCTGGGTAGGCCGTATCTGTTGGGTGATCAGCTGCTTGCTCGAAACGCTCTACGAATTTTACTTGGCGATTTGCATCTACTGCTGCATCGGCAATGATTTTTTGGAACAGAACTTGGTCCATTAAACCTGAGCAAGAGTAGGTAAGCAGCGTGCCGCCAGGGTTTAGAATTTGCATCGCCAACATGTTGATGTCTTTGTAGCCACGGCATGCACCGTTTAGCTGTGCTTTGCTCTCTGCAAACTTCGGTGGATCCATGATCACAACATCGAACTTCGTACCTTGGTCGCGGTATTCGCGTAGCAATTTGAACACGTCTGCGTTTAGGAACACAGCACGCTTTTTCGAGATATCAAACTCGTTCAGCTCTGCGTTGAACTTTGCAGTGTCTAGAGCAGGTTGCGATACGTCCGCGTTGATAACACGTTTTGCGCCGCCTTTTAGTGCGTATAAACCAAAACCGCCGGTGTAAGAGAAACAGTTCAGAACTTCTTTGTCTTTCACGTACTTCATCGCTTGTTGACGGCTGTCGCGTTGGTCTAGGTAGAAACCCGTTTTATGACCGCCAACGATGTCTACGCTGATTTTTACGCCGTTCTCTTCAATCACCACTGATTTCGGCGGCTCTTCACCGTGCAGTAAGCCAGTGGTTTCTTTCAAACCTTCTTTCTTACGTACCGCGACGTCTGAACGCTCGTAAACGTTGCAGTCTGGGAAACACTCAACCAAAGCATCAACAATCGCTTGCTTGTTATATTCTGCGCCCGCACTTAGAAGCTGACACACAAAGAAGTTTTGGTAACGGTCGATAGTAACGCCAGGCATACCGTCTGACTCTGCCGCGATAAGGCGGTAACCGGTAAGACCATCACGCTCAATAACGTCTTCACGAAGAAGCTGAGCGTTGTTGAAACGCTTAACAAAAAACGCTTTGTTGATCTCTTCTTTTTCAAAACTCCAAATACGAGCACGAATTTGAGAAGCTGGTGAATATGCTGCTTTAGCTAGCCATTTTCCGTCGTGAGTGAATACATCAACGGTTTCGCCAAGAGCAGGTTCGCCCTCAACTTTACTGATGCCTCGAGAGAAGATCCAAGGGTGCTTGCGCTTAACCGATTTCTCACGACCTTTAACCAAATAGATAGCAGCTGTCATTTCTTTAGCTCTTGTTGAATTTTGAAAGGGGCGTATTGTCCGGGATGTTGTCCGCAAAAGCAATATCCATCGACAATCCAATCATTTGTAGAGGCTCTAATTATATGCCGAGAACCGGAACAAAGGGCCACTTTAAGGTGGTAAGAAACTAGCGGTAGGTACAAAAAAGGGCCACCGAAGTGACCCTGATTTTTCAACTTATAACCAAGCTTTATATAACTAAGCTTTAAGGCCTGTCAGTAGCGACTCCATGGTGTCACTTTGAGCTCGAAGCTGCTCAACGTTTTGCGACGTTGTGCTGATCATCATACACACATTGTTTGCTTGAATGCGGACCTCTTCAACGCTTGACGCAATATTGTCAGCCACGACGCCTTGCTCTTCTGCAGCGGTTGCAATTTGGATGCTGCTGTCAGAGATAGTTTGGTTCTTGTCTGCTAGTGAGCCGATCTCGTGATTTACTTCTGCCATCAGAGTCTGACCTTCATTCGCATTGTGAACCGTTACTTCCATCAGCTTGGTGAGTGATTGGCTGTTACGTTGTAGCGCTTCAATCATAGCTTGAATCTCTACCGTCGCTTGTTGAGTGCGGCCTGCAAGAGCACGAACTTCATCAGCAACAACTGCAAAGCCACGACCTTGTTCGCCTGCACGAGCTGCTTCAATCGCAGCGTTTAAGGCGAGTAGGTTAGTTTGCTCAGAGATACCGTTGATGGTCGTTACCACTTCATCAATTTGCGCTGCGTTTGCATCCAGCTCTTCAACCGCTTGAGAGGCGGATTGGATCTCAGTAGAAAGATTCGAGATAGAGTGAAGGGTATTTTCTACTTTCACTTGGCCAGATTGCGCTACGCTGCGAGCATCGTCTGTTTGTGTGCTTGAATCGTGTGCCAGTGTTGCCACCTCACGAATCGTAGAGGCCATTTGCTCCGTTGCACTTGCCAGAGAGTTTAGATGTTCTTGTTGGGTGTTAGAAATCTCAGAGCTGTTTTGAATCGATAGGTTCAGATCAGAACTGATTTGCTGCATCAGTGCGACAGACTCTTGAATCGACTGAACCATTTTTTGTTCGCGGTCGGCAACTTTGTCTATCGTAATTGCGATTTCACTGAATTCATCACGAACGCGGAAGAAGTTCATACGAGCAGTCAAATCACCATCAGCTAATGTGTTCAGTGCTTTGTTCATCGTAAACATAGCGCCACCGATGAAGGTCATGATGTAGTAAACACCCAGCGCGATGATAAATAGCGTAACAAGGATAATGCTTACTTGCGTCGTAGAAAGCGCTGTCCAAAGTGATTGCTCATGACTTGCAACCAGACTAAACGTGCCATTCATTACCGACACAGAGTCAGGTCCTGTACCGAGAGTAATTGTATCTGAACTCGCGATTAGACTAGCAACTTGAGATTGCGAGAGATTTCCTGCTTCAATCAAGCCTTTCATCAACATCAGCTCTTCTTGGTACAAGTCAGAGATGAGTGAGTTAGCGGCACTGTTCAAAACAAGAGTAAGAATGACTAATGCGAGGAGAGGAAGGAAGAAGAGTAAATAGAACTTTTCTTGAATCTTTAAGTGGATAAGGTATTTATCAATCCAACGGAAAGGAATTTCTTTCATAATTATTATAACCATATAAAAACCCACTATCCTTAGTGGGGTAAATAGACGCAAATAATATATCACTCAAATATAGGGAGCGGTATACGGATGGTACTAAAGTGTGAGAAGTTTCTGATAGTAGGTCATGTACAAGGGGTAGGATTTCGATACCACACATCACATCAAGGATTGAAGCTCGGTCTAACGGGGTATGCGAAGAACTTAAACAACGGAGATGTTGAAGTGATTGCCTGTGGCACAGAAGAACAAATTGCAGCGTTTTCGGCGTGGTTAGAGGAAGGGCCGCGGACGGCGACAGTAGACAGTGTCACTCAGGAAAGTGTGTCTTATAAGCCTTTCCGCGGATTTAAGATCTTATAGCTTTACAGTCAATTATTTTGTAAGCGATGAGGCTGGAAACAAGTGTCTTACAAACATTTCGCTGGTTTTGGTAGCCCAGCCAGTTTGGTTGCTTGTTTTGCAGGGCCTTTCTTAAACAGTTTGAATAGGTACTTGCTGTTACCTTTTTCCGGGCCGTGTGCCTTTTCCATTGCTTTTACTAGCATTCTTACTGCTGGTGATGTGTTGAACTCTTCATAAAAATCACGCACAAAGTGAACCACTTCTAGGTGCGCTTCTGTTAGTTCAATTTCTTCTTCTTTTGCTAGAAGCTCAATCATGCCTTCTTCCCACTGAGTGTGGTCAAGTAGATAACCTTGAGCATCGGTTTCAATTTCTTTGCCGTTGTAAACGAACATAGCTTTGCTTCCGCTAAGTAACCTTTGATACGTATAGGGTAGCGTAGAGGCTGACGTATTCTCAACAAAAGAATCCTTTGGGCTTTCCGAGCGATGTAAATGTGTGCAGTCAAAAGTAGACTTCGAACATGGGCAAGCGGTTCGGATAAATTAACGGCTATTCACTAAATTGTTGATTTATTCATTTGGTTAGAAAATTCTCGGGGTGAGTATTTTGGTTTTTGCATGAATATTCATTAATGTGATGAGGATTGCTTACCAAGGTAATTGATAATGTGCTGTGTGACGACGTCGATAGCTTCAAAGGCAACGCTGTGGATCTCTATCGCAAATTATCTGTCCTGAACGTGAAGTTTCAGCGTATTCGGTTACGTTTTAAATTACATTGTTCATCAAAATAGGAAATCCAATGACAAATCGCGTCTATGTTTTAGCTCAGTTCAAGCCGAAAGAAGGCAAGGAAGCCGAGCTGTTTGAAGTGCTCAAAGCTTTAGAGCCAGATTCATACAGGGAGGAGGGATGCATACAGTACATGCTCACTCGTCAAATTGACCATCCTAGTGCAACTCGAAATGAATACCCAATTGTGTTTAACGAGATTTGGGAAGATGCTGAATCATGGTCTGCACATGGACGCCGAAAGCAGATTCAACAGTTTTTCGAAACGCAGGTAAAGGCAGACTCTGGGTTAGTAGAAGATGCGATCGTTACCGCATACAGCGATAAGGGATATGACTACGACGCGCCAATTTACGAACCAGAGTAATCATTGGAATAAAGCAGAAAAGAAAAAGCCCGAAGGTGACCTTCGGGCTTTTGCGTTTTGAATTCAATCTGACGTATTAATCGTCGTTCATGATGCCTAGGATGCTTAGTAGGCTGATGAAGATGTTGTAGATTGAAACGTACAGTGTAATCGTTGCAGAGATGTAGTTTGTTTCACCACCACGGATGATGCCTTGAGTGGTCATCAGGATTGCCATAGTAGAGAAAACAATGAACAAGCTGCTAAGTGCTAGATGTAGGATCGTTGATTGGATGAAGATGCTCGCAATCATACCCACTACTAGAACTACAAATAGTGACAGCATTAGGCCACCCATCATAGACAGGTCGCGTTTTGTCGTTAGAGCGTAAGCCGATGCAGCCATGAATGATAGAGCTGTACCGCCAAGAGCTGTTAGAACAACGTCGCCCATACCAGCGCCGATGTACATGTTTAGGATTGGACCAATGGTGTAACCCAAGAAGCCTGTGAATAGGAACGTAAACACAAGACCTAGGCTGTTGTTACGGTTCTTTTCTGTTAGGAATAGTAGACCGTAGAAACCGACCAACATTAGGATAATACCCGGACGTGGAAGGTTAAATGCCATTGATACGCCAGCAACGAGTGCTGA
This sequence comes from Vibrio sp. LB10LO1, assembly GCF_010092875.1. Taxonomy (NCBI): domain Bacteria; kingdom Pseudomonadati; phylum Pseudomonadota; class Gammaproteobacteria; order Vibrionales; family Vibrionaceae; genus Vibrio; species Vibrio sp. LB10LO1. The sequence continues at coordinate 7,814 of NZ_JAADJW010000012.1, forward strand.
CCATAGTAGAGTCATAGAAAGTAGTGCATATGTATTACGCAGTACTTTGTTGGTTTGTAGAGCACTCTCTTGAGTAGTAGTGCGAGAAAACATAGGACTGTTCATAATCTTCCTCTATAAGGGACTGTCTTATCTTTAATATATAGACATATATGGGCCCGATAGTTCAAAAAATCAAGCCCGCCACACGTATATCTAGAACAAAATAATAATAGAAATAATGTGTTATGTATTTGGCAACTTGTAACACAATATTACCGCCTTGCATAGCGAACAAAGGCTTATTATTCAAAGCTATGATGGCCAGTTCACGAACTGTGTTGTAAGTTTGCGCAAATTTACAACGTATTGAATCAACTGGATTTTCGTAACAAGGGTGATATGCGCTTGTTGGAATAAAGAAAAAGCGCTGATTTGAGGTCAGCGCTTTGCACTCTTATTTCATTTTTCGTCTGAATGTTTAAATCACAATTAGTGATGAAGGATCTGAGCTAAGAAGTTCTGAGTTCGGTCCGATTGTGGGTTCTCGAAGAAGTCGACAGGGTTGTTTTCTTCGATAATTTCCCCCGCATCCATAAAGATGACTCGGTCGGCAACTTCTTTTGCAAAGCCCATCTCATGCGTTACACACAGCATGGTCATGCCTTCTTCCGCGAGCTCAACCATTACGTCAAGCACTTCACGCACCATTTCTGGGTCGAGTGCAGAAGTGGGTTCATCAAACAGCATTACTTTAGGGTTCATACAAAGAGAACGGGCAATCGCTACACGCTGCTGCTGACCACCAGAAAGCTGACCTGGGTATTTATCCGCTTGATCTGGGATCTTAACGCGCTCTAGGTACTGCATTGCGACAGCTTCAGCTTCTTCTTTCGGCATTTTCTTCACCCAGATAGGGGCAAGCGTACAATTCTCCAAAACCGTTAGATGAGGGAAAAGGTTAAAGTGCTGAAAACACATACCCACTTCACGGCGAACCGCCTCAATGTTTTTCAGGTCTTCGGTAAGTTCAGTACCCGATACATAGATGCTACCAGCTTGATGCTCTTCCAAACGGTTGATACAGCGAATCATGGTTGACTTACCTGAACCTGAAGGGCCGCAGATAACGATTTTCTCACCTTTCTTTACCTCTAGATTGATGTTCTTTAGTACGTGAAACTCACCATACCACTTATTCATGTCCTTCAACTGGATCATATAATCTTGTTGTTGCGTCATAATACGTCCTTGATCTTGATGAGTTATCGTTTGTGACCGGTATGAAGTTTGTTTTCAAGCCATATCGAGTAACGTGACATGCCAAAACAAAATACCCAAAACACTAACGCGACAAATACATAACTTTCGGTTGCGAAACCTAACCACTCAGGGTCGGTATTCGCGGCTTGTCCAATGCCCAGTACGTCAAACATACCGATAATAAGCACAAGACTGGTATCTTTAAACAGGCCGATAAACGTGTTCACGATAGAAGGGATAGTGATCTTCAGCGCCTGAGGCAAAATGATCAGTCCCATCTTTTTCCAGTAGGTAAGACCAAGAGCATCTGCCGCTTCATACTGGCCTTTAGGAATCGCTTGCAAACCACCACGCACTACCTCCGCCATGTAGGCGGCACTGAACATAACCACACCTATTAGCGCACGGATCAGCTTGTCAGTTTCGGAGCCTTCCGCTAAAAACAGCGGTAGCATGACCGATGCCATGAACAGAACAGTAATGAGTGGGACACCGCGCCACACTTCAATGTACACCGTACAGATACTGCGAATAATCGGCATATCTGAACGTCGACCAAGTGCTAACGCCACACCAATTGGTAGAGAAACTACGATACCAACAAGTGCGATGATCAACGTAACTAATAAACCACCCCATTTGTGGGTCTCAACGACTTCAAGACCAAATACGCCACCGTAAAGCAATGCGGCAATAATGAATGGGTAAATGTTTACGAAGAACAACCAAATCCAAATGCGTTTTGGTGTTTTCTCGTAAGCGAGTAGCACTGTAAAAATAGCTAATGTGATGTAGAACAAGCGAGGGCGCCAGAGTTCAGATTCTGGATAGAATCCATACATGAACTGTTCCCAACGTACGCTAATAAAAACCCAGCATGCGCCTTCGCGTGTGCAGTCGTCTCTGGTTGCGCCAATCCAATCCGCATCAACAAATGCCCAATCAATAATGTTCCAAAGGGCTGAGAACACGATGTAAGCAAGGATAAGCGTGACGATGGAGTTCACCGGCCCATTGAATAGGTTTTTGCGTAGCCAACCTATTACTCCGACAGTGTTCGCCGGTGGTGGAAGATCAGGTTGAAATTGATGTGTGCTCATATTATCTCTCCACCAGTGCAACTTTGCGGTTGTACACGTTCATCAGCGCCGAAGTAATCAAACTCAACGTCAAGTAAACCCCCATGGTCATCGCGATGATCTCAATCGCTTGCCCAGTTTGGTTCAAGGTGGTACCAGCGAACACAGATACCAGATCTGGGTAACCAATCGCCATTGCTAGCGAAGAGTTCTTGGTTAGGTTCAAATATTGGCTAGTAAGAGGAGGGATGATAATTCGCAGCGCTTGTGGAATGACGACCAACTTTAGTGTCTTCGTTCGAGGCAAACCAAGCGACATTGCCGCTTCTGTTTGACCATGACTCACAGCGTTAATACCAGAGCGAACAATCTCAGCAATGAACGACGCGGTATAGACACTCAACGCAAGTAGGAGTGCTGCAAGTTCTGGAATGATGCTGATGCCACCACGGAAGTTAAAGCCTTTTAACTCTGGGTATTGCAATGAAATAGGCATTCCCGCTAAGAAGTAAACGACCAAAGGAAGCACAATGACTAAGCCAAACATAATGCGGCCCATCGGCGTTTGTTGACCCGTTAAGCGTTGCTTATTGTTCGCCCAAACGTTGATCAGAATACTTGCGATGATACCGATAATGAGTGCAGCAATAACAAAACTGCTTCCTGCTTCCATAACCGGTGCAGGGAAATACAAACCACGTACGTTCAAAAAGATAGCTTCACCAAGGCTCATACTTTGACGCGGTGATGGTAGGGCTTGAAGAACGGCGAAATACCAAAAGAAGATTTGCAGAAGTAGTGGAATATTTCGGAATGTTTCAATATAAACCGCGGCTAATCGACTCACCAACCAGTTGGAGGAGAGACGTGCGATACCCATAACAAAACCAATTACGGTTGCGAGAATAATACCGAGCACAGAAACCAGTGCGGTATTAAGAAGACCAACGACGAAAGTACGCCCATAAGAAAACGTTTCATCGTATTCGATAAGAGTCAGGCCGATCCCAAAGCCTGCTTCTTGATTAAGGAAACCAAAGCCTGTTGCAATACCACGTGCTTCAAGATTGGTCAGCGCATTGTTGATGATTGTGTAGAAGAAAAATACCAGTGCAGCTACGGCAATGATCTGGAAAAGAGCGGAGCGAAAAGCAGGATTGTAAATCAGGCTCTTACTTCCGCTTGGTTTGGACATCGTACTTGGCGATGTATCATTCGTCGGTTTCATACAGCGATAACCTCAAACCCTTATTTATACAGTTACTCACGAAAAAGGGCGGCATAAACCGCCCTGTGATAATCGTTGTATTAGCGGATTGGTGGCGCGTACATGAAGCCGCCTGCATTCCATAGTGCGTTCACACCACGAGAAATTTTCAGCGGTGAACCAGTACCAACCGTACGCTCGAAGCTTTCACCATAGTTACCTACTTGCTTGATAACTTGGTAGCCCCAATCGTCACGAATGCCTAGACCTTTACCTTTCGGACCATCCACACCAAGAATACGTTTGATGTTTGGATCTTTCGATTTCAACATCTCATCAGCATTCTTAGAGCTAATGCCATACTCTTCCGCATTGACCATCGCAAATAGAGTCCACTTGGCAATATTGAACCATTGGTCATCACCTTGACGTACCACTGGGCCTAGAGGCTCTTTAGAGATGATTTCAGGAAGAACGGTTGCAGAAGAAGGGTCTTTAAGGTTTAAACGCAGAGCATACAGACCAGATTGGTCCGTCGTCAGTACGTCACAGCGACCAGCATCAAAACCTTTAGAAGTTTGTGCAGCTGTATCAAATACGACGGGTTTGTATGCCATACCTTGGTTGCGGAAGTAGTCCGCCAAGTTAAGCTCCGTTGTCGTACCTGACTGTACACACACTGATGCGCCATCAAGCTCCTTCGCACTTGATACACCAAGATCTTTCTTAACCATGAAGCCCTGACCGTCGTAATAGTTAACGCCGACAAAGTTCAAGCCAAGAGCCGTATCACGGTGTAGTGTCCAGGTGGTGTTACGTGAAAGCACATCGATTTCACCCGATTGAAGTGCAGTGAAACGTTCTTTCGCGGTAAGGGGTACATATTTAACTTTCGTTTTATCCCCAAGAACGGCTGCAGCCAGTGCTTGGCAATATTCTACGTCGATACCTTCCCATTCACCTTTTGAGTTAGGGTTTGAGAAACCAGGTAGACCGGTACTTACGCCACAAGTAATAAAACCTTGTTTTGTGACTTTGTCCAGAGTAGTGTCTGCTGCTTGAGCTGAAGTCGCCATCATTGCAGTAGAAGCCGCTACGACGGAAGCAAGAACTGTGAGTTTATTCGCCATTTGTATCCTTCCTGTATGATCCATGTTTAATCAGGAGCGACCTGATACAACGTGTCCAATTCGTTTGTGTTTTCGTCCTACATGATTGATTTTAGAAGAAACGGCCATCGTCAAATCAATCAGTTAAAGCGTAGGAAAGGATTTGCTAATTCTCAAACATATAATTTAAAAAGAGTTTTGGAGAGAAGTCACAAAGCGCCTTGCGATTTAGAATGACGAAATGTTAATTGTTTGTAAATAGTGCAACTAATTGTTGAATTGGTGCATCAGAATAATCGGTAAAAGAAGGAATAAAACAGAAGGATAAAAGTTTGTTATTAAAAGTGTCATTAGTGTAGGGCGGCTATGTCAGCCGAAAATTTGAACAAATATTATTTGTGAAGTCGAAACAAGGTGAAGTGATTGCCCCATTTTTGGTAGCATGAATTTCGACAGTTATTTGAAGTGATCATGGATTGAAATGCGATATTTTCCTCTGTTCTTAGATTTAGTGAATAAACCAGTACTGGTTGTTGGTGGTGGTGAAGTAGCAAGCCGTAAAGTGGAGGCACTGCTTAAAGCTGGTGCGGATGTTACCATTGTCTCCCCAAGCCTTGTTGATTTCCTCGATAAGCTTGCTCAAGAGCAGCAAGTACATTGGATTCAACGCTTTTACTCAAGTGACCTTGTCACAAAGTCTTTTATTCAAGTGTGGGCAACCACAGACAATCCGGAATTGAATCACCAGGTTTATAAAGACGCGAAAGAGTTGGGCATCTTAGTCAACGTCGTTGATGACAAACCTTACTGTGACTTCATCACGCCTTCGATGATTAACCGCGGTCGTATTCAAATTGCCATCTCTAGTGGTGGTGCATCACCAGTACTGATTCGAAACATTCGTGAAAAACTAGAAGCGATCCTACCACAAAACATGGGATTGATGGCGGAGTTTGCTAACTCGAAACGTAACTCGATCAAAGAAGCACTTCCTAGTGTCGATTTACGTCGCAAGTTTTGGGAGAACTATTTCTCGCATCCTGAAGTGGAAAATGCGCGCGATAATCGAGAGCTTGAAACCATCTATCAAGAAACCATGACCAAGCCGTTGGATGAGACAGGCAGTTGTACATGGATTCAGGTAGGTAAAGATGTGGAAATGTTACCTATCAAAGCTGTGCGTTATATGCAGCAAGCAGAGCTGGCACTTCACTCAACGAAATGCGAAGCGGATGTAATGGAGCTGGTGAGAAGAGATGCAGAACGTGAGGCATTCTCCAGTGCAACTGAGCTCTCCGACATGCTGAGAAAAGCCAAAGAGGAGAAGCTTCGTGTATGTGTGTTCATTCCTCACGGAACAAGTGAGTTCTCGCTGCTGCAAGGGCAAGATTTAGTGATCTAATCTTCAAGGTCACTAGCTATTGAACTCCTACAAAAACGCCGACGAGATTATCGCCGGCGTTTTTTATTCCACTTTTCTTATCCACCTACAAGGCGAATAGGAGAGCGCAATTAATCACGGAAGTTGTTGTACTGAAATGGGATACCCATCTCTGCTTCACGGATCGCTGCAATCGTTGCTTGTAAGTCGTCACGCTTCTTACCCGTTACGCGCACTTTGTCGCCTTGGATAGACGCTTGAACTTTAAGCTTCGCATCTTTGATTAGCTTAACTAGCTTTTTCGCAGTAGGCGTATCGATGCCTTGGCGGAAAGCGATGTTTTGGTGCCAGTTTTTACCCGTCGCTTCTGGATTTTTTGCATCCATAGCGTTCGCATCAATGTTACGCTTTGCCAAGTGGCTACGTAGGATGTCACGCATTTGCTTAAGCTGGAACTCGCCTTCTGCGGACACTTTTACATTTTCTTCTACTAGCTCAAAGCTCGCATTCACATTGCGGAAATCGAAACGAGTCGATAGTTCACGGTTAGCGTTATCAACCGCGTTACGTAGTTCAACGGTATCGATTTCTGAAACAATATCAAACGATGGCATGAAGATTCCTTGATTATCTTGTTATAGGGAAATTACTTACTGGATTTTACTGCTTCTGCCAGCATATCTAGCATAGTTACAGTATCATCCCAACTTAGACATGGGTCAGTGATAGATTGACCATAAGTTAAGTTGTGAATATCAGTCATTGGCTGATTGCCTTCAATGATGAAGCTTTCTGCCATGATACCCGCAATGCGAGTGCTGCCTGATTTAATTTGGTCACAAATGTCTTGTGCAACTTCGATTTGCTTGCGGTGCTGTTTCTGACAGTTCGCATGGCTGAAGTCTACAATCAAGCGTTGTGGCAAGTCGAACTCTGCCAGAGCTTCGCACGCTTGTTTAACAGACGCTTCATCAAAGTTAGGGCCTTTCTCACCACCACGAAGAATGATATGACCGTATGGGTTACCACTTGTGCGGTAAACCGTCATGCGACCATTCTTGTCTGGAGAGTAGAAGTAGTGTGATGCTTTTGACGCACGAATCGCGTCGATCGCGATTTTCACATTGCCGTTTGTACCGTTCTTAAAGCCAACTGGGCAAGATAGCGCAGAGGCCATTTCACGGTGGATTTGCGATTCTGTTGTACGAGCACCAATTGCGCCCCACGTGATCAGATCAGCAATGTACTGGCCTGTGATCATATCAAGAAACTCAGTAGCAGTCGCAAGACCAAGCTTGTTGATATCCAGTAGAAGTTTGCGCGCTTTGTGAAGGCCAGCTTCAAGCGCGTAGGAACCATCTAGGTTAGGGTCCGTGATTAGGCCTTTCCAACCAACAACGGTACGAGGTTTTTCAAAGTAAGTACGCATTACGATGAACAGTTCATCTTTGTACTTATCTTGAATGTTCGCAAGGCGAGTTGCGTAGTCAATTGCCGCTTCAGTGTCGTGCACCGAACATGGGCCAACGATAGCAAGGATGCGGTCATCCTCACCAGTTAAAATCTTCTCAATTTGACGACGAGATTGAGCGATACGGTCAGCGACGTCATCGGTAATTGGATGTACGCTACCTAGCTCTGCGGGTGTCGGCATCGGACCCAAAGGTTGGGTTCTCAATTCATCTGTTTTAATAGGCATGTTATAGCTTTATTCTCTATTGCGAAGCGGTAAAGATAACGGAATTATAGTTAGGAATAAACCGTTTCACGGGATTCTTATCTAGTAAATACCGAAATGTATGTAATGCTGTGTCTTATCATCAGTGATAGTTATGTATAAATGACAAAAATGTCCTTGGAGATCAATACATAGTCGTTTGAATTTATAACTAGTTTTTCTATTTGCTAACACGCAAATCTTGCAAAATACCTTGTAAAGCGGGCTACGGCGGAAGTTTCATATCCAGCTTTCATTGCTTGGAAAAAGAAACCGTTTGCGATTTTCTATACGTAGATCGATTTATCATTAACATTTCTTTGACATCTTTGTGCTTCGTTGGTTAACTGGTCTGACTAGTCTGGTAAGGAGACCAAGATGTTATCTGCTGTTCGACGTGCAAATCTTTACTTAAACCTTTTTGGCTTTTCCAAAGTCCCGCTCATTTGGTTATGTCGCCCAAAGATCTTGGCGATTGACGACCAACATGTAGAAGTCAAAATCCCACTGAGACGTAGAACGAAGAACCATCTTAATAGTATGTATTTTGGTGCGCTTGCTGTTGGTGCGGATGTCGCGGGTGGCTTTCTTGCCATGAGTAAGGCTCAAGAGCAGGGAGAACGCATTTCTTTGGCTTTTAAAGGCGTGTCGGCTGAGTTTTTAAAACGTCCGGAAGGGGATGTACACTTTGTTTGTCATGACGGCCCACTGATTGATGAAATGCTGCGAATGACACTAGAAACAGGCGAGCGTATTAATCGAGATGTTAAGATTACGGCGTTGTGTCCAAGCGTGAATGGTGAAGAACCAATGGCAGAATTTTCTCTAACGCTTTCGATAAAAAAAGCAGCTCAAAAACAAGCTGCTTAATGTCGTTTCCCATTTGATGGGTTTATACCAAGTCGATTTTCTCAATCGAAACAATTTTAGAGCGGTTTAATACCACCTTCCAGCGATAGTAAACGGGCTCATCGGTGTGGTTGTCTTCTTTGACAATCACATTGAGCAAGTGGCGTTTCTCAACGGACTCTTTACTCACTTGTCCTTCATTTAAGCGATAAACACGGTTGGAGCTCTTGTCCATTAAGCGAATAATCGGGCGTAGACTCATATTCAATGTCTCACGAGTTTGCTCGTAACCACTTAAGAACAAAGACGTCGCCATTTCGGTTTTAGCATGGTAGTGAAGAATTTGCTCTTCACGCTGAACGACTCGTTTCTTACGAATGTTTTGAATGCGGTCAGGTAAGCTTGAAAGCGAACGGTAATCTAGCCATTCCAACTTACGGCCAACGACTTTCTTCGTCGTTGGATCCATGTATTTCTTACGCCACTTTGGCTTACCTTTACGAATCCAACGCCACATTGCGTCACGCAAGTCATCTTTAAAGATTTCACGTAGGGCATAAATAAAAGACATCGCGATAATGAAAGACGCAGAAATCTCGCCTAAGTAGTCTCGCGCAAGAATCACGGTACTCGTCACCACGACCATCACTAAACCTGTCGCGATGCCTTTGATTGCACGCTTAATGTTGTTACCCATCGACATGGTTTTTTCACGTAGGACGATAGGGTGCTCAATCAAGCGCCTTAATAAACGCATCTTGTTTGACAGACGCGTCACGTCATCCACAACGCTTGTCGAGTTGTAGTTATTTAGCTTACGGTGCGCTTGCTCTTTCTCGCATAACGTAATCAAGCGATCTTTAATTGTGCTGTAATCGCCTTCGCGAGGAAGGTGAGCCACGAGAGATAGGAATCTCTGCTCGGTGTACCAAGACAGATAGTTATCGATGTTGACGTAGTAACGCTTGAGGTTCTCTTCATAGGGGATCGAACGACGCAAACGTTTTAGGATATCAAGTGTCAGCTCAATCACCTCATCGACTTCTTCAGCCGTGACACTGTCATTCTCGTGTTTATTTAGCGCCGCGACGGCTTTATCAAGTGCTATAACGTATTGATAAGCAAATAAACTCAAACTTACACGATATTGGCGATTGGACAGGCGACCACGTTTGGCGAGACGGCTGTGTACCAAAGGCAGCAGTACTTCCGTACTGTAGTAAGAGCGTTTTTGTGTAATCGAAGTGTAGTAGTACTCAGACTCACTAATGATGTCGGAATTTAACCCCAACTCACCAGGGACAAAAATATAGATATCAAGGTCGAGCGTTTTACTCTTTGCCAATGCGTGGCTGATTTTTAAAGTTACCGAGTCTTGTTTGTCGACAGTGACCAAGGAAGGCTCCTGATTTTGCTAAAGCATCCTATACCCATAAGCGTCCGTTAATTGCATTAACTTAAGTTCGGACTAGGATAAATTGTTGAACGATCAAAGCATAACAGAGAGGTTCGCTTTTCTCTCTGATTTTCTTGTTAGTTTGGGTATAATTCCCTGTAAATTTAAAAAGAGACAAATTCAATGATTAAAATTGGTCAAATTAACAGCTTAGAAGTCATTAAAACGGCTGATTTTGGCGTATTTCTGGATGGTGAAGATTACGGTTCTGTACTGCTGCCTAACAAATATGTTCCAGAAGGCACTGAGCTAGGTGCTCATCTTGACGTATTTCTTTACTTCGATTCAGAAAGCCAGCTAGCTGCGACCATTGATAAGCCTATCGCTCAAGTCGGCGAATGGGGTCTAATGAAAATCGAAGGCATCAACAAAACGGGTGCGTTCGTAAACTGGGGTATTAAAGAAAAAGATCTTTTGATCCCCTTTAGTGAGCAACGTGCACGCTTTACTGCTGGCCAAAATATTCTGGTTTACGTATACACAGATAAAGCCTCTGGCCGTATCGTAGGTACAACGAAGTTCAACAAATGGCTTGATAAAACGCCAGCTAACTACGAAGTGAACGAACAAGTTGATCTAATTATCGCTGAGCGCAGCCAACTTGGTTACAAGGCTATCGTGAACGGTGAACATTGGGGCATGATCTTCCCATCAGACGTATTCGGTAAATTGTTTATCGGTAAGAAACTGAAAGGTTACATCAAGCAAGTTCGTGAAGACGGTAAGATTGACTTAGCGCTACAAAAAGTTGGCGTTGCGAAGATGGATGATCTCTCGAGTAAAGTGATTGAACTCCTAGAGAAGAAGGGCGGTTTCTTGCCTCTTAACGATAAATCTTCACCAGAAGCGATCTTTGAAACGTTCCGCACAAGTAAAGGTACTTACAAAAAGACCATCGGCGGTCTATACAAAGCGGGTAAGATCGTTATCGAGAAAGACGGCATTCGTCTGGCTTAATCTCTTATTAAAGCTTAAAGGCGTCTTGGCTGGTGGTTCGAGGTTAAGTGAATGACATTTTGACTTTACCTTTTAGAAAGTGTCAGTCAAAAAAATGGCCCAAACTCGTCCTTATTTTGGGCCTAGGGGAAACGGCTCTTTTAAGAGCCTGCGCTAAACTTTGTGACCAACACATATTGCTGGCTAAACATAGAGAGAAATGCCGTTTCAAAGCGATGCTTTGATACATTCAGTTTAGTACAGGGCACTCGGATCGCTAGTGAACCCAGTTCCAATCATACTTTAGAACCAAAAAGCCATCGTAAATACGATGGCTTTTCATTTATTTATAGCGTGTCACTTTGCTACTAAAATAAGTTCTTATCACGCACAAGTTCACGTGGCAGACCGTTTTTAATGCGGTTGCTTACCCATTTCCCAAGACCAATAATCGCACCTTCGTACTTAACGAATACTTCGCCTTTACCTGTCTTCATATCTGCTGGAATGTTTTGTGGGCGAACATCGCGACCCATGTACCACTCGCGTGCTTCTTCAATCGTTAACTCAATAGCATTTTTCTCATCGCCGGTAGCTAGAGCCGTTGCGACTTGATGTTGCCAGCGGTAACCGTTCTTGTGTGTTTCAGCAATTTTGATTCCCATACGAGAGAAACGCAGTTCACCAATCATTGGCTCTAGCGCGTCAGGGAAAAGCCAAACATCTTTCTCGCGAATCCAAACTGTGCTGTCTTTAGGCACTTTGATATCCATCGTATTTTGTAGCTGTTTAGCGATCTCTGCTGACTCTTTGTTTGATGCTTTCGCGAATGGGAATTTACCCATGCGCTTTTTCACTTTTGGCGCTTCGACTGCTGTAAGTTTACGAATGCGAGCGACGAAGAAGCCCTCACAGTCATAAACTTGAGGGAAGATATGTAAGAAGCCTTCTTCAGTTAGTGCCGCTTCTGCATTTTCAAACAGATCTTTTAAGCTTTCGAATTCAACCGCGTCACCAAATGTCTCTTTAAGGTGATGGCAAACCTGTTGGTTCTCTTCGGTACTCAACGTACAGGTTGAATAAACCATAACGCCGCCAGGTTTTAGAGCATGGAACGCACTTTCAATCAGATCTTTCTGCGTATCTGCAATCTCGACAACCGACGATTGCGTCCAGTTCTTCATTGCATCTTCGTCTTTACGAACGGTGCCTTCCCCTGAACATGGCGCATCGAGTAAAACAGCATCAAACTGTTCCGGTAACCAACCGCCAAATACGCGACCATCGAAGTTGCTTAATGCTGCATTACGTACACCACATCGTTCAATGTTAGCGTGTAGCACTTTTACACGACTTGCTGCGTATTCGTTCGCCACCAACACGCCTTCATTATTCATAAGCGCAGCGATTTGAGTCGTTTTTGAACCGGGCGCAGCTGCGGTATCAAGAACGGCATCGTACGACTCGTCATTCATAAACAAAGCCGATACTGGCATCATTGAGCTGGCTTCTTGAATGTAGAATAGCCCTGACATGTGTTCAGCAGTATTACCAAGTGGCACAACCGACTCATCCGCTTCAATCCAAAAACCCGTATTACACCAAGGTACTGGTGAAAGCTTCCAACCTTTTGCTTCAGCACGTTCGAGAAACGCCTCTACGCTAATCTTAAGCGTATTAACACGAATACTTTTGCGCAGCGGCTTTTGGCATGACGCGATAAAGTCTTCCATGTTGAGGTGAGCAGGGAGGATAGTTTGGATTTTTTCCAGAAAAGCTTCTGGGATGTAAACATTAGGATGCAAAGTGAAATCTCGATTGCAGAATTTGCTGCAAATAATATACGAAAGCGGGTCAGAAACGAATAGCCACATAAGAGTGAGTAATAAAAAAGAGCAGCGTTTGCTGCTCTTTACGTCGTTAGTGTTGTCTTAACGCGCTATGGTTTGGGAATTGCAGTGCGCCATTGAGTCCAACCTTCTTCAGCTTGAGGGTACAAGTAGAAAGATTGGCCTTTTTTCGCCGCTGGTGGAATTTGCGATTGTTCTGGTGTCGAGAAAGCAATGCCGCCACGGACTAAGCTGTCAAATGTGCCTGCTTTGATGTTCGCACCACCTAGGCCAATAGAAACATCGACACCTGAGACGTTCCAGAACACACTGTTTTGACGAACAAGGTAAGCATACTCAGGTTTAATCTCGATCCTCGTAACGACGCGATCAGCAAATTCACCCAAGTTGACTTTAGTTACGCTGCCTACTTCCATTTGTCGGTATAAGATAGGGGTACCAACTTGGACGGAGCCACGCTGTTCACTTTGTAATGTGAAGGATACGCCTGGTTCCGCTTGCTCGTTCTTAGCTAAATCAAACTTAAATTTCGCGGAACCTTTACCTGGCTGTACGCTGATGGATTTCGATACCAGCGCTCCCAAATTCTTAACTCCGCCTAGGCCAATCTCAGGCTCTGTTAGCCAAAAGTGTGACCCGGTAACGGCGATGCTATTGACATATTCAGGAAGAATGCGGGCGGTGACTTCAACCATTTCACGCTGAAAGTTCGGCACCACCATTGTGACTTCACCGACTTTAACGCCTTGATATTTAATCGGCATACCTTTGGTCACTTCTTGACTACCATCGGTTTCCAGCGCTATTACACGGCCAAACTTACGAGCTTGATTTTGGTCGTTGTAAAGCTTCCAACGTTGGCCAACTTTATTTTCGATGCCAGGGATAGAATCGAAAGCAATACCGCCCTTAATTAATGTCTTGAGAGGATGCGCTTTAACACTGATGCCAGATAAAGATGCATCTATTTCTACGCCAGAGCGGTTCCAAAATACCGTTTGTGCGGTTAGCAGATGAGCATAACGATTTTCAATGGTTGCTTTGACAACAACACCGCCGTCTACCAAGTTGAAGTCAGAGATGCTGCCAACTGGCAAGTTACGATAGAGCAGTGGGCTACCTTTGGAAATAGGAGGAAGCTCAGTGGCGAACAGGCTCAATGTCTTCGAACCAGTTTGGTTGTATTGGGCCAATTCTGCCAACGAAGCGCTTTGGAATAGTTGGTACTCTTTCTGGATACTCTCTTGCCCTTCGCTAACAAAGCTAATTGACCCAGTAAGAAGCTGCTTCGCAGGAGGAACCGTAACACTCAAACCTGATTCTGTTAGTTCTGCAGAAGCGCTGCCAGTAACATAAAAACGGTTATTCGATTTGATCAGGTGTTTGTATTCGTTATCAATCAAAACATCCATAAACACTTCATGTTTTGCTGCCTGCGCTTTTGCTTCATCAAGCAGGCCGACTTTAATGATTGAACCTACCACGATGCCTTTATAAAGCACGTTTGCACCACTATCTAAACCGAAGGAGTTATCAGACACAAGACGAATTGCAATCGACTTCTGTTGTTGCTGGTCAAAGACGTTCTGACGAATAGCAGTGAATCGACGAGCGCGTTCACCTTTACCCGGAACAATGGTCAAGAAATTACCGCGAACAAGGTTTGCGATATTTTCGACGCCAGATAGAGAAACTTTTGCCTCTTCAAGAACAAAACGCGTTCCTGAAGTCAGCATATCGCTAAAGGCTGGTTGAATAGCAGCGGATGCCAAAATGACTTCACGACCTTCAGAAAGATTTAAGTCTGTGATTTGTCCGACTTCGATGCCGCGGTACATAATAGGTGCGCCTTCGCCGCTGATTTTGTTGTCATCAGGAAGCGCGATTTTGATCGGGATCCCTCGACCAGCGGTTTTAAGGTCTTTATAAAGGCGGAACTCCGTATTCTCTTTCACTGGCTCGCCATCGTCAGGCGAGTCTACCGCGATAGCACCACCAAGTAGGGCACTCATGCTTTCAAGACGAACATCAACACCGTCAAATCCGATGTTGGCACCAATGCCACTGACATTCCAAAAACGACTGTGACTGTTGATCAGGTGCTGGTATTGCTCTTGGATGTTGGCTTGGATGGTGATGGATTTCGCATCTTCGTTGAGCTGGTAGCTGAATACCTCACCAATAGGGATCTTTTTGTAGACGATTTGCGAACCAATCGAAACGCCACCCAAGTCTCGGCTCTTCAATTTAATGTTCAGGCCTTGTGTCACACGTAGGTCGGTAGGCGCTGATTCAAGTGCGGTGAAGGTCGTTTCAAACTTTTTACCGTCGCCTGGCTGAATAGAAATGTAGTTACCAGATACAAGTGCATCAAGACCAGACACGCCAGTTAAGCTGGCTGTCGGCTTAACCAACCAAAAGCGCGTTTTGTCGTTGAGCAATTTAGCCGCCTCTGGGTAGATGTCTGCATCCACATAAATGCTGCCCAAATCTTCGGATAGGTTGATATCTCGCACCATACCCACTTCTAAACCCTGATAGCGAATGGTCGTTCGTCCTGCGACTAAACCAGCTGCATCGGAGAAATAGATTTGTACACGTTGTCCCGCGTCATGAATCGATTTCATCACGAGCCATCCGGCTAATACCATAGTTAAAATCGGTAATAGCCAAAGGGGAGATATACCTTTACTCCTCTTTACATCTGGCACGTATGACGTTTGAGAACTGTTCTGATCACTCATTAATTGACTCTTTTTCTGATTGTGTTTGGGCTTGGTCCCAAATAAGCCTTGGATCAATGCTCTCCGCCGCGAGCATTGTAAGTACGACCACGACACCGAACGCTACTGCGCCATACCCCGGTGTAAAGTCGAGAATCTGTCCACGATCGACCAATGTCATCATGATAGAAATAACAAATAAATCCATCACGGACCATTTACCGATCCACTTTACTGCAAAATAAACCATCATTCGCTGTCTTCTATACACCGAACGTTTGAACTTGATACATAGCAAGATGTAAGTAAGGCCGAGAATCTTAGCGACAGGCACCACGATACTGGCAACAAAAATGATGATCGCGATACCGTACATGCCATTTTTAACCAAACCCGCAACGCCCGAGAAAATGGTGTCCTCTAAACGTTTGCCATTGGTGAGCAAAATCGAAATCGGAATCAAGTTAGCAGGGAAGATTGCAATGGTCGCGGCGATTAAGTACGCCCACGTCTTTTGGATTGAATTCGGTTTGCGATGATACAGCTCATGGTGGCAGCGATGGCAATTTCCACCCTCAGGCTGTGATAGATGGCATTCATGACAGTGCACATCTTTGTGTTCAAAGTCATAACTGGTTTCAGGTTGCCAAGCTTCCCAATAACGACGAACGCTAATACGAGAAATTAATAAAACAGTAAAAACTTGCAGTAGCACAAGGCCAATCAACCCAGGCCCAACAAAAATATCGGAGTAATCTTGGAGTTTGAAGCAAGAGATCGCGATGCTCACAAGAAAGACATCCAGCATCACCCAATGCTTAAGATGCTGAATCAACCAAAGTGATACGCGCAAACCTTTAAACCACCGTTTGTGTAGCGACCAATGGGCCGTAACAACAGAACTGCAAACGATGAGTGGGGCGAGTGAGCTACAAAATAGGATAAGAATAGAAAGAAGAACAAAGCCTTCTTGAAAAAGCGTGATCATTCCTGAAGGCAATGTTGCTGGAATCATCACACCAAACAGACGAATACTGATGAAATTAAAAAAGTGCGAAGGAATAAAAAGCAGAATACAGGTTACTGCAATAGCAAGATTACCTGACAGGCTAGGGCTGCCGCCCCGGTATAGTTGAGTGCCACAACGTGGGCAGTATGCATTTTTACCGTTAGGCAAATCGACGATATCGACAGGCAGTTCGCAACCTTGGCATAAGCGGACGCTGCTCGGTTGCATGGCGTGTTTAGACAGAGAGGTCACAACGACCTCTCTACAAAGAATGGGTTAAGCGTGGGACTGAATGCCCCCGTACAAGGTTTGATATAAGCCTTCTTGCTCAACGAGCTCACCATGTGTTCCTGTTTGCGTCACTCTTCCGTCTTCAAGCACATAAATCAAATCCGCTTGCTTCACCGCAGATAAACGGTGGGCGACGATAAGCGTGGTTCTTCCACGTAAGAATTCAGTTAACGCCTTGTGCAATGCCGCTTCGGTTGCGGTATCTAATGCCGACGTTGCCTCATCGAGGATAACAAATTGTGGGGTGCTCAGCACCATACGAGCAATAGCTAAGCGCTGACGCTGACCGCCGGATAGGCGAATACCATTGCGACCAATTTGAGTATCCAAACCATGGTTAAGTTGAGAAATGACATCTTGCAGCTGTGCAACTTCGAGTGCTCGCCACAGTGACATTTCATCAAAGTCACCACCAAGGGTGAGATTATGCCTCAAGGTGTCATTAAATAGTATAGGTTGTTGTAAAACAACGGCAATCTTGTCGCGTATCACTTCAAAACTGATGTCTTCCGTCAGTTCATCATTAAAACGGATAGAACCTGCATTCTGACGGTAAACCCCGATCAAGAGCTGGATAAGCGTCGATTTACCGCCGCCACTTGCACCCACAAGCGCCACTTTCTTGCCCGCAGGGATGTGTAGAGAAAGATCGTCCAGAACTTTGTTTTCATTGTTGTATGAAAAATCAACATGTTCAATTTTTACATCAACTTCTCGATTTTCTTTGAAAGGATTTACTTTCGAGACAGGTCTATGTTCTTCCTCTAACTCGAGTAGGTCATTGATGCGTTTAAGCGCCGCTTTTGCGCTGTACCAAGAGAACTGGATGCCCAAAAGCTCTTGAACAGGAGACAACATAAACCAAAGGTAACCAAACACCGCAAAGATTTGACCAATGGTGAGATCGCTGAACATCACCATTAACATTGCGACAGCGCGAAACAATTCGAAGCCGATTAAGAAAAGGAGAAAAGAAACACGTCCAGCGGCTTCTGATTGCCATGCGTATTTGTCAGCATCGATACGAACTTGATCCGCGCTGCCTTTCAGTTGTTGAAGGAATTCTCTTTCTTTATTAGCTGCACGCAGTTGATAGATGCCGTCAAGCGTTTCGACTAGGCGGTTTTGGAAAATCTCGAACGAGTGGTTTTCTTTACGTTTGAGGTGCTTAACCATACCTCCCAGCTTTCGCGAGAAGTAGATGACAATAGGATTAACCAAGAGGATAAAAAGGCCGAGCCTCCAATCGAGCCAAAGTAGCACGATTGCCGTACCAATAACGGTTAGAAAGCTGATAACGAATTTTGCTAATGTAGAACCAATAAATTTATCAATGGTCTCGATGTCAGTGATAAGGTGTGCATTAATGCCACCGCTGCCTTTGGTTTCGTATTGGCGAATGCTAATACGTCCAAGCTTGTCGATCATCTTACTGCGCATTTCAAAGGTGATGGTCTTTGAAACGAGGGTGAATTGACGACTTTGAAGAATATTCAGGCCTTGGCTAGCGGCTCTCATCAGTACAACCAAGAACAGAGTAAAAAAGATATAACCCGTAGGTGTATGCCACGCTTCTGGTAAAACCGAGTTCATCGCCGCAAGGCCGGATGCCGGTTTGTCCAATAAGACTTCATCTACCATAAGAGGCATAAGAAGAGGGATTGGAACACTAATCAAGGTCGCAAGTACGGCTATCAAGTTCGCTAGAATCAGCTTGGACTTGTGCTTTTTCACTTGTGTTATCAACCAAGAACGGCTAATAGTGTCGTTTTTCGGATTCATTGTAATTGAGAATAAGTCCTATTAAAAAGTAGGGCTGCATTGTAACGCCATACCATAAGAATGGAAGCCTAAATAAAAAGTAGGAAGTTAATATGAACATAGAACAATACCAAAGACTTACCAAGCAAGCAGTTGCGCTTATCGAATCAGAAAAAGACTACATCGCAAACCTTGCTAACATCAGCGCTCTTCTATTTATGGAACTAGAAAACCTAAACTGGGCCGGTTTTTACCTAACAAAAGGGGATGAATTGGTGCTTGGTCCTTTCCAAGGTAAGCCTGCTTGCGTTCGAATCCCAATGGGAAGAGGTGTCTGTGGCATTGCTGCACAAACTAACAGCGTACAAAGAGTATACGACGTGCACGAGTTTGAAGGTCATATTGCTTGTGATGCAGCAAGTAACTCAGAAATTGTTATTCCTTTTACTATCAATGGGGAAGTGGCTGGAGTATTGGATATCGACAGTCCAAATATCGGTCGATTCAATGAAATTGATGAAGAAGGTCTCACTTATTTTATGGCTGAAGTAGAAAAGCTGCTTAATTCGCACGCTAACGACGCATAAATTCGCCTTCGAGTGTGGTTTTTCCTTGGCATGTCACTATAATACGAGAATATTTTTTCTTAATGCTTCGCGGAAATCCGCTCAAACCAGGAACCCTCATGACTGAAAAGTTAAAAAACAGCAAAGAAGTTATCGCATACATTGCTGAATGTTTCCCTAAGTGCTTTACTTTAGAAGGTGAAGCAAAGCCTCTGAAAATTGGTATTTTTCAAGATCTTGCGGAACGTCTAAATGAAGACGAAAAAGTAAGCAAAACTCAGCTTCGTGCAGCGTTAAGACAGTACACTTCATCATGGCGTTACCTACACGGTGTAAAACCAGGTGCAGTACGTGTTGACCTAGATGGCAACCCATGTGGTGAGCTAGAAGAAGAACACGTAGAACACGCTAAAGCGACACTTGCTGAAAGCAAAGCGAAGGTTCAAGCTCGTCGTAAAGAGCAAGCTCAAAAAGCTCGCGAAGAGGGTAAGGCGAAAGCAAAACCTGCGGCTAAGAAGCCACAACAGCCTCGTCGTGCTAACAAACCAAAAGTACAAAAAGAAAGTAAGCCTGTAGAAACACGCGCACTAAACGCTGACGAAATCACAATCGGCAACGCAGTTAACGTGAACATGGGCAAAGGAAACATGGCAGCGACCATTGTTGAAGTCAATAAGGATGATGTACGTGTTCAACTTGCTAACGGCCTACAAATGGTTGTGAAAGCGGAGCACTTGCGCGCATAAGGGAGATACTCCTACGCATGAATTGCCGTTCAAAAGTGACACTGATTGCTGCTAGCTTCTGGCTAGCAGCATCAGCTCAGGCTCTAGAAGCCAAACTAAACAAAGATGATTTGCCGGTTCTTGCTCCTGAAGTTCAGCATGAAACAGCCAGCAAACGAGTAACTTCTCGATTTACCCGCTCTCATTATAAGCACTTCAATCTGAATGATGATTTCTCCAAAGCGATCTTTGAACGCTATGTAGAAATGCTTGATTACAATAGAAATATTTTTACTCAAGCCGATATCGATTCTTTCAAAGATTGGTCAATTAGCCTTGATGATCAGCTTAAAGCTGGCAACAACAAGATTGCATTTGATGTTTATAACCTTTCGATGCAGAAGCGTTTTGACCGTTTTGCCTACGCACTGACTCTACTCGATAAAGAAATCAAGTTTGATACTGACGAATCTATCGAACTGGATCGTTCTGAAGCCGCATGGCCTAAAAATGAAGCAGAGTTAAACGAATTATGGCGTAAACGCGTTAAGTACGATGCTCTTAACCTTAAAATGACTGGCAAAGAGTGGCCAGAAATTAAAGAGGTTTTAGAGAAGCGTTACAACAACGCGATGAAACGTATCACGCAAACTCGCAACGAAGACGCTTTCCAACTTTACATGAATGCTTTCGCTCGTGAAGTTGATCCGCACACTAGCTACTTATCTCCTCGAAATGCCGAACAATTCCAATCAGAGATGAACCTTTCTCTTGAAGGTATTGGCGCCGTGCTTCAAATGACTGATGACTACACAGTGATCCGTTCTTTGGTCGCGGGTGGCCCTGCATCTAAGAGCAAGCAGCTAGGAGAGGGTGACCGCATTATTGGTGTTGGCCAAGATGGCGAAGAAGTTGTTGATGTAATCGGTTGGCGTCTTGATGATGTGGTTCAGCTAATTAAAGGCCCTAAGGGAACGAAAGTGAACCTGCAAGTCTTGCCTGAAGGCAAAGATGCGAAGAGTTACGTTGTCACAATTGTCCGTGACAAAGTTCGCTTAGAAGACCGCGCGGTTAAATCTGAAATTATCGAAAAAGACGGTAAGAAGATTGGTGTACTTGAAGTGCCGAGCTTCTATGTCGGTCTTTCGAAAGATACAGATAAACTGCTGTCTGAACTGAAAACCAAGAACGTTGATGGTGTCATCGTTGATCTACGTAACAACGGTGGTGGTGCACTAACAGAGGCAACGGCGCTAACGGGTCTCTTCATTAAAGAAGGTCCGGTTGTTCAAGTTCGTGATAGTTACGGCCGTATCAAAGTGAATGCGGATACTGATGGTCAAGTAAGCTACGATGGCCCACTGACGGTATTAATCAATCGCTACAGTGCTTCAGCGTCTGAGATTTTTGCGGCGGCAATGCAGGATTACAACCGTGCGATTATCCTTGGTGAAAACTCTTTCGGTAAGGGTACCGTTCAGCAGCACCGTTCATTGAACCATATCTACGATCTTTTTGATAAAGAGCTTGGCTATGTTCAATACACGATTCAAAAGTTCTACCGCATTGATGGTGGTAGTACGCAAAATCGTGGTGTAGCACCAGACATCGCTTACCCGACTCCGGTTGAACCGAGCGAAACGGGCGAGAGTGTTGAAGACAACGCACTGCCTTGGGATAGCATTGATAAAGCAAAATATCAGACGTTCCCAAGCAATGACGTACTTGTTACTAAGCTAACCGAACTTCATAACAAACGTATCGCTGATGAAATGGAATTCCGCTTCATCAATGAAGATATCGAGAAGTACCGTAAAGAGAAAGACGATAACTTGTTGTCTCTTAACGAGAAAGTTCGCGAAGATGAATCAGATAAAGCGGAAGCTCTACGTCTAGAACGCATTAATGAACGTCAATCTTCAATGGATAAAGAACCATTCAAGACACTAGACGATGTACCGAAAGACTACGAAGCGCCGGATGTTTATCTGGATGAATCAGTAGCTGTTATGGTTGATATGCTGAAGAACTAAAAATTCAGTCAGAACGACTAACAATTCTGTGAATCATGAGCGAGTCATAATGACTCGCTCTTTTTTTATGTGTTTAAAACGTGTGTTGAATAGTGAACTCGGTCGTTCATACGCTTAATTTGCACCAACAATTTACGTGATGTAGATCAAATATTTCGCGAAAACGAGATCTAGAGCCTAAGCTAAAAGAAAACGATAAGGATACCGTTATGAAATGGTTCATTATTTTGCTTAGCGTTTGCTGCTTCAGCGTTTCTAGTGCGGAAACTAACAAGGAAGACGAACTTAGCCACTTTGACACCCCGTTTTTGATCGGGGATTGGTACCTCATGAATCCCAATCCCGACGATTCTTCTGAGAATTTTCGAGCGATTAAGCTGACTTTGGGCTCAGACTACACGTTCTCTATCGATATCCAGAAAAAGGACTACTCAATTGACCATTGGGAAGGGTTGTACAATGCAAATGAAGACACGATTGTCCTAGGGTTAAACACGGACGAGCCGCAAATTTATGCATATCGCAACAACCATAACACTCTCGACCTTAACGGCGTGACCTTTACCAAAGGACTTTCGGATGCGCTTGCTGGTATTTGGTCCAGTTCTCAGGTTGGCGGCGATGGCATGCTTGCTAACAACATCAATCAGATGGACTTAATCCTCCAGCCAGACTTTGTGTTCATGTTCAGAGTATCGAATGAAAAAGGTGAGGAGTCGGTTAAGCAAGGTGTTTTCTATACCGAAGGCGAGCATTTGGTTCTTTTGTATGAGAATGGTGAACACGGAACACGCTATACATTAAACCAAAATGAACTCACTATTGAAGATTCTAATGGTGATATGTACGCGGTACTCAATCGAGTGACGCCATAAATGATTCATCACCATTATTTCACGCAGGTTTATTAATAGTGAAATATTCTGATGTTGATTAAATGTTAAACAGAAAGCGGAGCTAAGCCACTAAAAGCTCCGTTTTTTTATAGAAAGACTTGTATTCTGATACCACAACCCCTACAAATAGCTTATATCGTGATACCAGTAAGAGGTGTTTGAGCCTCTAGTCCTGGTATTTTTGTGGTTCTATATACAAGGATTTATGGACATGTCTCAAGCTCCCCAAGCGAAATATCGCAAAGATTATAAGGCGCCATCTCATCACATTACTGATATTGATTTGACGTTTGATCTTTATGACAACGACACGATCGTTACAGCAGTATCAAAAGTAGTTCAAAAGGGTGAATCAACCACATTGGAACTCGACGGTGAAGGGCTAGAGCTACGCTCCGTAAAAGTAAATGGTGAAGATTGGTCTCATCATGAAATCAAAGAAACTTCTTTAGTTCTTACGGATCTTCCTGCTGAATTTGCATTAGAAATCGTCACTAAGATTGACCCAGAAGCAAATACTGCCCTTGAAGGTTTATACAAATCAGGTGGTGCATTCTGTACACAATGTGAAGCAGAAGGCTTCCGCCGCATCACTTATTACTTAGACCGCCCAGACGTTCTTGCAAAATACACAACAAAAGTAATTGCAGACAAAGCCGTTTACCCATACCTACTAAGTAATGGTAACCGTATCGCTGAAGGCGAAGCAGAAAATGGACGTCATTGGGTGCAATGGCAAGATCCGCACCCAAAACCAGCTTACCTGTTTGCGTTGGTAGCCGGTGATTTTGATGTTCTACGCGATAAATACACGACAACATCTGGCCGTGAAGTTGACCTAGAAATCTTTGTCGACAAAGGTAACCTCGATCGTGCGGGTCATGCAATGACCTCACTTATCAACTCTATGAAGTGGGATGAAGACCGCTTTGGTCTTGAATACGACCTAGATGTTTACATGATCGTGGCTGTAGATTTCTTCAACATGGGCGCGATGGAGAACAAAGGTCTAAACATCTTCAACTCGAAGTTTGTTCTTGCGAATGAAAAAACCGCGACTGACCGTGAATACCTTGGTATTGAAGCGGTAATCGGTCACGAGTACTTCCACAACTGGACGGGTAACCGTGTGACTTGTCGTGACTGGTTCCAACTGAGTTTAAAAGAAGGCCTAACGGTATTCCGCGATCAAGAATTCTCATCAGATTTAGGTTCGCGTGCAGTAAACCGCATCGACAACGTTCGTACTATTCGTGGTCCTCAGTTCGCGGAAGACGCAAGCCCTATGTCGCATCCAATTCGTCCGGATAAAGTTATTGAGATGAATAACTTCTACACGCTAACTGTGTACGAAAAGGGCAGCGAAATTATCCGTATGTACCACACGCTACTTGGCGAAGAAGGCTTCCAAAAAGGCATGAAGCTTTACTTCGAGCGTCATGATGGCACCGCGGCAACGTGTGAAGATTTCGTTTCTGCGATGGAAGACGCAACGGGCGTTGACCTTAAGCAGTTCCGCTTATGGTACAGCCAGTCTGGTACGCCAACACTTCGTGTAAACAGTGAATACAATGCGGAAGCAAAAACTTACGCACTAACGGTTGAGCAATTTACTGAAGCAACACACGACCAAGCAGAAAAACAAGCGCTACATATTCCATTTGATATTGAGCTATACGCACAAAACGGTGACGTGATTCCCCTGGTTATCAACGGTGAATCGGTACACAACGTCCTGGACGTGAAGCAAGACAAGCAGACTTTCGTATTCGAAAACGTCGCAGAACAACCAGTGCCCTCATTGCTTCGTGAGTTCTCTGCACCAGTTAAATTGGAATACGATTACAGTGATGATGAACTGATTTTCTTGATGAAGCACGCAACGAATGATTTTGCTCGTTGGGACGCTAGCCAAATGCTATTAGCGAAATACATTCGTCAAAACGTCACTAATGTTCAAGCGGGTGGAGAGGTTAAGCTGTCTGAAGACTTGATTGATGCATTCCGCCGCGTCCTGCTTGATGCGAATCTTGAACCTGCGTTTATTGCTCAAGTGCTTTCTCTGCCTTCCATCAACGAAATCACTGGTTGGTACAAGCAGATTGATATTGATGCGGTAGATACGGTACTGAATAACATTACAGTGTCACTTTCTAAAGAACTAGAAGATGAGCTGAGTGCTACTTATCACGCATTGAACCAGGCAGAATACAGCATTGACCATGCAGCGATTGGTAAACGTGCTCTACGTAACCAGTGCTTGCAGTACTTGGCTTACACTGAAAAGGGTAACGAGCTAGCGAAAGCGCAATACGAGTCATCAAACAATATGACGGACACGATCACGGCCATGAGTGCAGCAAACAGTGCGCAGCTTGAATGTCGTGAAGCGCTAATGGCGGATTACAGCGACAAGTGGAAGCATGATGGTCTGGTTATGGACAAATGGTTTGTTCTTCAGGGCAGCAACCCAGTAGAAAACGCACTTGAGAAAGTGAAAGAAACCATGAGCCACGAAGCGTTTAGCTTGAAGAACCCGAACCGTACACGTAGCTTGATTGGTTCTTTCTTAAACGCAAACCCAGTGCAATTCCATGATAAGTCAGGTTCTGGTTACCAGTTTGCTGGTGAGATCCTTCGTCAGTTGAACGATACCAACCCACAAGTGGCATCTCGTCTGATCGATCCTCTATTGAAGTTCCGTAAATACGATGAAGGTCGCCAAGCGCTTATTCGTACTGAGCTTGAAAAGCTTAAAGCAATGGACAACCTAGCGAAAGACCTATTCGAAAAAGTGACTAAAGCACTAGACGAATAATCAACAAAAGAATAGGGTGGTCAGTACGATCACCCTAGTTTTTTGTTCTGACAACAAACCATTCTCATGAACCAGTATTACTTCTCTCTCAACATCCCATATCAAACATTTCTTTCACACTATTCTGGCATAGCAAGCTCTGTACAAGTCATTACTGACAACGGCTTAAGAGTGCAACTAGATGCATCAAAATTTCGACCTTTTCTTACGCAATTAGGCGTTAGAGGTCGTTTTAGACTCACAACTGACCAAAATAATAAGTTTCTAAAGTTAGAAACTCTGTGATGCCCGATATTCCTAGTGAGTTAAACAGGAATCTTAGTCACATAATCAAACATTTCACCTCCTACCACTGCTATTTTTTGTTAAACATTTGTAATTATGCTTTTACAATAAGCGCATGCATTACCTATGCTTAGTTTCGAGGCTAAAACCCGAAGTTAAGTCCCCCTACAAAACAACAATTCTAATGTGGAGTGTGAATATGACCGCGCGTGAAAATGTAGTGCCGGTTCTGCTTGAAAAGGTATACCAACTAATTCAAGACAAACTCGAGCTTTCTCACCAACCGCTTGTAACTAAACTTGCTCAACACTTATTTAGTAACATTGCTGATGATGACTTAATTCAGCGAAACGAATCC
Source organism: Vibrio sp. LB10LO1 (assembly GCF_010092875.1). Classification (NCBI taxonomy): domain Bacteria; kingdom Pseudomonadati; phylum Pseudomonadota; class Gammaproteobacteria; order Vibrionales; family Vibrionaceae; genus Vibrio; species Vibrio sp. LB10LO1. Next base: position 34,105 of record NZ_JAADJW010000012.1, read on the forward strand.
GACCTTTATGGTGCTGTTGTTAGCCTGTGGCACCACGTCAATGAAAAGAAACCAGAAGAGATCTCTGTAAGGGTGTTCAACCCAACTGTCAGCCGCCAAGGTTGGCAATCGACTCACACTATTGTTGAAATTGTTGTACCGGATAGCCCATTTTTGGTGGATTCCATCAAGATGGCGTTAACGCGACTCGACCTTGTCTCTCACTTGATGCTCAACAACCCAACGCAGCTGGAACGCGATAAGAAAGGGCAAGTGACGGACGTTAACGGCGAGAATGGTGTTCTTCAATCTCTATTCCACATCGAAGTTGACCGCTTAACCAGTAAAGATGAAATGCAAGCGTTGAAAAATGAACTGCTAACTATCTTGTCTGACACGCGCTTAGTCGTCGACGACTGGAAGCAAATGGTTGAAAAACTTAAGATCGTTACCAGCGACCTTGAGAAAAATAAAGATCGTGTTTCAATGAAAACAGATCGTTTAGATGAAACGATCGAATACCTACGTTGGTTAGGGGATCATAACTTTACCTTCATGGGCTATAAGGAATATGATCTTGTTAGTGTCAATGGTGACACTGAACTCCAGCCGGTGAAAGAGAAAGGCCTTGGCATGTTTGCTGATGACAGTCGTGTTCGTAGCATTAAACTATCTGAACTGTCTGACTCCGCGCGCCTTGAAGCGAAAAAACCATACGCGCTGATCATCACTAAGGGCAATCAGGCCTCTCGTATTCACCGCCCAGCTTACACTGACTATATTGGCGTTAAGAAATTCGATAAAAACGGCAAAGTGATTGGTGAGCATCGTTTCACAGGTCTTTACACTTCTGCTGTATATAACCAAGCTGTACAAAGTATTCCTCTGATCCGCGAGAAAGTGGATCGTATTCTAGAAGCGAGTGGCTACCGTAACGGATCGTACTCTTACAAAGCCCTGCACAACATTCTAGAAAACTACCCACGTGATGAACTCCTTCAAGCTCGTGAAGAAGAGCTATTAGAAGTGGGGATGGGCGTCGTGCAAATGCAAGATCGTGACTTGTTGCGTCTATTTGTTCGTAAAGACCCATTTGGTCGATTCTTCAGCTGCATGGTTTACGTGACAAAAGATCGTTACAACACCGAGCTTCGTCGTCAAACGCAACGCATTCTTAAGCAGTACTTTGGCTGTGAGCAAGAAGTTGAATTCACAACCTTCTTCTCAGAAAGCCCGCTGGCGAGAACCCATTACATTGTTCGTGTAGACAATAACAACATTGATGTAGACGTGAAAAAGATTGAGCAGAACTTAATGGAAGTATCGACTTCATGGGATGACCGCCTAAAAGAATCCATCATTGCTAACTTTGGTGAGAGTAAAGGTCTTCCACTTTCGAAAGAGTACATGAGCGCATTCCCACGTTCATATAAAGAAGACATGATGCCAGGTTCTGCGGTTGCAGACATCGAGCGCCTTGAAGCGTTAAGCGATGATAACAAGCTCGGCATGTTGTTCTACCGTCCGCAAGAAGAAGCGGCAGAATCGAAAGCTGTTCGTTTAAAGCTATACCACCGCGACGAGCCAATTCACCTATCTGACGTGATGCCAATGTTGGAAAACCTAGGCTTACGCGTGATCGGCGAATCACCATATGAGATCGAAACGAACAACGGCCAAACGTTTTGGATCTTAGACTTCTCAATGCTGCATAAGAGCGACAAGACCGTTGATCTTCGTGAAGCTCGCGATCGTTTCCAACAAGCATTTGCAGCGATTTGGGCAGGTAACTTAGAAAGTGATGGCTTCAACCGTTTGGTACTAGGCGCTTCACTGTCTGGTCGTGAAATCTCAATCCTTCGTGCATACGCGCGTTACATGCGTCAAGTTGGCTTCCCATTCAGTCAACAATATATAGAAGATACTCTCAGCCATTACCCGGATTTAGCTACGGGTCTCGTTAACCTGTTTGCTAAGCGATTCGATCCAAAACACAAGGGCAGTGAGAAAGGTCAGAACGATCTCATTAAGAAGATTACTGAAGAATTGGATCGTGTGGAAAGCCTAGATGATGATCGTATTATCCGTCGCTACATGGAAATGATCACAGCAACGCTGCGTACTAACTACTACCAGTTGGACGAAGATAAGCAGCCAAAACCTTGGTTATCATTGAAGATGAAGCCAAGCGAAATCCCAGATATTCCTCAACCTGTACCTGCATTTGAAATCTTTGTGTACGCACCGGATATCGAAGGTGTGCACCTACGTGGCGGTAAAGTCGCACGTGGTGGTTTGCGTTGGTCGGACCGTCAAGAAGACTTCCGTACGGAGATTCTTGGGCTGGTTAAAGCACAACAAGTTAAGAACACGGTTATTGTCCCTGTGGGTGCAAAAGGTGGCTTCGTATGTAAACGTCAGCACACTCTAACTAACCGTGATGATATCTTTGCTGAAGGTCAGCGTTGTTACAAACGCTTCATTCGCGCGCTTCTTGATGTTTCCGATAACATCATCGAAGGTGAAGTTATTCCGCCTAAGAGTGTCGTACGTCACGATGAAGACGACCCATACTTGGTTGTTGCAGCCGATAAAGGTACAGCGACGTTCTCTGATTTGGCGAACTCAGTGTCGGATGAGTACAACTTCTGGCTAGGTGATGCGTTTGCGTCAGGTGGCTCTAACGGTTACGACCACAAAGCAATGGGTATCACTGCGAAAGGTGGTTGGGAATCGGTGAAACGCCACTTCCGTGAAATGGGCATCAACTGTCAAACCACTGACTTCACGGCAATTGGTGTTGGTGATATGGCAGGCGACGTATTTGGTAACGGTATGCTGCTATCTAAGCATATTCGTCTGCAAGCTGCGTTTAACCACATGCACATCTTCATTGATCCAAATCCAGATTCAGCCACCAGCTGGGAAGAACGTAATCGCTTATTCAATCTGCCACGATCAAGCTGGGAAGATTACAATGCGGAGTTGATCTCACAGGGCGGTGGTATCTTCTCTCGTCGCTCTAAATCGATCCAACTTACACCAGAAATCCAAAAAATGTTGGGCACGAAGAAAGCGTCTTTAGCACCAAATGATCTAATTAAGATGATCCTGCAAATGGAAGTGGATCTACTTTGGAATGGTGGTATCGGTACGTATGTTAAAGCTTCTAGCGAGACACATACTGACGTTGGCGACCGTGCAAACGACGTGCTGCGCATCGACGGACGTGATTTAAAAGCGAAAGTCGTTGGTGAGGGTGGTAACTTGGGTATGACTCAGTTGGGTCGTATCGAGTATGCAACGACTGGTGGTCGAGTAAATACGGACTTTGTTGACAACGTTGGTGGTGTAGATTGTTCGGATAACGAAGTAAATATTAAGATCTTCTTGAATGGTCTTGTATCAAATGGTGATCTAACGGTTAAACAGCGCAACCAAATTCTTGAATCGATGGAAGACGAAGTGGGTGAGATCGTATTGGACGATGCATACCGCCAGTCTGAGTCGATTTCTGTGACTGAACAACAAGGTGTTGGCATCGTTAAAGAGCAAATCCGCTTTATCCATACAATGGAGAAGGCAGGGTACTTGGATCGTGCTCTTGAGTACATTCCTGACGACGAAACACTCATTGAGCGCGAAAAACAAGGACTTGGCCTCACACGTCCTGAACTTTCAGTACTCGTAGCTTACGGTAAGATGGTTCTGAAAGAACAATTGGTTGCTGACGAAATTGCAAATGATGAATTCCATGGAAAACAGTTAGTTGCTTATTTCCCAAGTGAGTTACGCCGTAACTACAAAGATCAGATGGTAAACCACCCGCTGCGTGCTGAAATCATCGCAACAGCGCTGGCTAACCAAATGGTTAATGAAATGGGCTGTAACTTCGTGACTCGTCTTCAAGAAGAGACGGGCGCGAGTGTCGTTGATATTGCGAACGCTTACAGTGCAACACGTGAGATCTTCAAACTGGAAGATATTCTTAAGCAAACTCGTGCACTCGATAATGTTGCAACCGCAGAAGCTCAATATGAGATTATGTTCTACGTACGTCGCGCATTACGCCGTATTTCTCGTTGGTTATTACGTAACCGTAGCGGTAAGAGCACAGTAACTGAGCTCGTTGCACTATATAAAGACGATGTTCACACTATTACTGAAACGCTGGACACCATGCTAGTTGCATCAGAAGTCGAAGAGCATAACGAACTTGCTCAGAAATGGATTGAGCGTGGAGTAGAAGAGAAGCTGGCTCATCATGTGGCTCGTCTTTCTAGCCTGCAGTCAGCACTGGATATCTCAGCAGTGGCAAGTGAAACAGGTAAAACCGTTGAGCAAGCTTCGAAGCTTTACTTCAACTTAGGTGACCGTCTATCACTTCACTGGTTCTTGAAACAAATTAATGGCCAAGCGGTAGACAACAACTGGCAAGCTCTTGCTCGTGCGGCTTTCCGTGAAGATCTTGATTGGCAACAACGCCAACTGACGGCTCAAGTTCTAACTTGCGGCTGTTCAACAGAAGATCTAGATGTGATGCAAGCGCTAGAAGATTGGATGACAACGAACGAGCTGTCATTACACCGCTGGGAAAGTATCTTGAACGAGTTCAAAGTTGGTTCCGTTCATGAGTTCGCTAAGTTCTCGGTGGCACTTCGAGAATTGGTTCTACTTAACCTGAACTGTTCTTCGAACGAATAGGGTAAGTGACTCTAGCAAAAGCCTCGCAATCGCGGGGCTTTTTTATGTTCAAATCATTATAACTACCCATAAATAGTGACACCGTAACTCCACATTTAAGTTTTTATGGCATGAAATCGTTTGCTTTTAAAGAAAAAGCTAGCAATTTTGTACAGAGAATAGTGCGCTAATTAACTGTTTCTATGAGAAAAACTAAAATAAGACGTACTATTTTGCTGAATTCACTCATTTTCATTGAATTGCATTGAAAAACAGTAAATAATATTGACCCGTTTACACGGGGCTTTTTTCTTTCGGAGGCACAATGCTTTACCGTCTAGCCAGAACTGGCTTTTTCCAACTTGATGCCGAAAAGGCACATGATCTTGCAATCAAAAACTTCCAACGCTTTAACGGCACTCCTCTCGATCTTTTCTATCGTCAACAATTACCAAATCGTCCAGTAGAATGCATGGGACTTACATTCCGTAACCCAGTGGGTCTTGCTGCAGGTTTGGACAAAAACGGCGAATGTATCGAAGCGTTTGACGCGATGGGCTTTGGTTTTGTCGAAGTTGGTACTGTTACACCTCGTCCACAGGCTGGTAACGACAAGCCTCGCTTGTTTCGCTTAGTTGAAGCGGAAGGTATCATCAACCGTATGGGCTTTAACAACCTAGGTGTGGATCATCTGGTTGAGAATGTGAAAAAGGCAAAATACAACTGCGTTCTTGGTATCAATATTGGTAAGAATAAAGACACACCAATTGAGAACGGGGCAGAGGACTACCTGATTTGTATGGAAAAAGTGTACGAGTACGCCGGTTACATCGCCGTGAACATTTCGTCACCAAATACACCAGGACTTCGTTCGCTTCAGTACGGTGAAGCACTAGATGAACTGCTATCTGAACTCAAAGCGAAACAAGCTGAACTTGCAGAGAAACACGGTAAGTACGTACCGCTTGCGCTAAAAATCGCACCGGATTTGAGCGATGACGAAATCAGCCAGATTTGTGAGTCTCTAATTAAGAACAATATCGACGGCGTAATTGCGACAAACACAACGTTGGATCGAACAGTCGTTGAAGGTATGAAACATGCACATGAAGCGGGTGGCCTAAGTGGACGTCCGGTTCAATCTCGTTCAACAGAGGTTGTTCGTAAACTTCACCAAGAACTTGGCGATAAGCTTCCGATCATTGGTGTCGGTGGTGTTGACTCTTACGTTGCTGCGAAAGAGAAAATGATGGCTGGCGCTCAACTTGTTCAAGTTTATACAGGTTTCATCTACCACGGCCCAGGTCTCGTACGCGATATTGTTAAAAATCTATAAGAACAATCGCTAAATCGTTGAGAAATCGACGCTTGTTACTAAAAAAAGAGGAATTCGTTTCCTCTTTTTTTTTGTCCGTTCGTTTGTAAAATTTAAAAATCATGAGTAGGTAATTAAGCGTCTTACCTCTTATTACTGTTTAACTAGTCACAAGAGAACGGAATAATGCTTAAACCCAGCGACAAATGGAATTGGTATTTTGACGAGCAGAAAGCTTGCCTAATGCTGGATTTAGGGGAGGAGATGATTTTCCAAACCAATCTATGCCGTAAGCTGTTGGTCAATTGTGCCTTCTCAGACAATGAATTCACCGTTGATGACGCAAGCGCGTTCCAAACGTACAACGAACGAATCCGTTGTCTCGACATCAACGAATACCGTCAAGCCGAACTTACGCTTTATTGCGTAGCCGCGAAACGCTTTCACAAGCCAGTCCAGCCTAAGAGCTGGTTCTTCGATGCCCAATGTGATGGACATGAGCCAGAAGAAGGGGACATGGTCTTCCTAACAAACCGATATTCAGAAGGTGTGTTCGTCGTCCTAGAGCCTGGTGAAACATCAAGCCTGTGTGCTTATGTTGGACAGGAAGAATTCCTGCTAGACGGCAACAAAACGCTCCAGTTTGGACAACCGATTAAAGTAATGCATGATCGCATGGTGTGTGCTAATCACTTATTCATGATGGCACCGATGGCGATGGTGGGTTAGTTTCATTTTGATTTTTTCTTTATTTTCGTTCCTTTGTTTGCATTAATCGACCGCATTAGGTCGATTTTTTTTGCCTAAAATTTTTCCAAATCTCTCCTAGTACATACCCCAAACTCACTCCTAGGTGAGGGGATTTCATATCTCATATATGAAGCAGCTCACTTTTATTCCAATTTTTTCACTTTAGCTTTTCCTTAAATTAGGCAACAGGACGCTTAATATTTCATCTTTTATTCCCCTATATGTGGTTTTTGTAGGTAAATTACACACCAGAAATCACTCTGGTATATACCAATTTAATGGTGAATAAGTATTTACTTTCACCGCAGGCCGCATTTTTACGATAAGGTGATAAGGAGACGTATTCTGTTTATGAAGGTGATGTGATCTGACTTTCAGTTGGTGAGATTGGTGACTGTTTGCGCTAATAAAGCGAAAAAGCCTTTAAAAACGAGGCATTGATCGTAAAGTCAGGTATAATCAAAGCCATTTTTTATCGACGAAAGAACACTATGAATCAATATCTCGCGGTAACTTCAAACGGCATGGAAAACTTGCTTGCAGAAGAGCTGACTAAACTAGGCATTGAAAACGCCAAGCCAGTACAGGCAGGCGTTAAATTTAAGGCGACGAATGAACAAATTTACCGTTGCTGTTTGTGGAGCCGTTTGGCGTCTCGATTTGTACGTGTTTTATCGGAGTTTACCTGTAACGACGACATGGACCTTTACCTGTCGACCTCTTCAATTAACTGGGTAAACCAATTCCACAGCTCAAAGCGTTTTGTGGTTGACTTCAACGGTACCAACCGTGAAATCCGTAACAGTCAATATGGTGCAATGAAAGTCAAAGATGGCATCGTTGACTGCTTTGAGAAGAAAGGACTTCCTCGTCCAAACATCAGCAAAGAACGCCCAGATATTCGCGTTCACGTTCGTCTACACAAAGACAAAGCGATTCTTGGTGTCGACATGGTAGGCAGTGGTCTTCATCAACGTGGCTACCGTCCAGAATCCGGTCGAGCTCCACTACGTGAAACACTCGCAGCCGCTATTATCATGCGTTGTGGCTGGGATGGCTCTCAACCACTTCTAGACCCGATGTGTGGTTCTGGTACGTTGCTGATTGAAGCAGCAATGATGGCAGCGAACATGGCACCTGGCGTTAAGCGCAAACAGTGGGGCTTTGAAGCGCTAGAAGATTTTGAACCTGAGCTTTGGGCTGAGATTAAATCAGAAGCAAATGTACAGGCTCGACGCGGCGTCAAAAAAGTTGACGCTAAGTTTTTCGGCTTCGATAACGACCCGAAAGTACTGAAGGTTGCTCAAGACAATGCTCGTAGAGCTGGTGTTGAAGAGTTGATTACTTTTGCACAAGGTGACGCGGCAACCATCACTCGTCCGGCTGGCTTCGAAGCAGGCGTTATCGTTTCTAACCCTCCATATGGTGAGCGTCTTGGTACTGAGCCTGGTTTGATTGCGCTATACACAGCATTTGGTGGCCAGCTAAAAGCTGAGTTTGGCGGTTGTAAAGCGTCTATCTTCTCTAGTTCAGACGAGCTACTAAGTTGTCTTCGTATGCGTGCAGACAAACAGTTCAAATTGAATAACGGTGCGTTACCGTGTCACCAAAAGAACTACAGCATTGCAGAGCGCAGCGCTGATGAAGTGAAAGGCGCGGACACTAATGTTCAGATCGCACCTGACTTTTCAAACCGTTTGAAGAAAAATATCGGCAAGATTGGCAAGTGGGCGCGTAAAGAGAAGCTAGACTGTTACCGTATCTACGATGCGGACCTTCCAGAATACAACGTGGCTATCGACGTTTATGGCGATCAAATCGTGATTCAGGAATACGCGGCACCTAAGAATATTCCTGAAGAAAAAGCTAAGCGTCGTTTGACGGACATTATCCGTGCAACGATTCAGGTAACGGGCGTAGAAGCGAACAAAGTTGTACTTAAAGTTCGTGAGAAGCAGAAAGGCCGTAGTCAGTACCAAAAACTAGGTCAAGTTTCAGAGACGCTTGAAGTGAACGAGTATGGCGTGAAACTGATCGTAAACCTGCATGACTACCTAGACACGGGCTTGTTCTTGGATCATAAGATCACTCGTCGTCGCCTTGGTGAAATGGCTCAGGGTAAAGATTTCCTTAACTTGTTTGCTTACACTGGTAGTGCGACAGTGCACGCTGCAGTTGGTGGTGCGCGTTCTACAACCACGGTAGACATGTCTAACACTTACCTGAACTGGGCGAAAGACAACATGCAGCTAAATGGCTGCGTGGGTCGCCAGCATCGTTTTGAGCAAGCTGACTGTCTACAGTGGCTTGAGAACGCAAAAGGTGAATACGATCTTATCTTTATTGATCCACCGACATTCTCTAACTCTAAGCGAATGGAAACGTCGTTCGACGTGCAACGCGACCACATTAAGCTAATGACAAACCTTAAGCGCCTGTTGCGTGCTGGCGGTACGATTGTTTTCTCGAACAACAAACGTCACTTCAAGATGGACGAAGCAGGGCTTGCAGAACTGGGCCTGAAAGCGCAGAACATTTCTTCACAAACTCTGCCATTGGATTTCTCTCGTAACAAACAGATTCACAACTGCTGGCTGGTTACGCACGCAGAATAGGGACGGAACAGCAAAAGGATGTTGAACGTGCTAACACTTTACAGCACAGAAGGATGCCATCTCTGTGAGATGGCGTTTGACCTCGTTGGTCAGATTGGTCTCGCCGAACAAACACACATCGTCGACATTGCGTTCGACGATGTTCTCTTTTCTCGTTACGGCGTCACAATTCCCGTATTAAAATATCAAGACTCTGAGTTGAACTGGCCGTTTGACTTAGAACAACTCACACATTGGTTGGATAATAATGGCATTACTTACCATTCATAACGCGCAACTTGCATTTGGTGATCACCCATTGCTAGATAAAGCGGAGTTCGCTCTTCAAGAAAACGAACGCGTTTGTTTAGTTGGTCGTAACGGTGCAGGTAAGTCCACGTTAATGAAAGTGCTTGCCGGCGACATTTTGTTGGACGATGGCAAGATTCAAATCACTCAAGACGTAGTTGTTTCTCGACTTGAACAAGATCCACCGCGCAATCAAGAGGGTACGGTTTACGAATACGTATCTGGCGGTTTGGCTGAAATCGGTGAACAGTTAAAGATCTACCACGATCTTCTCGATCTTGTAGCTCAAGACCCAAGTGAAAAGAACATCAACCGACTTGCTAAGATTCAAGAACAGCTGGATCACCTTAATGCTTGGCGCTTTGATGACCGCGTTAAGAACGTACTTGGGGCGTTAAAGCTAGACCCAGAAACCAAACTGACGGACTTATCTGGTGGTTGGCAACGTAAGGCAGCTCTGGCTCGTGCACTTGTTTGTGACCCCGATGTATTGCTTCTCGATGAACCGACTAACCACCTTGATGTTACAACCATCGAATGGCTTGAGAACTTCTTAAAAGACTTCAAAGGCTCAATCATCTTTATTTCTCACGACCGTGCGTTCATCAAATCGATGGCGACACGCATCGTTGACTTAGATCGCGGTCAATTGGCTTCTTTCCCTGGTAATTATGATCAGTACCTGAATGACAAAGAAGAGATGCTTCGTGTTGAAGAAATGCAAAATGCGGAGTTCGACAAAAAGTTAGCTCAAGAAGAAGTATGGATTCGTCAGGGTATTAAAGCGCGTCGTACCCGTAATGAAGGTCGCGTTCGTGCTCTTAAAAAGCTACGTGAAGAACGTCGTGACCGCCGTGAAGTTCAAGGTAAAGTTAACCTTAATATCGATGATGCGTCGCGTTCAGGCAAGATCGTCTTTGAAGCAGAGAACGTCTCTTTTGCTTTTGAAGGCAAAAAGATCGTGGATGACTTCAGCTTCAACATCATGCGCGGTGATCGAATCGCACTTATTGGCCCTAATGGCTGTGGTAAAAGTACGGTTCTCAAGTTGCTACTGGGCCAGTTAGAGACACAAGGTGGTCGTCTACATTGCGGTACAAAACTTGAAGTGGCTTACTTCGACCAGTACCGTGAAATCCTCGATCCTGAAAAGACGGTTATCGATAACTTAGCGGATGGTAAGCAAGAAGTGATGGTTGGCGGTCGTCAGCGTCATGCATTGAGCTACCTGCAAGATTTCTTGTTCGCACCAAAACGTGCTCGTACGCCAGTTAAAGCGTTATCAGGCGGTGAAAAAAACCGTTTGTTGTTGGCTCGTATCTTATTGAAACCTAACAACTTGCTTATTCTGGACGAACCAACCAACGATTTGGACATCGAAACGTTGGAACTTTTAGAAGAAATGCTTGCCAATTATCAGGGTACGTTACTGTTAGTGAGCCACGACCGTGAGTTTGTAGATAACACAGTAACGACCAGTTGGATTTTTGAAGGTAACGGCGTAATCGAAGAGTTCGTTGGTGGTTATCACGATGCAAAACAGCAGCGTGATCAAGTTCTTGCTTCGCGTGGTCAGGTTGAAAAAGCAGCGAAGAAAGAGAAAGTGGTTGAGGAAACTCCCAAAACTACGCAACCTAAGAACAATTCGAAGAAGTTATCGTATAAGCTGCAAAGAGAATTAGAGGCTCTTCCAGCTAAACTAGAACAATTAGAGTCGGATATTGAGACTCTGCAAGAACAAGTGAATGACCCAGAGTTTTTCACTAAATCTGTAGAACAGACTCAACCGGTATTGGAACAGCTCGCTGCTGTAGAGCAGGAGTTGGAAATCGCGTTCGAGAGATGGGAAGAACTCGAAGCAATGCAACAGGACAGTTAAGAATTCCATGAATTGTAGTAATAAATTCAAACTAACCGCCGTCGCGATGATGGTTGGTACAGCAATGAATGCCAATGCAGCATTGTATCAGGTGGTTGAAGTAGAGCCAGAATCAAATGGTGACATCGTTAATTACGAAACTGCCTACGGCGTTGCTATCCAGCAAGGTGATGTTCAGGATGTAAGCACTGGTTCACCGTTTGTCCATGGTTGTTTTGATTCAGCAGCAGGATGTACAACGGAACAATTCAAATTGGCACTGGAAACTCGTACAACACCAATTTCAGCAGGCGAAGCTGTAGATGGTGTGAGTTACCGTGAAGAAGTGCCTTTTGCAATGGACTCCGGTTTTTATTATGTGCAAGAGTACGACGATTTTGAGCGCTACTGTTACAACGAGCGTCGTTACTCAACATGTGAATCTTGGGCATCTATTCATTGGCAACCTTGGGGTAAAGAGCTAGGTAAAGACTTTACAACAAACGCACTCGCATTTGTCGAGAATGACCCGAGTGCTTATGACAACAAGTACAACAATATTATCAATAGCCTAACTGAAGATGGCAAACCAGTTGGTAATCAAAGTGTCGTAAGCGATACAGATTCTTCTGAATTAGAAACAAGAAATACTGTTGTTGCTCCATCGCTTCCAACTATTGTTCCAAGCAGCGAAGAGGCGGTTGTTGTCGGGAGCCGAGCATGGCGCACCGATGGGACATTTACAGTAGGCAGTATTTCTGAACAAGCATCAAACGATAACGGCACGCACCATACTTCAAAAGCGGCAATTTGGGATAAAGACGGTACAGTCAGTCAAATTGCTTGGCCTAGTAACTCAGCTAAAGATGGTGAGCGCTTAGCTCAAGGTAGCATGCGTGGCATCGTTGAAGATGGGACAACTGTCTATGGTGTTGGTTACAATACGTATTCTGATGATAACTACATGAATGCGACTGTGTTTGTTGGCACCTTAGCTACTGCTGGTAGCATGACTGGCTCTACTTGGGAGAGCAAGTTAGTAAGTGGGGCTCAACAACGTATCGATGGCGACACTGTTCATAGTAACTCTCGTTTAACGGATGTGAACTCTAACTTTGTTGCAATCGGTGAAGCGAAGCGCTCTGGCGCTTACCTAATGCCGACAGGTTCTGCGCCGAACCGTTTGTTTATTGTAAACGACGTCACTGCAGATTCTGTTAGCGCATTCTACCCAACAACCGACATTTTCTTTAGTGGTGCAGGCGGTCATATGGGGGCTATCAACTCTTACAATGAGATTGTTGGTCAACTAGATGCTGAGACTACTCGTGAAGAAGAAGGTAAGCCTCGTCGCAAACGTGGTTTTATTTACCCTTACACTAAAACAGGTGAAGCCGTGAGCCAGCGTGCGACAGACTTGTTTGAGGGTAAACCATGGTTTTTGGATAACCTAACGAACGGTGGTGAATACTCAGCGGACAACAACGCATTCCGTATCATCAATGCTACAGACATCAATGATGCTGGCGTTATCTCGGCAACCGCGATGAAGTGTGAAGGCGGCTATAAGAGCACACAACATAACGCGTCGTGTGATGGGACAGAAAAAATCGTTGCAGTCAAGCTTATGCCTATCGCTGGTGCGACTTCTGCAGATATTCAGCAGCGAAGCGTTGAAGAGGAATCTGCCGAACGTCAAGGTGCCGGTCTTGGTTGGTTGGCTTTGACCATGCTGGGCTTCTTCGGGTTCCGTAGAAAATAGTCAGTAATTTTTAAATCAAGCAGAGGCTCACAGAAATGAGCCTCTGCTTTTTTTATGCCTTGAGAAAATGCGTAATTTGATCGATTCTTGTAAGTGGAGTCATAAAAACTCCACTAAAGTTTCACAAAAACAGTAGTACGTTTGTAAATGGACCTGTATGAGGAATTAACTATGAAGAGACAAAAGCGTGATCGCCTAGAACGAGCTCAATCTCAAGGCTACAAAGCTGGGTTGAATGGAAGGTCTCAAGAGGCTTGTCCGTATCAACAGATTGACGCTCGGTCGTATTGGTTAGGTGGTTGGCGTGATGCCAGAGATGAAAAACAATCTGGTCTCTACAAATAAACTCTCCACATACAAACAGAAGGATTTGAAAAGGCTCGTTAAGAGCCTTTTCTGCATTTGTAAGTAGCTATACCCAAGTGACTTCAAGATGCAGGATTCAGAGCGTTGTCATTGATTCGAGGTCAAGGAAAACAACGCAGCGTAATAGCCAGCTCTTTCCAAGTTGTTTGACGCAGAAGTCGAGTCAATGACACGCTCCCAAAGGGCGAGCTGTCTTGGCTTGTATACTTTGTTGTCGATTCTTGATTTAGACCCACTAGATCTTTAAATCGCCGCCGCATCTACAAACCAAGTCATTCTCGCTGAACCTAGCATCTCGAGGTTACTTGGGTATATACAAAACTAAAAAAGGCCCCTTTGAAAGGAGCCTTCTTGAATACTTGAGAGTAGGAGATTAGAAGCTTGAGGTGTCTTGGAACAAGCCTACTTTTAGATCTTTTGCTACGTAGATTTCCTTGCCGTCTACACATACACGGCCATCAGCTAGACCCATTACCAATTTACGGTTAACAACACGCTTCATGTGGATCTCGTAAGTCACTTTTTTAGCTGTTGGTAGAATTTGACCCGTAAACTTCACTTCGCCAACACCTAGAGCGCGTCCTTTACCTTTACCGCCAACCCAGCCTAGGAAGAAGCCCACAAGTTGCCACATTGCATCAAGGCCCAGGCAGCCAGGCATTACTGGGTCACCAGGGAAGTGACAATCAAAGAACCAAAGATCTGGAGTAATGTCCAATTCTGCTAGGATCAAGCCTTTACCGAAATCACCTTCAGTCTCAGACATTTTTGTGATGCGGTCCATCATCAACATGTTTGGTGCTGGTAGCTGAGGGCCTTGTGGCCATAGTTCGCCTTGGCTAGAAGCTAGAAGATCTTCACGGGTGTATGAATCACGTTTGTTTTGCATTATCAATTACTCCAATTTTTGATAGCTGCATCTTAGTGAACACGTGTACGCTAAACAACTCCGATCAGTACTAGACAAACCAGTTTTTGATGCGCTCCACAATTCCTTCTGGATGCTCGTGTCTTTCAAAGTTTTCAATACGTTCGGCTATCTTACCGATGATGCTGTCGTCTTCACCTCGGAATGGCTTGGACATCAGAAGAGGAATCGCTTCATCAACAGTAGAAACAGACCAAAGGTGGAACTCACCATTCTTAATGCTTTCTATGACATCTTTATGTAACGCAAGGTGCTTTAGGTTAGTTTTCGGCATAATCACGCCTTGCTCACCTGTGAAGCCTTGATGCTTACACACTTGGTAAAAACCTTCGATCTTTTCATTCAAGCCACCGACGGCTTGCACACGACCAAATTGGTCTACCGCACCAGTCACTGCGATCTGCTGATTAACTGGAGATTCAGATAGTGCACTTACCAAACAGCAAAGTTCCGCTAAAGAGGCGCTATCTCCATCTACTTCACTGTATGATTGCTCAAAGACAATTGACGCAGAGTAAGGTAGGGGCTCATCTAAATTCAACGCCGAGCTTACAAACGCTTGCATGATCATCATACCTTTAGCGTGCAGGTTGCCACCAAGCTCCGCTTTACGCTCAACATCTGAAATATCGCCATCACCAAAGTGAATAACACAAGAAATACGCGCAGGTTCACCATAAGAGACCGGATGTCCAGCCATATCAATAACAGTAAGACCGTTAATTTGGCCTACTTGTTCGCCGGTCGTTTCAATGATCACTTGTCCATCAAGAATGTCATCAACTGCACGCTGTGGTAGGTACGACTCACGGTAATATTTATCATCAATAGCCTGATCAATATCGTCGAATTCGATAACCGATGAGTTTGAATATTGGCTAGCAAGACCTAATAGTTGGTTGTGCCACATGACACCGAGCGGTAGATAGTGTTGATCTTCTGTGTAGCGCATCCCTGCAAGAATTAATCTTCTGAACGCTTCATTGCTCAATGTAGGATGCTGGTACTTCTGGCAAATCCAGTTTACCAAACTAATGTAATTCCTCAGGTTTTCTTGAGATAGGTGGATATCGTCTTCAACCTCTGTATACATCGTCAGACCTGCAGAGAAGTCTTCATCGACATACTCGATTTCAGCCAACTGGTTTCGGTCACCGGTAATGATCAGTTTTACATTGTATTCTTGCGGCGCAAAAGGCGATGAAGCAATTCGATTTGGAGTAAGATTAATTGGAGCAAAGCTTCCACCTTGAACCGCAGCTTTGATGTTTGGCCAGCGTGCAGCATTCGCAAGCACCAAGTTCGCAGGAATAACAAGATAGCCGCCATGTGCTTTGGAAAGTAAGCCAGATTCAAACGTCGCTTGACCATCTTGGTTCACACTGTAGCGATCAAACAGCTCTTTAGCATCGAGTGACTCTGTTGCAACAACAGGTGCTGAGGTTTTAGCCTCCAACACTTCGCTAATGAAACCTCGGTAAATCGCATTATCAGTGCAATTCACCAATAAAATGCGAGTTAATCCTTGTACACGCGTAAATCGCTCAGTGGTTGCTTCAAGCCTCGGCTGAAGGTCAATGAAAGGCTTTGCTGGGAGAGAAGTGGCGTTGCGTAAAATCTCTTCGTACTGTTCAAAAGAAGGGGTGACATCTTGCCAGTTAACTTGGTTCATTCAAATTCATCTTAATTTAGTCTTAGGGGCATTATAGCGAAACGGCGATCAACTCCCTAGCGACAATTTGACCAATCCAAAAATTCTGCAAATTCAGTTGATTAAACCTTCGACAAATGAGTGATCAACATCGATACTTTTAGGAGTTTTAATTGCCGAACCTGCACAGTTGGGTTACGCTGTCACCATACGTGCATTGAGGGTCAGAAGGATGAAATATCAGCAGCTTGAAAATTTAGAATGTGGTTGGAAATGGAAGTATCTCATTAAAAAGTGGAAAGATGGTGAAGCCGTTACTCGATACATCGATACAAGTGAAGCCGATGCTGCGATTGCTGAACTTCGTAAACTCGAGCATGAACCTACTCAAGTTCTTGCTTGGATTGAGAACCACATGTCAGAAGAGCTTGATAACAAGCTGAAACAAGCGATCCGTGCAAAGCGTAAACGTCACTTCAATGCGGAGCAAGTCCACACAAAGAAAAAATCCATAGATCTTGACTATCGAGTGTGGGAAAAGCTCTCTAACAGAGCAAACGAGCTAGGTTGCACACTATCCGATGCCATTGAGTATTTGCTGTCAGAAGCGTCTCGAAGCGAGAAGGCGAGCATGAAGGTATCATCGTTGAAAGAAGACTTGAGTAAATTGTTGTCCAGCTAAGGAGAATCATATGCTTTACGTAATATTGATTGCTGCTGTTGTCATTTTTTGGCTTATCGCTGTAGATAGACCGGTCCTAAAAGTTAAGTTCGAAAAAGGGCACATATCGAAAGTGAAAGGTCATATACCACCTTCTTTTAAACACAACCTGCAAGACATCGCCGAGCATGCTCCTTTCGATGGTGAGATGAAAGTCTACAATCAACGTACTGGGATGCGTTTAGCTTTCTCCAAAGAAGTGCCGAAAAAAGTTCAACAACGCATTAGGAACGTTTTTCCTCATCAAGGTTTTAAGTCAACCAAAGGCAAAAAACGCGCTTAAGCAAACTATCAATTACTTATTCGTGTTAGACGGGACGCATTAATTGCGTCCCGTTTTTATTTCAATAAAGTCAGTGTGTTAGAGTTTCACTTTTACGAAATCGAAAGGGAACTTCATTGCGATACACTGTCACGTTTTTGTATTTATTATTTGGGATTTCTGTTGCTACAGCTGATGATTCTGAGACGAATCCCGTGGCGAAAAAAATTAAAGCGGAGTTACAGAAGAAAACTGATAGAGAATTTGATGGTTACCATGGGTATTGTGACCTGATGATTGAAATGGAACACAAAGGTAAAAGTGCAAAGATCAAGAGGGTAAAAAGCAGTGGTGATAAACGCGTATGCCAGTTCACCAAATCAAATGTGAAAATTGGCAAACGTTATCGCTATAAATTCTCTGAAAAGTACATACGACTACACATAACAACGGGCAACTAGTATTCACTAATCATATTTCGATAATTTGAATATATTTATAAGTGGAATTAATATCACATTCCATTTACTGCTTTGGTGTTTATAGATACACTGCTGACGGAAAAGTAAAATAACGTTAGGAATATCAGTTTGTTGCTCACGCAAAAAAAATATACACAAGAAGCAATGGACATCGCAGCCAAAGTATCGAAAGAAGTCGAACTTAGACATGCAAAATGGCTAGCTAGTATGAACCACCAAGTGGATCAGTCGCAAGTGGATAAACTCCTCAGTTTACAGGGGCGTTACTGTGACGACGTGATCTTTAGTGAAGAAGACAGAATCACGCGCAACCAAAGAATACTTCTCATATGTGAACAAGAGCGAGTAAAAGAAAAACGCCAAATCGTGGAAGACAAACAGAAAACACTTCAAAAAGTCATCAGCGATGTATCGAAAGTCGCCGATCGAATGTTAATGAAGAAGCTTGAAACACTTCCAATTGAAAAATTATCGAGCAATATACCCCCATTTGAACTGTTCGCATCGTTTGCTTATTCTCCATCACTCAGCTTTTCAAAACTGACAGGCTTGGCCGGCGATAGCCACCAACTAAGCTCAACGATTATTGATCTGATTGAAAACTCTAGACTGCGTGAGCGAGGAAGTGCAGCTAAAACCAGCTCAGATGTAAGAGTTGCGATTAGTCGTCTTGGAATTGAAAATTGCCGCAAGCTATTCCCAGTCTTAATGGCACGACCAATAATGAGGTGGTCAGACAGTAATACTAAGATCCTGACTCCCAAGTTTTGGCAACAACTGGTCTTGACTGCCAACGTTACCAAAATGCGATTGGAATCGGCAGGTGTAAAAGATTCTGATTGTGGTGTTCTAATTGGAACACTTCGTAGCCTAGGAAGCATCGTGCTGATTAATCATTTCACAGACACTTTCGAAGATGCTCTTATTGAAGTCATGCTGAACTATAGAAAGATGAACAGAAAAGATGAGTATTATGCTTGTGCCGACGTTCGACCTAATTCAGCGTTCTTACCTAAAGTTATTGTTGATATGGAAGCTGTGGTCACTAAACGACTTATGGAAAGCTTTAACTGGCCGAAAAGTACAGAGAATATTAAAGTTGCCATTCTAGAAGACATAGAAAACAAACCGATCTTAGAACGCAGCATCTATGGAGCAGCATTAGCACAGGCTAGGGCGTATGCAATATACGACAGCTTATCGAGAAGCGAAGTGTTCGCAGAAAAACACAAACCATTTTGGTTTGCTAACGTTCAGATCTCAGGAGAAGCGCTATCATCCATTAGAATGAGCGCTCCAGGCAAGATGACTCTTATGATATAGAAGAGTTACGATGTCACAAAACTTCAAGCGACCAAGTCTGGTCGCTTTTTTATTGCTCTGGAAAAAGGTTAAATCGTCAGTTCGGAAACTAGTAATAGTTTCTGTTATGAACATCTAGAGCCATGATGACAGCGTAACCTAAGAGATATGAGGCTATATCGGTAACGAGGAACTCAGGCGGCCAGTCGCATCATCAATGAAAACCAGTAAACAACATTTATCAGAGCGTCCTTCGAACCAATCATGGTGAGAACCATCGATCTGAACCAGTTCTCCTAGGCAGTCTCTGCGATGACGAGGTTGGTACACCCGAGGTTGACGCTGAGCATGTGGCACCCAGAGACCATCAGCAATCATCCATTGACGTAACGTTTCATTAGAAATGGGTAAGTTATGGAGCTCAATAAGTTTTTCTCTTGCTAACGTTGGGGCAAAATCCGAATAGTGTTTACGAACAAGCCTTAAGATAGTCTGACGATAATCACTCGATATACGATTATTACTGGGCTTGCCACGAGCACCGTGCACCAAACTGGCCGCACCGGATTCTCGCAAGCGGTTCATTAAACGCTGCACTTGGCGTTCACTCAAGTTTAAGATCTGGGCAGCCTCCGAACGTCGTAAGCGACGATCACAAACGTCATTGATCACTTTGTATCGTGAAAGGTCTTTGTCACTCATAGTTACCAACATCCCAATGTTCCTTAAATAAGTTCATATAAGAATGAAGTTAGCGGTTGAACCTAAAAAAGAGACATTTTAACTTTGCTAAAAAGTGACATTACAACTTTGCGCCTACACCCTTGGTGCGCATTATATGTGTTATGTTAAATGAAATGCCAACGTACGCCAAATCTTCTCTAGATTGGTCTCCTATCCCTCTCAGATTTTAAAATACGGCGCTTTTTGATAGTGTTATTAAACATAATGGTGATTTACCATAAAATACTTAATATAGATCTTAATAATCTTACGATTGTTAAGATCTATATTAACGCGCTACGCGGTTTCAACTAACGATTGAATTGCTTCGTAGATCTCTTGTCGTCGAACTGGTTTTGAAACAAAACCGTCCATGCCGGCTTTCATGCATGTAGTCTTGTCACTTTCCAGTGCGTGAGCTGTTAACGCGATGATTGGAATATTGATGCCTTTCTGTCTGATTAGCCTCGTCGCTGTTATCCCATCCATAATTGGCATTGAGACGTCCATCAAAATGATGTCGATGTTTTGCCTTTGCTCTTCAAGAAATGCTATTGCTTCTGCGCCGTGGCTAGCAATAAAAACATTATGTCCTAACTTGTTTAAGATTAGTTTAATTACAAGTTGATTAGATGCTGTATCTTCTACAACAAGAAGGTTCACTGCTTTTGATGGACGATTGGGCTCTATCTTTACCGGTCTATCTTGATTATTTCTCGTTAATACAGGTATCTTAATTTCAAAGTGTGAGCCAACATTCTCTTCACTTTTAACGCTGATTGTTCCTCGCATCATTTCAACCAAATGTTTGGTGATAGCAAGTCCAAGGCCTGTACCTCCAAATCTTCGAGTAATCGAACTGTCTCCTTGATGGAAAGCTGTAAAAAGATGTCCGATTTTTGATTTAGGGATTCCAATTCCGGTATCCACCACTGAGATGACAAGCTCACCGTCACGCTCAATAACCGAGACATTGATGCCACCAAAATCAGTGAATTTGCTGGCGTTCCCAATTAAATTGAAAAGTACTTGAGACAATCGAGTCGAATCGATCCAATATTGCTTGTTATTATCCAAGTTACATTGGTATTCAAAACTCAGATTTTTACTTGTAGCTACCTGTTTTTGTTGGGAAATGACCAGGGTTACCGCGTCACGTAAGTTTGTCCATTGTTCGCTTAGACGAAAGCTTCCCGACTCTATTTTGGACAAATCGAGGATATCGCTAATTATCGCTAATAACAGATCTGCTGAGCACTCCATTTGATTCAAAACTTCAGATTGGCTTTCTGTTAACGTCGACTGTCTTAATATGTCGAGCATACCCAAAACCGAGTTCAAAGGGGTTCGAATCTCATGACTCATCATAGCGAGAAATTCAGATTTTGATTGGTTAGCGCGTTCTGCTTCTTCTCTTGCTTTCGCAAGTTGCGAAGTACGTACCTCTACGATACGTTGTAACTTCTCTTTCGTTTCAATATCGATTACCGCCCTTTCTATCAAAGGTCGAAACCGCCTAAGGGTTTCTTTGTTTTCGATACTAAAGTGCCCTTTTTGTGCGCCAACAAGTATGATGATAGTTTGCGTAACTTCAGAGCGAATACCAGTTAAAAGCATGGAGCTTACCTGACTTTTAATAAAGGAGTTAAGCCCCTCAAACTCCTTTAACCGCATTGGTTCAAACAGCAAAATACATTCACCACTGAGCGCCCTCTCCGATGCGTTACCCGGTAACCAGCTAGCTCTATCAAAGACGCTATTTGTCGATAGAAGTGTTTTGAAATTTTGTTGATTGCAGTCACGGGTAATGACGATGAAGTCATCAAAGTCGATGTATTTCTTTAGAACGCTGTTGAGGCCGGAAAAAATTTCGTGTCGATTACGAGCCTCACTCATAGCAGAAATGGCTGATAAGATTGCTTTGTTTTCGTCAGCTAAGAGCTTCTCTCGCTGTCTTGCCTCTTTTAGTTCGACAAGAGCCTCTTGTAACGCTTCTTGTTGGTAAATCTCTAAATATTTATCTTTCATAAGGTTTATGGAAAATTGCCGATGAAATCATCAAGTTTCCATGTCCATTTTCGCCACCTATAAATCTTCCTTGCTCACCAAAAGTAAACGGGCAAATAAAAGGTAGGTTCTCTAATTCCTGGTTAATTTGTTCACAAACGCTGTTTATGTCCTGCTTTAAGTGCAGCATAGGACCAGCACAAAAGATATTGATTACCCCTATTTTTCGAGACTCTTCTAACTTTTGATTAAATGCTGCGTTCACTACTCTTGCGGCTCTTGCGACAAGATGCTGACGACTTCCCTGCATCAACGTCAAAGATTCACCTTCTTGGATACTTGTAAAGAGCTCGATACCGCCTTGTTTGGTCTCTCTTATTGGATGTGAGAGTTTGTAGTAAGGTCTCTCGTAAAGATGCCCGGCGATTCTCCCCAATGGATAAGCACTGGAGTTGGTAAATAGAAAGCTTTCTTTGTCGGATTGTGTCTCTTGGTGATTAGTCCAATCACGGTAGACATCGAGAGCGGGTTTATTATCTATCTCGAGTAAGATGCGATCTTTCGTTTTCGTCGCAATACCTGTTATCCCCGTTGGTGAATGCCCAGCACTAAAAGCGATATCAACGGGCTGTGATGAGTAAAATAGTGTCAGGCTAACACCGTTTTGCTGAGCCCCCTGAGAAGTAATAATCGACCAGTTACCTTCGATATTATTATCCGCAGCCGACCCGCCAATGATGGGTACTAGTGTCCCAAACCTTTCATCAATACATTCAATGATGCTTTCTTCATGGCCAGGGGTTGCGTGTAAAAGGATAAGATTCGGCACCTCTCCTATTCTATCTGCATGCACCAATGCCATGTTTAATGCAGCATCTACACTCGCTTCAACATTTGCTCCAAAAGTTGAGATACCCGTACCATATGCGTGCTGGCCCGAATCATAAATCGCGAGTATAGCAATCACCGGCCCTTGGTGATAACCATGATTTGTCATTATCGCTTGGCAGGAGCTAGCACCGTGAACGGTTGTCTCGGGGAACAGCTCAACAAAAGCGCTTTGGATTACTCTGAAATCGTACTCTTCGGTGTAATAACAGACGATATGCGACAGGTTATCCTCTGTCAGCTCAGAGCGAAATCGTTTGATAGCTAAATATTCGTCGGTAATATGAGTAAATAATGATTGGCACTGCATACGATTTTATTATTGGTTATCACTTTACTGTTATACCACTGCGACAATTTAGTGCTAAGCATGACGGTATTAATTGCATAAGAAGATGTAATTATCTCGTGTCAGATCTGATTTATAAATGAACTTGGACAATGTTTTCGTTTAATTTGAAATTAATTGTCTTCTTCTCAGAAATACTATTCCAATCGATGTCACGAAATTCATCATCGATATTAATAAAATCACCCGTTTGATTTAGATCAATTTTCAGACTGTCTGTTTTTGAGCTTTCGATCGAAAACCCTTTCGAAGTCTTATTTATGATTATTTTCTCAGCACCAATTGTTACATCACATCGTTGTTTTTGTGAACAATCTACCTCTCTGTTCGTCTCGTAAGTAAAGGTGCGCCAGAAAAAGGCACCAATTAAAAGACTGAGCATGATTAAGATTTGTGCAAGTCGTGCCTTTGTTAACTTTTGTGCGGCCATAATTCCTAATATCCTTGTTACAAACTTCAAACTTTTTAAATAAAAAATGATTTCCAGAGGCCTTGTAAGGTTACTACTCTGTCATTGAATTGTTAATTCAAGTATAGTGTCACGCTGAAAATGCCACTTTTTATTAAAGTCAGCAATGGAAATAAAGTGATGATAACACTTGAATTCTAGAGTTTACTTGGGTGGTGTTACGACGCAAGTCGTGTTGGAAGTAAAGTGTAGTTAATTAGAAATTGGAAGCATGCAAATGAGCCAAGTAAAGCAGCTTGAACAAAACTACAACTATACAGTCGTTCGCCAATTTACCCTTGTGACCATTTTATGGGGCATAGTTGGTATGGCTGTTGGTGTTTTGATTGCCGCTCAGTTAGTTTGGCCACAGCTAAACTTTGATACGCCGTGGTTGACGTACAGTCGTTTACGTCCATTGCATACTAATGCGGTAATTTTTGCGTTTGGTACCAGTGCTCTGTTCGCAACATCTTATTATGTTGTTCAGCGCACCTGTCAAACTCGTCTTTTTGGTGGCCCACTCGTTGCCTTCACCTTTTGGGGTTGGCAAGCAATCATACTAGCCGCAGCAATCACCCTACCATTAGGTTTTACCTCTGGTAAGGAGTATGCTGAGTTAGAATGGCCTATTGATATTGCTATCGCGATTGTATGGGTATCATACGCGGTCGTGTTCTTTGGAACATTGGTCAAACGTAATACCTCTCACATCTACGTGGCTAACTGGTTCTTCGGTGCCTTTATCCTCACAGTAGCAGTACTTCACATCGTGAACAGCATGGCTATCCCTGTGTCACTTGGTAAATCTTACTCGATTTACTCAGGCGCGGTGGATGCGATGGTTCAATGGTGGTATGGACACAACGCGGTAGGTTTCCTACTGACCGCTGGTTTCCTAGGTATGATGTACTACTTCGTCCCTAAACAAGCTGAACGTCCTGTTTACTCTTACCGTTTATCTATCGTTCACTTCTGGGCACTTATCTCTCTATATATCTGGGCTGGCCCTCACCACCTGCATTACACAGCACTGCCTGACTGGACTCAGTCTCTTGGTATGGTGATGTCTTTGGTTCTATTTGCTCCATCTTGGGGTGGTATGATCAACGGTATTATGACGCTGTCTGGCGCATGGCATAAGCTTCGCTATGACCCAATCCTACGTTTCCTAATCGTTTCATTGTCTTTCTACGGTATGTCTACTTTTGAAGGTCCAATGATGTCTATTAAGACTGTAAACGCGCTATCGCACTACACAGACTGGACCATTGGTCACGTCCACTCTGGTGCATTAGGTTGGGTTGCAATGGTTTCCATTGGTTCTGTATACCACCTTGTCCCTCGACTGTTCGGTCAAGAGCGTATGTACTCAGTTAGCCTAATCAATGTTCACTTCTGGTTGGCAACTATCGGTACCGTTCTTTACATCGTAGCGATGTGGATCTCAGGTGTAATGCAAGGCCTAATGTGGCGTGCAGTTAACTCTGACGGCACACTGACTTACAGCTTTGTTGAATCTGTAGAAGCATCATATCCGTTCTACTTCGTACGTTTCTTAGGTGGTTTCATCTTCCTATCAGGTATGTTCCTAATGGCATACAACACGTACAAGACGGTAACTGCACCTAAAGAAAGCTTAAAAGCTATCCCTCAACCGGCATAAGGAGATTAAAGAATGAGTAATAATTCGAATAATCGCCACGAAATCCTAGAACGTAATGTCGGTTTGTTGGCTATTTTCATCGTCTTTGCAATCAGCTGGGGTGCGCTTGTAGAAATCACTCCTCTGATTTTCCAGAAGCAAACGACTGAGCCTGTAGAGAATCTACGTGCTTACACTCCTCTGGAAATGGAAGGTCGTGACATCTACATCCGTGAAGGTTGTAACGTTTGTCACAGCCAGATGATTCGTCCTTTCCGCTCTGAAACAGAGCGCTACGGTCACTACTCTGTTGCTGGTGAAAGTGTTTGGGAGCACCCATTCCTATGGGGTTCTAAGCGTACTGGTCCAGATTTGGCACGCGTAGGCGGACGTTACTCTGACGAATGGCATCGCGTTCACCTTATTGACCCGCGTGAGCTAGTACCAGAATCAAACATGCCTGGTTTCCCTTGGCTTGAAGAGAACGTGCTAGACGGCAAGCTGACACAGAAGAAACTAGAAATCTTCCGTGACCAGTTCGGTGTCCCTTATGAGGATGAAGAAATCGCGAATGCGGCTAAAGAAGTAGAAGGTAAAACAGAGATGGATGCAATCATCGCTTACCTTCAGTCTCTTGGTCATGCAATGAAGTAAGGGGGTCATATGGATTTCGGTACAATTCATAGTATTTATACCGTTGTACTCTTCGCTAGTTTTATTGGCATCGTATGGTGGGCATTTGGTAAGAAGCGTAAAGCACGCTTTGAAGAAGATGCTAACTTGGTGTTTGCTGACGAAGAACAAACGACCCCAAATAACCAAGGAGTGAAGAAGTAATGACTACATTCTGGAGTCTCTGGATTATCGTGATTACTGTCGGTACGCTAGTAGGCTGTGCGATCCTCCTGACTTGGTGCGCTAAAGACAAAATGGGCGTCGAGGAAGGGGAAGACATGGGCCACGAGTACGATGGTATTCGCGAGCTTAACAACCCTCTACCGAAATGGTGGACATACTTATTTGTGAGCACATTTGTGTTTGCAGCTGTATATCTGACTCTGTTTCCAGGACTAGGCAGCTTTAAAGGTGTTCTAAACTGGCAAAGTTCAGATCAAACTGTGCGTACGTTGGAAGAATCGAAAGAAGCCATCGCACGAGCACAGGAAAACAAACAACTTAACCAATACGCTAAAGAGTTAGATGACGCAGACGCTTACTTCGGTGAAGCATTCCGTGCACTTGCTCATAACGCAGATGGTCTACGCCCTATCCCTGAGATTGCGCAAGATCCTGAAGCAATTAAAGTTGGTCAACGTTTGTTCCTACAGAACTGTTCGCAATGTCACGGTTCTGATGCTCGCGGTCAGAAAGGCTTCCCTAACCTAACTGACGATGCATGGCTATACGGCGGTGAGCCAGCAGCTATCGTTACAACTATTATGCAAGGTCGTATCGGTCAGATGCCTGCGTGGAAAGATGCACTTGGCGAACAAGGCGTTCAAGAAGTTGTAAGCTACACATTAAGCCTATCTGGTCGTAAAGTGAACGCACGTGAAGCAGAAGCTGGTAAAGCTCGTTTCGTTGTGTGTGCAGCTTGTCACGGTACAGATGGTAAAGGTAACCCGGCTGTAGGTGCTCCTGACCTAACTGACCAAGACTGGTTATTCGGCGATTCACGCGCTGCAGTAACAGAAACAGTTATGAACGGTCGCTCTGGTGTGATGCCAGCTTGGAAGGACATTCTAGGCGAAGACAAAGTTCAACTTGTCGCGGCATACGTGTGGAGTTTAAGCAACTCTGACAATAAGTAACATTTCAATAACAGCCCCTTTCATAGGGGCTGTCTTTCCTTTAAATTTAAAGCCTTACATTTTTTCATTTAGCTGTTGAGAACTTTTTTATGGTAAAGCCTTGGTATAAACAATTTTGGCCGTGGTTCCTGATCATCCTGCCTTTAACTGTTGTGGTATGGACAATCGTTACAGTGGTCGTATTCGCCAACAACTCTGTATCTTTGGTCGCCGAGGATTACTATAAAAAAGGCAAAGGTATCAACATCGACATCAGTAAAATGAATGTCGCTCGAGACCTTGGTCTTAACGCTAGCGTTTCGTCAGATGACAACACCGTTGTTATCGCTTTCAATAAAGGCGAATTACCGCACTTCCCTGCGCTAACTGCGACGTTCACGCACCGTACGTTGCCAGACCGTGATTTCACAAAGCTTCTTACTGCTGATGCAAAAGGTAACTATCGCTTAACGCCTGAAGACTCGATTCAAGGACCATGGTTCGTTGAGCTTGAGCCACACAACAAAGAATGGATGATTCAAGGTCGAGTTGAATTCCCTGCGCAACCAACAACATTAATGAAGTAAGTCTATGTGTAAATCCTGTTATCACTGTGGTGAAGATGTACCAGCCAACACGGATTTCAAAGTAGAAATATTGGGTGAAATTCGCGACATGTGTTGTCCGGGCTGTGAAACCGTGGCTCAGACTATAGTCGATAGTGGTCTTGTCTCCTATTACCAATACCGAACTGCGCCAGCAGAAAAAGCTGACCTAGTTCCAGAGCAACTCCAAGCCCTCATTCACTATGACAACGAAGACGTTCAATCTGAGTTTGTTCGAAATAATGAAAACACATCTGAGGTTACCCTTTCTTTAGAAGGTGTTTCTTGCGCCGCTTGTGCGTGGTTAATTGAGAAACAAGTCTCTGGTGTCAAAGGTTTGATCTCCATTCGTGTCAATACCACCACGAACCGAGCTTTACTTGCGTGGGATAAAACACAAGTGCGTTTGAGTGAATTGCTTTCTGTGATTCACAAGCTTGGATACAAAGCCGCACCTTTTGAAGCAGACAAGCAAGAAGCCGCCTACCACCATACAATGAAACAATACCTGTATCGTTTGGGTATCGCGGGGCTTGCAACCATGCAAGTAATGATGCTTGCAGTAGCATTGTATTTAGAAGTCTTTGGCGATTTAGAGCCAGAGTTTAAAAACTACTTCCGCTGGGTAAGCTTAATCTTCGCGACACCTGTACTGCTCTATTCTGCTCTTCCTTTCTACCTCAATGCATGGAGGAGCATTAAAGGGCGTACCCTTGGGATGGACGTTCCTGTATCCATTGCACTCATATTTGCTTATGTGGCGAGCTTAGTTGCAACGGTGACTGAACAAGGCGAAGTGTTCTTCGAATCGATCTCGATGTTTACCTTCTTCTTGTTGGTCGGTCGATTCTTAGAGATGCGTGCTCGCCGCAAAGCAGCAGCAGCTAGTGGCAACCTTCTCAAGTTAATCCCAGCGATTGCGACGACGCTAGACGGTGAACAAATCCCGGTAAGAACCTTAAAGGTTGGTGATCGCATTCGTGTCCTTCCTGGCGAACATATACCGGCAGATGGCAAAGTGATTTCCGGTCGTATCCATATCGATGAATCTATGCTGACCGGCGAGTCCGTGCACGTGGTTAAGAAAGCCGGAGATGCCGTTTACGCAGGTACATTAAATGGTGAGGAGTCTTTCGAGCTAGAAGTAACGAACTCGAAAGCAGACTCGATGATTTCGAATATAGTCCGCCTTCAAGATGAAGCTCAGCACTCCAAACCAAAAATTGCTGAGATTGCAGACGTAGTCGCGCGCTATTTCGTTGGTGCGATTCTAATTATTTCTGCAGGAACTTGGTTTTACTGGCATCAAACTAAACCCGATGATGCGTTCTGGATTATGTTGTCTGTTCTAGTCGCAACCTGCCCATGTGCTCTATCCTTGGCAACCCCAACCGCGCTAACTTGTGCTACTTCTCGTATGGGCAACTTTGGTATTTTGCTGCGTAAAGGTCATGTATTCGAAACGCTATGTAAGATTAATCATCTTGTCGTGGATAAGACAGGCACCCTGACTAAAGGCGACATAGAAATTAGTCAAACCCAGACCTTCGCTGACTTCAATGAAACTGAAGTACTTGCGATTGCATCGGCACTTGAAGCACACGCAAACCACCCGATTGCTCGCGCATTCTCAGGGTTTGGTCAAGAAGACGTTACCGTCAGTGATGTTCAAAATATCATTGGCTCCGGTATCCAAGGTATTTGGAATACCAAGACAGTAAAAATCGGTAGTGCAAGCTTCGTTGTTGGTGAAAATCGCGATGAAGGTAACGCCGTATACCTTTCTGTCGATAATGAACATGTCGCAACCTTCTACTACCGCGATCCAATTCGTAAAGAAAGTAAAGCATTTATCCAACGTTTTGCGGATGCGGGCATTAAAACAACGTTGTTGACAGGCGATTCACTACGAAATGCACAGCCTGTTGCGGATGAAATGGGTATAGACCATGTGATCGCATCGGCAAAACCAGAAGACAAACTCGCGTATCTTAAAGGGCTAGATCAAGACGACATCACTATGATGGTTGGTGATGGTATCAACGATGCACCAACGCTGGCTGGGGCACACCTTTCTGTCGCGATGGGCGGTGGTACGGATGTTGCGAAAGCATCAGCAGATATGACGCTTCTAGGCGATAATTTAGAGAAATTATTAGAGGCAAGATTGCTTGCAATACGTACAAGAAAGATAATCCGAGAAAACTTGGCTTGGTCTTTGGGCTACAACCTGTTAATTTTGCCGCTGGCAGTTACAGGCTTAGTCGCACCATATGTTGCAGTAGTGGGTATGTCGGCAAGTTCTATCATCGTTGTATCCAACTCGTTGCGACTGCTTAAAGAGAAGTAAGTGAGAGATCAAACATGGAAAGTCTATACATATTAATCCCTATCGCCATTGTATTGGTCTGTGTTGCCGTTGCTATCTTCCTTTGGGCTGTTCGTAGTGATCAGTTTGAAGATCTAGAGCGACAAGGACACAACATTCTTCTTGATGAAGACGAAAAACCAAACAACAAAAAACAATAGCGTTTCTCTATGAGCCCAGACTTTATTGGTGCATTTATGATCGGCCTCGTTGGGGCTGGTCATTGCATGGGAATGTGTGGCGGCATCGCCTCTCTCCTTTCCATGGGCGCACCGAACAACAAACCTTCTTCCTCTATTCCTCTTTTCTATAACTTTGGCAGACTTGCAAGCTACGCTTTAATTGGCGCAATGGTTGGAGGTGCGGTATCAGGCCTTTCAGAGTTAAGCGGTCTTACCCAGTCTCTTGCGTGGCTTCGATTTGTCGCTGCACTTTTCATGATCTTAGTTGCACTATACATTGCTAAATGGTGGCAAGGACTGCTCATTGTTGAAAAAGCGGGCCAGTATATCTGGAAGTTTATTTCCCCAGCAGGACAACGCCTACTTCCCTTGAAGCACCCCTCCCATGCATTCCCATTTGGTTTTGTTTGGGGTTGGCTGCCATGCGGATTGGTCTACTCAGCGCTCACTTGGTCTGCCGTTTCGGGCAGTGCATTGAATGGCGGATTAATCATGCTAGCATTTGGGCTGGGGACTCTACCTTCGATGCTCGCGGTCGGGTATGGAGCAAGGCATTTTCAGAACCTGCAAAAATCGTTAATATTTAGAAACATCTCAGCATTAATTCTAATAAGCTATGGCATGTATACTGCCGCCGGAGCAATGAAAATGCTCGGTTTCATATAGTATGAAAGTCGATATCAGTCATTTTTTTACTACCCTTTAGAAGTAACCAGTGATAAAATATTGATGTATATCAAATAGTGAAAGGTTGTTATGATTTCTGAAAAACCTGCAACAAAGCGTATCCAATCAGGCGGTTGCGCGATTCATTGCCAAGATTGTAGCATTAGCCAACTGTGTATTCCGTTCACTCTAAACGAGTCTGAACTTGACCAGCTGGATCAAATCATCGAGCGTAAAAAGCCAATCCAAAAAGGCCAAGAGCTTTTTAAAGCAGGTGATGAGCTAAAATCTCTGTACGCTATCCGCTCTGGCACGATCAAGAGCTACACAATTACAGAACAAGGCGATGAGCAAATCACTGCGTTTCATTTAGCAGGTGACCTTGTAGGTTTCGACGCGATTACGGGTGACCTACACCCAAGTTTCGCTCAGGCACTTGAAACATCAATGGTTTGTGAGATCCCTTACGAAATCCTTGATGACCTGTCAGGAAAAATGCCTAAACTTCGTCAACAGATCATGCGTCTGATGAGTAACGAAATTAAAGGCGACCAAGAAATGATCCTTCTGCTTTCTAAAAAGAACGCGGAAGAACGTTTAGCTGCTTTCCTTTACAACCTATCAACGCGTTTCTCGCAACGTGGTTTTAGCCCTCGTGAGTTCCGTTTAACCATGACTCGTGGTGACATCGGTAACTACCTTGGCCTGACTGTTGAAACCATCAGTCGCCTACTTGGCCGCTTCCAGAAATCTGAGATTCTGAGCGTAAAAGGTAAGTACATCACCATCTTAGATCACGATGCATTGATGGAACTTGCTGGCGTTAGCAAAGACTAATCTGCCCTATCAATTGATGTAGCTCGAAAATGAGCTACATCATATTTCTTCTAAAATCCCTTCGAAAGTCCTCAAATTCTTCCTCAAACTGAGCTACAGTAAAAATGTACCTTGTGTACTCCAATATACTGATTTACCTTATATTCGGTATTTGGTTTTACAATAATAAGTGGGCTTAGATATGAGTATATACAGTAAGATCCTTGTTGTTGCTGACATCAATAACGATGAGCAGCCAGCACTTGCAAGAGCGGTTCAACTCGCTCGAAAAAGTGTATCCAGAAGCCGAATCACTTTCTTTCTGTCAATCTACGATTTTTCGTATGACATGACCTCAATGCTGTCGGTCGATGAAAGAGATGCTATGCGTCGCGGTGTTATCCACCAACGTGAACAATGGATGCGTAAGATAGCCCAACCGTATTTAGACGATAGCTTCGACTTTGATGTTTGTGTTGTTTGGCATAATCGCCCTTATGAAGCGATCATTGCTGAAGTCTTTGCTGGCGGCCACGACATCGTTATTAAAGGAACGCGTAAGCACGATGTTCTAGAATCCGTCATCTTCACTCCTACAGATTGGCATTTGTTGCGTAAGTGCCCTATCCCTGTACTTCTAATTAAAAACGCTGATTGGCCTGAACATGCGAAGATTCTTGCGTCTGTTCATGTTGGTTCGGAAAATCCAACCCATATTGATTTGAACGATTCGATGGTAGAACGCCTTAAAGAAATCACCAATCGTCTCGATGCAGAACCTTATCTCGTCAATGCTTACCCAGTTACACCGGCGAATATAACGATTGAGTTGCCTGAGTTTGACCCAACGACGTACACAGACGCCGTTCGTGGCCATCACTTAACAGCAATGAAGGCACTTCGCCAAAAACACGGCTTGAATGAAGAGCAAACTATCGTTGAACAAGGCCTACCAGAAGACATCATTCCAGCAACGGCTGAAAAGCTGAATGCAGCAATGGTTATTCTTGGTACGACAGGTCGTACAGGGCTTTCTGCAGTGTTTATTGGTAATACAGCCGAGCATGTGATTGATAAAATCAATTGCGACGTACTGGCATTAAAACCAAACGGTTACATCAGTCCGCTCGATCCAAATACAGCGACATAACAGCGCTTGTTTTTGAAATAATATAGAAATGAAAATCCCCCAATTGTTGGGGGATTTTTTATTCTGTTCACGGACCTAAGCGCGCAAATTAAAAAGGAGGCTGATTTTAGCCCCCTCTTTTCGAATTAGATGTTGGTTACATCGATAAACATTGATTCGTCGATGTTTGTCGAAGAAACTACAGCTTCACTGAATTCGTATTCTTCGCGGTTACCTTCACGGTCTAATGGAAGGTTTTCAAAGTCGAACAATTCACGGTCAGCAAGCTGGCTTGGGCTTACGTTCTGGATTGACTTGAAGATAGCTTCTACGCGACCAGGTGTTTTCTTGTCCCAATCGATAAGCATTGCCTTGATTGATTGACGTTGTAAGTTCTCTTGTGAGCCACATAGGTTACAAGGAATGATTGGGAACTCTTTGTGCTCAGCGTACTTGATTAAGTCTTTCTCACGACAGTATGTCAGTGGACGAATCACAACGTTACGGCCATCATCTGAACGAAGCTTTGGAGGCATCGCTTTAAGACGAGAACCATGGAACATGTTCAAGAACATCGTTTCTACGATATCATCCATGTGGTGGCCAAGCGCCAATTTAGTCGCGCCGATCTTCTCTGCGAATGAGTAAAGCGTACCACGACGAAGACGTGAACATAGACCACACGTTGTTTTGCCTTCTGGCACTTTCTCTTTAACAACTGAGTAAGTGTCCTTGTCTACGATGTAGTAAGGAATGTTCAGCGTTTCAAAGTAATCTGGGAGAATGTGCTCTGGGAAACCAGGTTGTTTCTGGTCAAGGTTAACTGCAACCACGTCAAACTTGATCGGTGCTGCCTTTTGTAGATTCAACAGGATATCAAGCATCGCAAATGAATCTTTACCACCACTAATACATGCCATTACAACATCGCCTTCTTCGATCATGTTGTAATCAGTAATGGCATTTCCAACATTTCTTCTTAGGCGCTTCTGAAGCTTGTTGAATTCTAGGGTTTCTTTTCTTGTATCTACTTGGTTCATTGCGGGCTCTCACATCGCCGATAAATCGACTAGGGCTTCCTAACATGGGTTTCTATGGGGCGTGGATTATACGAGCTTTTTACGCAGGATTAAATGTTTGTGTGACCGAGTCGTCAATAAATGCACTCTAAAACAGCGCGATGGGCAATAAAAACAAAAAAGAGCCGCCAAGGCAGCTCTTTCAAAATCAAATCACGATTACTTTTTCGCGTTGGGTAGATAAGGCAGAACGCGAGTCGTTGGTTGAGGAAGCGTCATATGTCCGCCTTCACCAATATCACTCAGTGCGACTTGAACTTTACCATTCACTATGGCTTTTTCTGTGCCATTGGAGAATGTAATGGTGTCATTCAACTCGTCAGCAAATTCCATCGTCACGCCTTGAACCTCTGGAGTGAACCAACCTGCAAACATACCGCCTAAATCTTCAAGCAAAGCCTGCATTTGGGGCATCAAAGGCGTAAGTTGCTCGTAAGATACGTTACCCTGTAATGGCTCTTTGGTCATCACAACTAAAGAGTAATCACAGCGCGTGTCTTTTGGTGTTTGAACGAAGACAAGAGGGTTTGCTGACTTTAAGTTCTTGTCGATCGGAATTGGAAGCTCTTTAGAAGCCGGAATCACAAACTCTTCGTAGTGCTCTTCTTTTTCCATCCATGCTTTTTCTATCTCACACAATTTCTTAGTGTCTGCGTCGACAAAGAACACACCAACTTTAACGTCGTCATGCCCTTCTTTCGCATTGTTCTTCAATTGTGTGTAGAGCTTAGAATACGTAAACATGTATTCTTGCGCGTGAGTTGCAGGCGATGCTAAGACCAGTACCGCACTGCCTAGTAAACTTAGGCTTAACTTCTTCATCCGATCCGTTATTTCTTCTATTGTGTCCAGTAAGCGTTATTGTGACGAATCATAGCTCGTAAGTCATTAACATAGGCGATGCCACGCTCAGAATACGCGAGCAAGCCATGAGTCAACTCTGATGCCGTCGCCACAGATAACAAATCCTTGTGTTTCTTTGCTAAATTAGCGCGAATATCGCGTAAATCAGCATAAGCACGGTTGCGGTTCACATTCATAAAGTAACCGTGCACCGACTCTTGTACCGAGTCGAATTTTTCTACTTCATGCGTTTTTCCTGCCCCACGATGTGCCGGGACAATTCCGCAGCCCTTCTTATAACACCATTGACCAAACAAGTTGTTTGCTTGAGTGGCAAAACGAGAGGTTCCCCACGCAGATTCATTGGCTGCTTGGGTTAAAACCAGTGCCTCAGGCAACACGTTGACACGCTTGAGCATTTCATCCAACCAAGCTTGTGTGACTGTATCATCCTTCAATGGATAGGAATAAAGTGCAGCCAAACGCTCAGCGTAAGACGTCTGCTCAGAGCCAACTTCTCCAATTTTCAGAGACGTTAAGAATGCGCGCTCTTTCTCGATACGTTGATTTTCTAACGCAATTTTCGGGCGCAGAAAGTCGAAGAAGGCGGTCTTCTTATCTTTCGTGTCCTTAATCGAGTTGAAATCAGGAATATCACCAATATAAGGAAGGTTCGACAAATCCAAGTGATTAACAGGACCATGCACCGCTTGCGAATCAGCAGTATTGCGATATACGCGGTCGTAGTGCAAATATGGTCCAACAGAAACAAAAGTGGCGGCTATTGTGATAGCCGCCACTCGTAAACTCATTGACTTTAAAGATTTAGGCATCAAACACCTGAGAATTACCATCGTGATCGTTATCATTTTGCTGTGTTGCTACGATCTTCAACTTAATCCCAAACATTTCGCGGTACAGAATCCCCTTCAAATGGAAGAAGAACGGCAGCACGAAGATCAAGCCAATTCCGTAGAACATTGCAGCAACAATAAACATCAACATCACGCCTAAGTAAAGCCCTGCGACGACAAAAAGCTTCTTGTTGATGGCACGAAGTGACAAAAGAAGTGACTGCATAGGTGGCACTCTTTTCTCACAAATCAATAGGATAGAATGGCTAAATGCTAGAGAAAGGTACAGAGATAACAACGGGAAAATCATTCCTGCTACGCCCTGCATCATCAAGCTAAACAACGTAGCTAGAATCACTGGAACGGTAAACTGAAGACCTTTGCCCACATGGCGCACTTTCGTCTTAAGACCTGCTACGTGACTCATCGCCATTAGACTAATGCCAGCGTAAATCGGTGCACTGATCACTTCGTAACTAAAGTTAGCCACATAAATAGCGGATACGATGTCAGCAGTAAAAGACTCTGGAGTTTGGATGGCATCAAGAATGACTGCGGGATCACCCAATTGAAGCTGCAAAGCAATATAGAAAATGCCCAACTGAACGAAGAGCAATAGAATGATCGCTGGTGAGAAGGACAGAAACTGTTGAATGGTAGTGCGCCAAGCTTCACTAAAAACAGCACCTGCCTTCAGTTCATACTTGCCAGAAAGAGCTCGCTCTACACTCCCTCCAAGGTTGAAATCTTTCTCAAAATCGTTGTTCATATTTTATCCAAGGCTAACTTGTAAAATTTTTTCTGGAAAACCAGTTAATTAATAAGGGCGTCATTATAAAGAAATCTTGCCAAGTCTAAAATCAGATCTCGGCTTCAATACTTGCAATCTTTGCTATTTGGTCGATAATTAACCACTCGCAAATCCATGAAATTGAAAACATTTGCACAAGAAATCAATACCTCACCTATATATAGCGGAAATGCAAATACCCCTATAAAAACAGTATGGTAAGGAATGTTTACTTTTGCCTGCAAAATTTTTTCTGTTTCAAGATAAGAAAATGCTTTGATTTCACAATTTTGGTGATTATGATGCGCGCCTCAAAAGTGAATGACTTATGTCACATCAATTGGATACAACCCAATTTGAACGTGGGAGAAATACAGACGTTGAACGCTAAACAGCAAGCAGGAAAGCCAGTAGTTCGTCTATCTGGTATTAGCAAAAGTTTCGATGGTAAGGAAATCATCGGTAATTTAAATCTGGATGTTAATCATGGTGAGTTTCTGACGATTCTTGGTCCTTCTGGTTGTGGTAAAACAACGGTTTTACGCATGATCGCGGGCTTTGAGACGGCAGATAACGGTCAAATCGTACTAGATGACCAAGATGTAACACAGGTTCCTGCAGAGCAAAGGCACGTCAACACGGTATTTCAGAGTTACGCACTCTTCCCTCATATGACCGTATTTGAAAACGTTGCTTTTGGTCTTCGCATGCAGAAAACACCTGCTGCAGAGATCGAGCCACGAGTTATGGATGCGCTACGCATGGTTCGCCTAGAAAAAATGGCACAGCGTAAGCCTCACCAACTTTCAGGTGGTCAGCAACAACGTATCGCAATTGCGCGTGCGGTTGTTAACAAACCAAAAGTACTGCTGCTAGATGAATCTCTATCTGCACTTGATTACAAACTACGTAAGCAAATGCAAATCGAGCTTAAACAGCTTCAGCGTCAACTTGGTATTACCTTTATCTTCGTTACGCACGATCAGGAAGAAGCTCTATCGATGTCTGACCGCATTATTGTTATGCGTGACGGTGTTATCGAACAAGACGGCTCTCCACGTGAGATTTACGAAGAGCCTAAGAACCTATTTGTTGCTCGCTTTATCGGTGAGATCAACGTATTCAATGCAACCATGCTAGAGCGTATCGACGAGAAACGTATCCGTGCAGAAATCGAAGGCGTTGAATCCGTTGTTTACTACGATCAAGAAGCACAATCCGGTGACAAACTACAAGTACTACTTCGCCCAGAAGACTTACGCATCGAAGAGATCAAAGAGTCTGAAGAAAAAGGCATCGTAGGTCACGTAACAGAGCGTACCTATAAAGGTATGACGCTTGATTCAGTTATCCAGTTGGATTCAGGCATGCGCGTGATGGTAAGCGAATTCTTTAACGAAGATGATCCAGATGTGGACCACTCACTCGGCCAGAAAGTCGCTATTACTTGGGTTGAGAGCTGGGAGGTAGTACTAAATGATAAGCAAGAAGCTTAATCTTCAGAACGCGATCATTACCCTAATCGTTGGCTGGCTAACACTGTTTGTGTTAGTACCAAACCTAATGATTATCGGTACGAGTTTCTTGACGCGTGATGAAGCGAACCTAATTGAATTAACGTTTACTTTCGACAACTACCTTCGCCTACTCGATCCTCTGTATGCAAAAGTGCTGATGCACTCTTTCTACATGGCGATCATCGCAACTTTGTTGTGTTTGGTGATTGGTTATCCATTTGCTTACATCGTAGCGAAAATGCCTGAAAAATGGCGTCCGTTCATGTTGTTCTTGGTGATTGTACCGTTTTGGACTAACTCTCTGATCCGTACGTACGGCTTAAAGATTGTTCTAGGTACTCAGGGCATTTTGAACAAATCTTTGATGGCAATGGAAATCATCGATAAGCCGATGCGTTTAATGTATACCGAAACAGCAGTAATGATCGGTCTTGTGTACATCTTGCTTCCATTTATGATTTTGCCGCTTTACTCGGCAATCGAGAAGTTAGACAACACATACATCGAGGCCGCAAAAGACCTTGGTGCGAACAAGTTCCAAACCATTACTAAAGTGATTCTACCTCTGACAATGCCTGGCATTATCGGTGGTTGTTTGTTGGTTCTGCTACCTGCACTAGGTATGTTCTACATCTCTGACCTTCTTGGCGGCGCGAAGAACCTACTGATCGGTAACGTTATTAAGAGTCAGGTATTGAACGCTCGTGACTGGCCATTTGGTGCTGCGACCAGTATCGCCCTCACCTTCGCAATGGCTGTGATGCTTTACGCTTACTACAGAGCAGGCAAACTATTGAATAAGAAAGTGGAGCTAGACTAATGGGACGCACAGTTAGATTTAGCTTTATGGCGCTGGTATATGCATTTTTGTATCTGCCAATCATCGTCTTAATTGTTAACTCATTTAATGCCAACAAATTTGGTATGAAATGGGGTGGTTTTACCACCAAGTGGTACGAAACCTTAGTTAATAACGACAGCCTAATGCAGGCTGCATGGCATTCATTGAACGTCGCGGTATTTTCTGCAACAGCTGCTACTATTATTGGTAGTTTGACAGCAGTTGCCCTATTCCGTTACTCGTTCAAAGGTAAAGGTGCGGTAAACGGCATGCTGTTTGTCGTAATGATGTCTCCAGATATTGTAATGGCGATTTCATTGCTTGCTCTGTTCCTAGTATTAGGCGCACAGCTTGGCTTCTTTACTCTATTGATTGCTCACATCACCTTCTGTCTACCGTTTGTTGTGGTAACAGTGTACAGCCGCTTAAACGGCTTTGATGTGAAGATGTTGGAAGCAGCAAAAGACCTTGGCGCAAGCGAATGGGTAATCTTGAAACAGATCATCCTTCCTCTTGCTAAGCCAGCGGTTGCTGCGGGTTGGCTACTGAGCTTTACCCTGTCTCTGGACGATGTAATTATTAGCTCGTTCGTAACAGGCCCAACATACGAAATCCTACCATTGAAGATTTACTCAATGGTTAAGGTGGGTATTTCACCGGAAGTGAACGCCCTTGCAACGGTGATGTTGATTGTTTCTTTGGTCTTGGTAGTAATTTCTCAGTTGCTAGCAAGAGAAAAAGTGAAGTAGAATCCGCACCCGTTAAAATCACGAAACAGAATGGTTACATGCCATTCTGTTTTTCTATCTATCGTCCAAAATTGGACAACGTTTGGTTTGGAGCTAACGTCAATGAAAAAATGGGCTACTCTATTAGCTGGTAGTGCATGTGCGCTTTCTCTGTTCTCTGGTACAGCGGCAGCGGATGATAAAGAATTAGTATTTATGAACTGGGGTCCTTACATCAACAGTAATATCCTAGAGCAATTTACTAAAGAAACTGGCATCAAAGTGATCTACTCGA
The DNA here is from genome assembly GCF_010092875.1 of Vibrio sp. LB10LO1. Taxonomy (NCBI): domain Bacteria; kingdom Pseudomonadati; phylum Pseudomonadota; class Gammaproteobacteria; order Vibrionales; family Vibrionaceae; genus Vibrio; species Vibrio sp. LB10LO1. The sequence goes on from NZ_JAADJW010000012.1 coordinate 73,630, forward strand.
CTTACGAGTCGAACGAGACTTTGTATGCAAAGCTAAAAACTCATAACCAAGGTTATGACCTAGTAGTACCTTCAACCTACTTCGTAGCGAAGATGCGTGATGAAGGCATGCTACAAAAGATCGATAAGACTAAGCTGAAGAACTTCGGCAACCTAGACAAGAACTACCTAGACAAGCCTTACGATCCAAATAACGACTACTCTATTCCTCACGTTGTGGCGATTACAGGTCTAGCGGTGAACGCTGACATGTACGATCCAAATGACTTCCAAAGCTGGGCTGACCTATGGAAACCTGAGCTTGAAGGTCAAGTAATGCTAATGGATGACACTCGTGAAGTGTTCCACATTGCGCTACGCAAACTAGGTTACTCTGGTAACTCTACGGATCCAAAACAAATCGATGAAGCGTACGCTGAGCTACAAAAGCTAATGCCTAACGTTCTAGTATTTAACTCTGACAACCCAGGTGCACCATACATGTCTGGCGAAGTTGGCGTTGGTATGCTTTGGAACGGTAGCGCAGCAGCAGCTCAAAACGAAGGTATGAACCTGAAGCTTGTATTCCCTAAAGAAGGCGGTATCGGCTGGGTCGATAACTTCGCAATCTCTTCTGGTGCGAAGAACGTAGAAGCAGCTCACAAGATGATCGACTTCCTACTACGTCCAGAAATCGCAGAGCAAATCTCGGCTGATACGGGTTACCTAACAGCAGTTGCAGAATCTAACGCTAAGTTCAAAGACGTTGCGCCACTGTTCCCTTCTCAAGAAGATCTTGACCGCGTTGAATGGCAAGATTCTGTTGGCGACATGACAGTGAAGTACGAAGATTACTTCCTGAAGCTGAAAGCGGGTCAATAATCGCTTAATAAGCCATCTAGTAAATGAAAATAGGCAGCAATACGCTGCCTATTTTTGTAATTGACTGATATAATTACACGTTGCTAGGTTTATTTGCTGCGGCTATGAACATTATCGTCTCTCGAAGTCATAACGCTCATCATTCGTACTCCAAATAAACAGGATTGTGCTTATCGCAATTTGGCTCAAATCGATTTCTGTTACTAGTATTGATTTGTCCTATTGCTGAACAAAACGGAAATAAAATGAAAAGTAAATTCTACGCAAGCGCACTGTGTGCGGCGACGCTAATCGCTACCCCTGCAATGGCTGCTGATCAAGAACTGTATTTCTACAACTGGTCGGAATACATTCCAAACGAAGTTCTTGAAGACTTTACAAAAGAAACTGGCATCAAAGTTATCTACTCTACGTACGAGTCTAACGAGAGCATGTACGCGAAGTTGAAAACTCAAGGTTCTGGTTACGACTTGGTAGTACCGTCTACCTATTTCGTATCTAAAATGCGTAAAGAAGGCATGCTGCAAAAGATCGACAAAGAGAAACTGTCTCACTTTGCTGATCTAGACACCAACTTCCTGAACAAGCCGTTCGACCCGAACAACAACTACTCTATCCCATACATTTGGGGGGCGACTGGTATTGGTATCAATGCTGACATGCTAGACAAATCGTCTGTTTCTAAATGGGATGATTTCTGGGATAGCAAGTGGGAAGGTCAACTAATGCTGATGGATGATTCTCGCGAAGTATTCCACATTGCATTGACTAAGCTTGGTTACTCGCCAAACACGACTAACCCAGATGAGATCAAAGCCGCTTACGAAGAACTGAAAAAGCTAATGCCAAACGTATTGGTATTCAACTCAGACTTCCCAGCGAACCCATACTTAGCAGGTGAAGTATCACTTGGTATGCTTTGGAACGGTTCTGCTTACATGGCTCGTCAAGAAGGCGCGAACATCGATATCATCTGGCCAGAAAAAGGCACTATCTTCTGGATGGACAGCCTAGCAATCCCAGCTGGCGCGAAGAACGTTGATGCAGCTCATAAGATGATCGACTTCCTACTACGTCCTGAGAACGCTGCTAAGATTGCACTAGAGATAGGTTACCCTACTCCAGTGAAAACGGCGCACGAGCTTCTACCGAAAGAATTTGCTAACGATCCAAGCATCTTCCCACCACAAGAAGTGATGGACAGCGGTACATGGCAAGACGAAGTTGGTGAAGCAAGCGTGCTTTACGATGAGTACTTCCAAAAGCTAAAAGTAGACAACTAATCAGTCTGTCGAAATAGTTTAGAAAAGCGGCTTCGGTCGCTTTTCTTGTATCTGAAACTTACTATTTGTATCTCCAGCTATCCTGCTCAAATTACCAAGCGCCAGAATACAAAGTTTCAAAATACAAAGCACCAAAATACAAAAAAGCATCGAATCACTTCGATGCCTTTCTTATATGGATACTCTACCAACTTGTTTAAGCGCTAGTTTCGTTTTCCAGAGCAAGAATCTCGTCTACCAGTTTTGGCACTTCGATGCTTGCTTTACCGTAACGCTTCTCTTCAAACTCACTCTCGACGGCACTTGGTTCTAAGTTGATCTCAATGGTATGCGCACCGTGCATCTTTGCGTCATGCACAAAGCCTGCGGCTGGATATACGACACCAGATGTACCAATAGAAATAAACAAGTCTGCTTCTTCCAATGCCGCGTAGATCTCTCCCATGCGCAGTGGCATTTCACCAAACCAAACAATATGTGGGCGCATTTGCGAAGGAATTTGGCAGCAATGGCACAACTCGCCAGTTTCAATGTCTTCTGAATGCTCGATGACTTGATTGGATTCACTACAACGCGCTTTAAGCAATTCACCATGCATGTGAATAATATTGGCGCTGCCGCCTCTCTCGTGCAGGTTGTCGATGTTTTGAGTGATGATAGTTACTTTGCCTTCCAACTGCTCCTCTAAGCGTCCTAGCGCGATATGAGCAGCATTAGGCTTGATATCTTCACCCTGCAGTTTTTTGCGACGTTGATTATAGAACGATTGAACAAGATCGGGAGCGCGCGCAAACCCTTCTGGTGTTGCGACATCCTCAATGCGGTGATTCTCCCAAAGACCATCTTGAGCTCGAAATGTTTGAATACCAGACTCAGCTGAGATGCCTGCGCCAGTAAGTACTACAATATTTCTATAAGGGAAATTCATAACCTATCCTTGTTGTTCTTTTTCATTAGCTTAACACTGAACGAATAACAACAGTAGTAATATGGATTAGACCATGGTCGTAGTGGTCCTAATTAGAATGATAAATTGAGAGGCAAAGCAATGAGACGTGTATCTCTTGTCCTTATATTATTGGGTACTTTAGCAGGGTGTCAGCTTACAAATGTTGAGGGTGAATTCGATGACGTAAAAGTCAAAGTGAGTACCAATGACAAAGATAATGACCACCCAGTTCATGGTGGTGATTTCTGTCCGCCGGGACAAGCTAAGAAAGGAAACTGCTAGTCAGTATTTCTTGTAAAGACGATATAAAAAACCCTCGAGCTATTTCGAGGGTTTTGCATTTTTACAGACTGTTTTTTTGATTTCTCTGCAACGCCATAAGTTTTACAGGTTTGGGCCTGTAGACGGTCTGTGCGGCATATTGTTGCGCAGTTGGTTCATACCTTGGTACATACGTAGGAACCACACAAGAATTGCCAACGCAGCAAACAGCATACCAATCCAAGGGATAAAGTACGCAACAGAGTCCAGCAACGTACTATGCATCCAGTAGTCACTCACACCAATCAATACACCGTTTGATGTTGCTACCGTAACGATAAGTACAACAAAGAACGTTAGGTATAGGAAGAAAGTACGAATCAAGCCGTAGTAATGTGAGTTCACTACGTCGCTGTCTTCGCCTTTATCCAAACGGTACCCAGCGTAAATGATTGCGACAACGCCTGAGATCAAGAACGTAAACGGGGTCAAACAACTCAGGATGTACGCAACCCAAATCCCGTTATGAGGTTTGTTCATTCGTCTTCGCTCCTTTTACTTCCGTTTGTGCTGTGTCTGTTTCGCCCATCGCCTCTTTGGATTTCACTTCTTCGTACCAAAGATCGTGGTGTTCTTTCGCCCATGTCTCGTCAACTTCACCAGTAACCATACCTTCTAACGCACCTTCCATACCGAATAGACCGATGTAGATGTGGAAGATAAAGCCACAGATAAGAATCAATGCCGAAATCGCGTGAACAAGGTTAGACAATTCCATATCGCGACGAGTTTGGCCGAAAATTGGGAAATCCAGAATTAAGCCACTCACTGCAGCGATAGCACCGAAGAAGATCAACAACCAGTAGATCGCCTTTTCACCACCGTTCGAGAAACCAGCCGATGGGTGCGTACCTTTATGTTTACCAACCATGCCGCCCATTTTCATGAACCAACGGATGTCTGTCATGTTAGGGATAGATTTGCGCCACCATTTCAGTAGAACAAACATCAGCAAGATGAAGAACAGCGGACCCATGTAGTTATGGTACTGCTTCGCCAACATAACGATAAAGCCCCAGAACTCAGTAGGTACGTACGGCTTCAAGAAGTGCTTACCGTAAACCAGCATCAAACCACTAAATGCCAGCGTTAAGAAGGTAAACGCCATGCTCCAGTGTAGTGCGCGGTCTAGTCGAGACCAGCGTTTCATCTTCTTGCCAGTACGTGGCTTGCTTAGCATCAGAGGACCAACGAATACGTAAGCCATGATAACCATTGCGATACTGCCGAAAATCGCGACAGCGCCCGCAGGAGACATCCATTTCTCTTTAAGAATGTACCAAGTCTCACCCGGAGTACTGATCAGCACACCGTGTTCCGCTGATTTCGACGTGGTATAGCCCTCTTGCCCCTCTTTGACCTGACGCCAGAAGTCTGCACCTGCAAGTTGTGTCATCTCCTGTTGTACTACTGGAGATGTATCTTCTTGCGCAGACGCTGGCATCGAAAAGGTCAGCAGTAATGCTGTCATCATAGACAGCATTACAAGAGACGCACGTTTAAGAGTATTTAACATGTGTCTCTCCTACTTAGCTTTTGGTTGCGTCGTAAGAAAGATCGTTACCGTCTGTCCAACCTGCGTTTTTCGCACCGCGCTCAACCACACGTTGACGGAAGATGTCAGATACTTTCTCTGCATCACCCGCTAGCAGTGCTTTTGTTGAACATAGTGACGCACACATAGGTAGCTTACCTTCAGCAATACGGTTCGCACCGTACTTCTCACGCTCTTCTAGAGAACCTGGTTCTGTGTTTGGACCACCTGCACAGAAAGTACACTTGTCCATTTTGCCACGCTCACCGAAAGATGCTTGTTTCGGGAACTGAGGCGCACCGAATGGACAAGCAAACAGACAGTAACCACAACCGATACAAAGATCTTTGTTGTGAAGAACGATGCCGTCTTCTGTGTGCTCGAAACAATCAGCTGGACAAACTGCCATGCAAGGCGCATCTGTACAGTGCATACAAGCAACAGAGATTGAGTTTTCACCTGGTTCACCGTCGTTCAGTGTTACCACGCGACGACGTTGAATGCCCCACTCAAGCGCATCATCGTTTTCGTTCTTACATGCAGTAACACAGCCGTTACACTCGATACAGCGTTTGGTGTCACATAGGAATTTCATTCGTGCCATTGTCAGACTCCTTACGCTTTACGAATGTTACATAGGGTTACTTTTGTTTCCTGCATCAAAGTAACAGGGTCGTAACCGTAAGTGGTTGCCGTGTTGGCGGCTTCACCAACAACATAAGGATCCGTACCTTCTGGGTACTTAGGACGTAGGTCTTCACCTTCGAACTTACCGCCGAAGTGGAACGGAATGAACGCCAGACCCGGTTTAACACGACGAGTTACCATCGCTTTCACCTTGATGCGGCCTTTTTCTGCACCTTCAACCCAAACGTCATCGCCATCTTTGAAGCCAAGATCGTTTGCGTCTTTCGGGTTCACTTCAACGAACATTTCTTGTTGAAGTTCAGCAAGCCATGGGTTTGAACGTGTTTCTTCACCACCACCTTCGTACTCAACCAAGCGACCAGAAGTCAGGATGATTGGGTATTCGCCAGACTTGTCTTCTTTCTGGATAGACTTGTAAAGCGTTGGTACACGGAAGATTGCTTCTTTGTCGTCCCAAGTTGGATAATCCGTGACAAGGTCACGACGTGGTGTGTATAACGGCTCACGGTGTAGCGGTACGCGGTCTGGGAATGTCCAAACAATCGCACGCGCTTTCGCGTTACCAAATGGGATACAACCGTGCTTGATTGCTACGCGTTGGATACCGCCAGACAGGTCAGTTTTCCAGTTTTTACCTTCCGCTGCTGCTTTTTCTTCAGCCGTTAGGTCGTCCCACCAACCAAGCTGTTTGATTAGCTTGTCAGAGAATTCTGGGTAACCGTCTTTGATTTCACAGCCTTTAGAGTAGCTGTCTTCAGCAAGTAGGCTTTGACCTTCAAACTCAACACCGAAACGCGTACGGAAGTTACCGCCACCCTCTGCAACTGTCTTTGACGTATCGTACAGAATGTGTGTGCCTGGGTGTTTCATCTCTGGCGTACCCCAACATGGCCAAGGTAGACCGTAAGTCTCACCATTCACAGGACCGCCTTCTGCTTCTAGAGACGTCTTGTGGAATGTGTGCCAGTTTTGTTGGTGCGCTTTTAGACGCTCTGGGCTTTGACCTGTGTAACCGATCGTCCACATGCCTTTGTTGAATTCGCGAGTGATGTCTTCAATCACTGGCTGGTTGTTCTCAACACGGATATTTTTGAACAGCAGATCTTCATAACCGAGCTTCTTAGTTAGCAGGTACATGATTTCGTGGTCAGGTTTAGATTCGAACAATGGCTCGATAACCTGATCACGCCACTGAAGTGAGCGGTTAGATGCTGTCACACTGCCGTGCGTTTCGAACTGAGTCGTTGCAGGAAGCAGGTAAACGCCGTCAGTACGATCGTTCATTACCGCTGCGACTGTTGGGTATGGGTCAACAATAACCATCATATCCAGCTTCTGCATCGCTTTCTTCATCTCAGGACCACGAGTCTGAGAGTTTACTGCGTGACCCCAGTAGAACATGGCGCGGATGTTTTCACGTTGACGAATGTTGTCTTTGTTTTCAAGAACGCCATCCACCCAACGAGATACAGGGATACCTGCACTGTTCATTGGTTTTTGACCGCCGTAAGCGTTGTCATCGAAACGACCTTTGATCCATTCGTAATCGATTTCCCACACTTTCGACCAGTGACGCCAAGAACCTTCAGACAAGCCGTAGTAGCCAGGTAGCGTGTCAGATAGTACGCCAAGGTCAGTTGCGCCCTGTACGTTATCGTGACCACGGAAGATGTTTGCACCGCCGCCTGATTTACCGATGTTACCTAGCGCAAGCTCAAGTACACAGTAAGCACGAGTGTTGTTGTTACCAGTCGTATGCTGAGTACCACCCATACACCACACGATACAACCCGGACGGTTTTCAGAAAGCAGTTTCGCTGTTTGGTAAACTTCAGACTCAGGAACGCCAGTTACGCGCTCAACTTCTGCTGGTGTCCATTTAGCCACTTCTGCACGGATTTCGTCCATACCGAATACACGTTGACGGATGAACTCTTTGTCTTCCCAGTTATTCGCGAAGACATGCCATAGCACGCCCCAAATGAACGCAACGTCAGAACCTGGACGCAGCGATACGTAGTGGTCCGATTTTGCAGCGGTACGGGTACGACGAGGATCCGCAACAACGATCTTACAGTTGTTCTTCTCTTTCGCGATTAGGATGTGCTGCATCGCAACAGGGTGCGCTTCTGCAGGGTTTGAACCAATGAACAGCATCGACTTACAGTTGTGCATGTCATTGAAAGAGTTGGTCATCGCACCGTAACCCCAAGTGTTTGCTACACCTGCTACGGTTGTTGAGTGACAGATACGCGCTTGGTGGTCAACGTTGTTGGTACCCCAAAGCGACGCCATCTTACGGAACATGTACGCTTGTTCGTTGTTGTGCTTAGCACTACCCAACCAGTAAACCGAATCTGGACCCGACTCTTTGCGGATGTCCATCACCTTGTTACCGATTTCTTCGATCGCTTGATCCCAAGAAAGCTTCTTCCACTTACCGTTTTCAAGCTTCATTGGGTATTTCAGACGACGCTCACCGTGACCGTGTTCGCGCAGTGCTGCACCTTTTGCACAGTGTCCACCAGCGTTGAATGGGTGGTCGAATGCAGGCTCTTGACCTGTCCACACGCCGTTTTGAACTTCAGCGTAGATACCACAACCTACAGAACAGTGAGAACAGATGGTACGTTTTACTTCTGTTTTCGCTTCTGGATCCACCGATTTAGCTTGTGCTTTTTTCATCATGCCCGGTGCAAAAAGACTTGCACCTACAACCGCCCCACCAGCAGCAAGCGAGGTGTTTTTCATGAATGCACGGCGAGAAACGCCAAGCTGATTGGTTTCTTTGCTCACACTGTCGGAGCGTTTGACAAGTTTCATCCGTTATCTCCTAAAGTGTGTCGTAGTAATCGCGAATGTGTTGAGTTTCACGATACCCTTTCTTCTTCACGTCTTTTTCAGAAGGCTCAACCGTTTCTGAAGCGCTTGCCACTTTTGTTGTTCCAGCGACAACCGCACCAGCTACGGCTGCAGTCGTTAAGCCTTTCAGGAGATCCCTACGGCTTGTGTTTATTTCTTTATTATCTTTCATCATTGCTTCCTTACCTTACGGTAGATCTTTGGAGGCTATTGCCCCTCTATCGATATGACCAAGTACTGCTCGATTACTCGTAATCAGTGACGTTTTTCACATCAATTTTTAATTTGTGCTTACTGCTTTTGGTGTTCACGCTAAAGCGCACTTGTTCCAGTGTTAAGAACGCCTCACACAGTTGAGCTGCTGGCTTATAAAAGTTCGCGCTCTCTGCATTTTCTAGTTGCTGAGTGAAAGAGCTAAACCAAGGTGCGATGTGTTTGTTAAACACCGCTTGTTGAAGCTCTTCTTCTTCACCCGTTAGCATCGACATCACTTCACAAAGTGCTGCGATGTGGTCTTCCGGCTCTTTCACATTTTCATCGCGCTCGAAACCAAGCAGTTCCAAATCGTGACGAATTTCAGCCAATGGTTTTTCCATCATTGAACCCGTCATGTGCCATGAGCCAAACGGCATCACTTCACCACGACCGATACCGATGAAAAGATCTTGGTATTCATCTTCTAGCGCTTCGCGGTTGGAATCTTTCGCCGCTTGCTGAAGCGCAATCCACGCTTTTTGCATCGCGCTTTCTGATGGTTCAACTTCTAGAGAAGTCAGGAACTCGATCATCTCTTCACTTGGTGCGCTACGGAAAAGCGCTGACAAAACCAAGTAGATCTCTGTTCTCAGTGTTTGTTCTTGTTCTCGTTGTGTATCCACTGCGAGCTCCTAGTATTTCAGTTGTTTCATTGGGTCTTCTGCCATCGACTCAAACATGTCGATCACACGGCAGTCTTCACACATCGCGATACGATTGATCGCCGCTTCATCGGAGAAATGAGAGTGACCGCGTAACTTGTTTTGTAGCATGTCGATCATAGACTGAGGTGCGAATGGCTTATGACAGCGAATACATTCCGCGGCTTTCTCTTCGTGAATCACAACCGCTTTTTGGCGCTCTTCTTTCACCCAGTTCATGCGTGGCGTTAGCGTCAGAACTTTCTCTGGACATGCCTTTTCACACAAACCACATTGAATACAATCTTGTTCAACGAATTTAAGTGATGGCGATTCACCATCGGTATGAAGCGCACGTGTTGGACAAACTGCCACACAGCTCATACACAACGTACAATCTTTGCTCTCACAAGAGACATTGCCGTAAGGCGCGTTCGCAGGCAGTTCAACAATGTTCTCAACCGGAATACGAGAAGAAGACATTGCATCCAGCGCAGTAAACAAACGTTGACGCTTGTTACCTTGAAGATCTCCAAGAGCAAGATCGAATGAATCTGTACATAGTGTTGGAGGACCTTCACGAAGCGATTCCAAGAAAAGGATATCGATGGTCTCTTTTGCGATACCAAGTTGATCCAATAGCTCTTGCGCGATACCCACTTCGTTGTTCAGAACACGAATGATGGTTGCAGGCATAAAGCGAGAAGCTGCAAATAGCACTTGCGTCGCGCCATTAACTAGAGCGGCGAACCATGTATCGATACCGATAGAAGGCAGCTCTTCAACCACAATTGGAATCACGTTATCTGGTAGCGCTTTTAGTGCCATCACATTGTAAGTCTCGTGGCGAGAGCTACAGATAAGAACGATAGGATCGAGACCGCCCGCTTGCTCGTAGTTCGCTAGCGTGCGTTCAATGAATTTTTGCGTATCTTCAGGATTAGGTAGCGCGTAGTGAATCGCTTCTGTCGGACAAGCCGTTGCACAAGTACCCACCCCCTGACATAGATATGGGTTAATCTCGATGCGATGACCGGTTTTATCGCTGCCTTCACTTGATAGTGCGCCAGCAGGACAAGCATCTACACAACGCTCACAACCTTTTACGCCACGAGAACTGTGCGCACATAGGTCTGTATCCAGACGGAAGAATTTTGGCTTATCAAACGTACCCATTAATGTTGGGATCTCTTCTAGCGCTTCAGCCAGTTTTGGATAACCGCGTCCCACTGGGTAGTAACCCGGAACCGGAACCTCTTCTGACATACAGCTGCTTAGACAAAGATCGAGAACAACATCGAAACAATCACTATTGATAGCGACTTTTGCTAGGTTGCTTGTTAGACCGTTATTCTCAATAAGCACTTCAAACGTACCTAGAAAACCAGAAACCTGAACTGAGTTTGCAAAGTACAGTTCTGGATTAGTGCCTTTCTCTCCGTCTGTAGAAAGAAGTGTCAGGCTGTTCATTTGAGATAGCTGCGCGGCTGCACTCTCAATGATGGCAGTCGGTCCAACAATCAGTGTATTACCGCCACTCTCGTAGCTCACCGTTGGTGGAATAAGATTGGTCAACTCAACGGTATTCTCAAACGCATACAGACGCGCTTTACCGTTATTGGAAGTTGCTTGTTCTAATAGTTGTTTCAACATTGCTCAGTTCCATTTATACGCATGGATAGTTTCTTCCATCTTTCATTGTAGTTAGCGCAGGCGATTCTGCTGATTAACTCGTCAGTAACTACCCCTTTTAGGTAGTCCAATACTTGTTATCGCTGCCTGTTAGGCAAATGATCTAACTTCAACAAGAATGGTAATGATCAACAGATAGCAAATGTCGTGCCAATTAAATATCGGCTAATTTTCAATAGGTTAGGTATTTATCTTAGAAATAGTAGGGATAAAAAAACCGACTGGGACATTTTGTCTCAGCCGGTTCATTGAGCGTTTAGTCAAAATGTACCTATTCTTTGTGTGGTATATTTTGTCCCACCTCTTCAGGGGCCAGTTTTGTCTCTAGAATATCACTTTTATTAGATACTGTGTTTATATCCAGCTCTTTTTGTTCTTCGGGAATTTCGGCACCTTCAGCAAGTTCTACATCAGCCGATTCAATATCACTTTCTTCATGAGATTCAGTTGATTGTGTCGTTTCTTCTGCTGGTTCTTGTTCCGTTTTCTCTTTTACCCAATCACGAAGTGTTTCAGCAACCCCTTCAGAAAGCGACTTGAGGTTACTGTAGTCATCGTCGTAATCATCCAAACCATCACGAACGTTAAACTCTTCTGATAAGAACATCTTACGCAATGCGGCTTTCTTAACGCTCTCTGAAGCCTCAGACACCAATAACTGCGCTACAGACATCTCTTCAGGAGCAGTAGTTTCACTGGATGTCTCTTGAGATTCAGTCTCTATGGCAGAAGCTTCGGTAGCCAATGTTTGCGCTTCAGTGCTTAATTCTTCATGAGCTTGCGCGGTTTCTGGTTCAGTAGATTCAACAGAGCCCACAACCTTCGCGTCTGTAGGCTCGGTTGTCGTTTCTTCTAACTTACGTTTCGACCAACGGCTAAAAAAACTAGTTGCCATTTGCTCTGCCCGCTCCTTTGCGTTTCTTACGTCTTACTTCTAACAACTCACCGTGACGCCCAATAAAGGCTTCCATCCAAGCTTGAACGGCTAACGGCATATCATTTGATAATACTAGGTTATCGCCATCCATATATTGCGCAGCGACGGTTTGAGACGCCGTAAGCAATTGAATCGTCGGCGTATCACTAGAATCAAGATTGTCCATTACCAAGAAAAGCTTTGGCTGTTGCGAGCTCAGGTTAAAGCGGTAATCGGTGCGCTCGTCTTTGTGCAGCTGCAACAAGCACACGTGTTGAGTGTTTTCGGTTGGGTTAATTTCAAATCCCGTCAGTTGCCATTGGGTTGTAACCCAAATACCAGTACTGATCTCATGTTGTACAAGATCCACGCCTATTGGCCATGAATCTTCATTTTTCTCGAACTGTTTCTTATCCGACATAACTCACCCAATTTGTTCTATGTTGGCTTTAAGACAGAAAAGGACATTTTGTACTTTGCTTTCAACCATTTTAGCGGTACAAAGCAATAAACGCGCCAAATTGAGCCTAATCTTCACCAAGCTCTAAGTTCAAAACTAGTAGAAATTCAAATTCGCACCTGTGTCATTGCTGCGATATCGCAGAATTAACCCAGAATCGAATCAATGCCTCGCAATTTCCAACATAACAGCTATTTTGGAATGAGAATTGCTTTGTAAGCAGCGTTAAGACGAATAGACCCATTAATGAGAGCGTGCATTGGCTCTCTCATTCATTAGGATATGACTGTGGTAAAACCAAACATTATTAAAACCAGTGAAAATCCCCTACAGACCATCGAAGTGGAAGTGTTTGACGAATACGGTGAAAAGCTGACTAAGCAGATCGCCTGTGAGCGCCCTCTTACAGTGATGTTGAACTGGAAGGAGGTCGTTACACTAATGACGCTTGGCTCTCGCCCTGAAGCGCTTGTGTTGGGTTATTTGAAGAACCAGAGCTTCTTGTCTGATCCTGAAGCGATTGAATCAGTCATTATTGACTGGGAAACGCACTCAGCTGCGGTTATTACCAAAGAAAATACTGAGCACCTAGAAGGCGCGCTGAAAAAGAAGACGGTGACGTCCGGTTGTGGTCAAGGCACTATGTACGGCAACGTGATGAAGCAGCTTGAAGATTACCAAGTGCCACAAGTACCTTTGAAGCAATCTGAAATCTACGCGGCGCTTGAAGCATTGACGCATTACAACGATACCTACAAAAAAGCAGGTGCAGTGCATGGCTGTGCGGTATGTAAAGGCAATGAAGTGCTGTCTTTTGTGGAAGATGTTGGTCGTCACAACGCGGTTGATACGCTAGCTGGTGAAATGTGGCTTAACCAAGAGACAGGGGAAGATAAAATTTTCTACACAACGGGCCGCCTTACATCAGAGATGGTGATTAAAGTAGCGCAGATGGGTATCCCTGTCCTGCTTTCTCGTTCAGGCGTGACTCAAATGGGGTTAGATCTGGCGAAAAAGTTTGGCATTACGACTATCGCTCGTGCGAAAGGCTTACGCTTCCAAGTCTTTACTGGTGCAGAGAAGATTGATTTTGACGTGAAAGGTAACCAGTAACCACACAATCATTCAGGCTTGTGCGTTTAGCCAATAGTAAAAGTGGTGCACACTTTAAGCATTAAAGGCCTAGGTAATGCAACGGGGGAAGTTCAGCGCTTCCCCATTCTATTTGCTTTGCGCCACATGGTTATCAACCAGTTCAGGTTTACCTTGCTTACGCACTGCCATATTAGAATCCATATACACGATAAAATCGTTGTTAACACTCTTCCCACAGTATTCTTCCGATAACTCTTCCGTAGTGATCCCTGACCAACTAGAGAAGAAACACTCAAAGTAAAACAGAGAAAATGGTTGATGATTAATATCTGGAATATTTCGGTTTCCCGTGAAGAAAAATGGCACGTATAGAGACTCGATATCCGGTGGTGTTCTGACGTCGTGTTTAAGCGGTAAATCTCCGTGAGGAGAACCAAGCCCATGGTCGGAGAAAAAGACATATTCTCCGCCCGCTTTTTTCACCATCTCAATGATCTCAGCTTGCAAAAAATCAGTGTATAAAACGCTGTTATCGTATTGGTCGAGTCTCTTGTCTCCCGAGCTAAAAGAATCAAAATCTGCAGGGTAGCGATCGGAGAAGTTCATATGAGAGCCATAGAAATGTAGGATGATTAGTTTACGTTGAGAGCGTTGTTCAAGTGCTGCGGATAATTGCTCAATTAAGACATCATCATACAGAGACCCTCCTTCTTCCTTTGATGCAAAGTATTGGGTGTCCGCTTGCTGAGCAAGTGTTGAGATTGAAAAGTCCCACTGACCGAACTGCGCTTGATTCGACAACCAGAAAGTTTGATAACCTGCCGCCTTCGCTAGAAGAATAATTGATTGTGAGAAGTTAGGCATATTGCCAGTTTTTGTTAGCATCGCTGGTATCGCCCCCCAAGTATTACTCCCTGCCGCATACGGCTGATTTACGACCGTCAACTGGCTCTTGATGGCATCGAGTTTTGGAGTCGTCTTTCTCTCATACCCATACAAACTCATGTTACCGGCTCGAAGAGACTCTCCTATGCCAATAACAAGAACCTTTGGCGCCTCCATTGATACTTCCACATTCGTCCAAGTTGCCGCATTATCGGTTTGCAGTGTCATCAGACTTACAGAGTCTTTAATAGCAATCACGCTTTGAAAGGTCGGAAAACGCAAAGACAGTTTATGGATGGTGTATTCAGCTGCTGTGTAAGAGTGCGAGTACCCGCGCGCCGTACCTTTATTGATATAGTCTGCAAATTCATTACCACTGTATACCTTAGGGATCTGTACAAGAAAAGGCAATAACAGGTATATCGAACCGGCATAGAGAGAGCGTCGCCACCATTTGCTTGCCGTTATCGCCGAGCTAAGTAACCCAAGCGTGATAACCCAAAGCACAGTACTCAGCATTTCCCACCCATGCTCAGCGACGAAGCTCGCAGACTCTTCAGTAGGTGCATTGAACACGCTGAAGATCGTACTAATCGAAAGTGGTGCTTGGTAGGCCAAGTGTGTAAAAAACACGATACCGAGGAAAAGCACAACCAACCATTTCAACGGCTTAAAGACGTTTAATGTCACCACTAAACCAAAGAGCAATATGGATTGAAATAGTACGTGTATCAGCGCCTTTACAATCGAGACATGAAACTTATCGATATTCGTTACGTAGGCGAAAGTGATGCACGCAACCATGACGACAACGCATACAAGGGACTGCGAGCGAACCAAACGAGATGGACTCATGACTCACCTCCTTGTTGGTGACAATAAGAAAACTGCGAATATATGGGGATATCGGTTAAAACAACCTTAATGTTGGGGTGCTCTATTTTCCTTATCGCCATTGGCTGATTCACAGTAAACAGTAAAGTAGGAATGTCGAAGAAAGCAATGCGAAATCGGTCTGTGTAATAGGATATGTCGGTTGAGACCGCCGTAAACCAACCTAACCAATACTTAATATGCGTTTTGACCCCATAGACAACGTACTGCCAGTCACTGACGTCATCATTTAAGTTTAACCAATAGCTCGTATTGAAACCTTGGTGCGTGAAAGTAGACAGCGCGCGTTCATTGACAGACTCGATGACGATTTGTCTCCGGCTAATATTGGGGTCAGCAAGACTAACCAAGCGCTCCAACGCAGCGTTACGATCATCGATATTAAGTCGATATAGATTTTTAAAATCCAACCAATATTGTGTACCACTACCAAAGGTGGTAAATACTGACTCTAAAGTCAGCTCTTGCTCTCTCGGTTCCGGTTCATGCTTAACCAAAAAACGCTGCTGAGCTGGGTCGAAGAACACATCAATTTCAATCCCCCTCGCTCCCGCTTTCAGCGCTTCATCAAATGCTGAAATGGTATTTTCTTCCGCACTTACAGTAAGCCCCCTATGTGCCCAAACCTCTGTGCAGTTTTGCCAATACGTTTGTACTTGAGACGCAGAATAAGCAAACCATGCCAGCATTGGCACTAAGCATGTCAACAGCATGAGCACAACGGCTCTGACTTTCACGCCTGATCTATGATTCGGCATATATTCCCGTCCCTATTCTCATTTTGAATTTCAAAATACGAGAAAGCTCGAAGGTTCGCTTTCTAAGTTGTCCTTTGCACAATATGTACCTGTTTTAATATTCCGTTCTTGGGGGGACATAAAAAAGCCCCAAGCATAAGGCATGCTTGGGGCTTTTTATCTTTAGACTTTTTATTTTGGGGCAATAAGAGCGTTAGCCTTCAGTTAGCCTTCAATACCGCGAGATTTTAGGAACTCAGAGTAAGTACCTTTAAAGTCTGTGATTTTACCATCGCGGATTTCGATGATACGTGTTGCTAGTGAGTCTACGAATACACGGTCGTGCGATACGAAGAACAATGTGCCTTTGTACTGCTCTAGTGCCGTGTTCAATGATTCGATCGATTCCATATCCATGTGGTTGGTTGGTTCGTCCATTAGCAGCATGTTTGGTTTGTGCATCATTAGCTTACCAAGCAGCATACGACCTTGCTCACCACCAGACAGTACTTTTACTGACTTCTTAATGTCATCTTGACCAAACAGCATACGACCTAGGAAACTGCGAACCACTTGCTCGTCATCGCCTTCTTGACGCCATTGACCCATCCAATCAGTTAGGTTTAGGTCTTCTTCGAAGTCGTGTGCGTGGTCTTGCGCGTAGTAACCAATGTTCGCGTTCTCAGACCATTTGAACTCACCAGTACGTGGTTCTAGTACACCAGCAAGTGTGTTCAGTAGGGTTGTTTTACCCACACCGTTCTCACCGATGATTGCAACGCGCTCACCGACTTCAAAAATTGCATTGAAGTTAGCAAACAGGTCGTCTTCAAAACCTTGGCTTAGGTTTTCAACAATCAGAGCGTTACGGAATAGCTCTTTAGACTGTTCAAAACGGATGAATGGGTTTTGACGGCTAGACGCTTTTACTTCGTCCAGTTTGATCTTGTCGATTTGCTTAGCACGAGATGTCGCTTGTTTTGCTTTCGATGCGTTTGCAGAGAAACGTGCAACGAACGTTTGTAGCTCAGCGATTTGTGCTTTCTTCTTCGCGTTGTCGTTTAGTAGACGTTCACGAGCTTGAGAAGCTGCAGTCATGTACTCGTCGTAGTTACCTGGGTAAACACGTAGCTCGCCGTAGTCCAAGTCAGCCATGTGCGTACATACTGAGTTTAGGAAGTGACGGTCGTGCGAGATGATGATCATTGTGCAGTTACGCGCGTTTAGCGTGTCTTCCAACCAACGGATAGTGTCCATGTCCAAGTTGTTGGTTGGTTCGTCAAGAAGCATAACGTCAGGGTCTGCGAATAGAACCTGTGCTAGAAGCACACGAAGTTTCCAACCTGGTGCAACTTCACTCATTAGACCGAAGTGTTGCTCCATTGGGATACCCACAGCAAGAAGAAGCTCACCTGCTTTCGCTTCTGCCATGTAACCGTCCATTTCCGCGAACTGAACTTCTAGGTCAGCCACTTTCATGCCGTCTTCTTCGCTCATTTCAGCAAGTGAGTAGATGCGGTCACGCTCTTGCTTCACTTCCCATAGCTCTTTATGACCCATGATTACTGTATCGATTACAGTGAATTCTTCGTACGCGAACTGGTCCTGGTTCAGTTTTGCAACGCGCTCGTTTGGATCGTAGCTTACGTTACCGCTTGTTTGTTCAAGCTCACCACTCAGGATTTTCATAAAGGTTGATTTACCACAACCGTTAGCCCCGATTAAGCCGTAGCGGTTACCTTCGCCGAACTTAACTGAGATGTTTTCAAATAGCGGCTTAGCGCCAAATTGTTGAGTAATATTCGCTGTGGAAATCAAAACCTTTACCTTAGCAATTCAAGTTTATTAGGAAAAACCGCGCAACGTTACTGCTTAAGGCTACACACTTCAAGTTTTGTTTTTATTAATTAATGAGAAAAAGCACTCTTTAGCGGACGGATTTTTGAGATTTAGCCAACATAAACCTTGCTAATAATAAGGGCACCTACCCTAACCGACTCAAATTTGAGACAAAAATTCGTCATGACTAAGCATTGACATAACCCATGAAATTGGGTTTATAGTGCGCCCCCTTTTATTAATTCCGTACGCTATGCTTTTATTAAACGTCAGTTTTCAAAACAAATCGCAACATAGCACACGGTTAATGGGTAAAACTCGCATATCGCGATAAAGCAACTACACTAACTCTAACCTTATAAGTTTTAAGAGAATTTTATGCATTTCATGGCGCGCATTTTAATGCTAGTCGGTCTCGTGCTTTCTTTACCTGCTCACGCTGAGTGGGAGTACGAATTCCAACCTGAGCCTCAAATACTGCCAGTGGCAAAAGAGATCACTCAGGAGATCAATAAGCTGCCAGAACCTTTGTTTATGTCTGACCAAGACAAACGTAAGGTCAACCAACTGCTCAATGCAGTAATGAACGAGCAGCGCAAACAGACCCTTATCTTTGATAAGCACTTACAGACTTATCGTGAGTCCGGTGAAGACAGCGAATGGTTTGAGACGCAATCCAGCTACCTGACACTGAACAGCCTTGGACAAAGTAAAGAGCGTTTGCTGGAACTTACTGATCCCATCACGCATGACAAACTGACCGGTTTTGGTCCATACGGTGTGACTCAGTTTAAGCAAGAGTGGCGTCAAACACAGCTTAATGTTGAATACTTAGTGTTCTTCCAGATTCGTGCTTTCAAATCTCTGATCAAGGAGATTCTAATTTCGCCAATCCCGGTCGTTTGGGCTGGCGTCAAAGTGCTGTTCATCTACTTCGGTTTGGTGTGGTGGTTAACCAATAGCAAGCGCATCATCAATCTATTCCGCGAGACTCAACTGGATAACGTCGCTAAGCCGCCAATTTGGGTTCGTTTGATTTGGTATTTCAGCCGTGCGCATAGAGCCATTGCTTGGTTGATTGCCATTACGCTCTCTCTGCGCGTGCTATCAGAAATCCCAAGCTTGCAGCATTTAATCATTCTAGAAATCTTCACTTGGTGGGTTCTGGGTGGTTCAATCGCAATTAGCTTCATCCTCGAATTTGCTTACCGCAACAGTCGCAGTACTAGTAAGGAAGTCATTGCCCTACGCCTTTCGACCATTCGTCGTTACGTATGGAGCGCCATTGTTGCGGGTGTGATTCTGCAAATCTCGATTCGAACACTAGGCAAAGGCACCATCTACTCTTGGATCTACAGTGCGCTTTTCTTCTGGTTTGTCTTGGTGACATTGTCTGTGTTGCGCCTATGGCGTAAAAAGGTGTTCGAAGTCACAGAGAAGCTTTCTGACCGTCCGGTTTGGGTAAACTGGTCTCTGCGCCGCAAAGACACTTTGTTCCTGAGTATCATTGGCACTGCGATTTGTGCAGTGTGGATCATACTACACAGCTCCAAGCATCGTATCGTGGCAATGCTGTCTAATTACACCATGTTTAGCCAAGCGCTGGCGTACTTGTTCCGCATCGAAGTCGCCAAGCAAACGGGCAATAAAGGTGGCGACACCAATCTGGCGAGAATCAAAGGCGAACAAACGTTCGAGTATATCCTCCCTGGTAGCGAAGACAGTGAATTGGTGGAATACGCTTCTGATGAAATCAAGCTGCTGTCCAAATACCTTCTCACAGACAGCCCTGCGGTTTGCGTTGTTTCCGGTGAGCGAGGCGTCGGTACTACAACCTTCTTGCGCACTATGCTGAGTAAAGTAAAAAATGCAGAACCAATTTACTTGAACTGCCCTTACGCAGGCTACAGTGAACTACTGTCAGAGCTCGCTCTGCAATTAGGATTAGAAGAAGACGCATCTGAGATTCAAGTGCTTTCTGTCCTACGTAAAAGCGACACTTCTTACCTCATTGCGGTCGATAATGCTCAACGATTAGTTAAGCCAATGGTTGGCGGTTTGGGCGACTTGATTAAGTTGACGAACCTACTGCGTCGCTCTAAGAAGAACCATCGTGTTGTCATGGCGATTGAGAAAGCGAGCTGGCGTTTCGTCGACCGTGCTCGTGGCGAACGTTTGTTGTTTGACTGGGTGGCGTTTATGCCGCGTTGGAGCGAGAAACAACTGTCTGCGCTGTTTGATACACGTATTAACCAAGAGATTGAGAACCCAGTGACGTTTGATGGTCTTGTCGTGCCTAAACAATGGGACCAAGAAGACATCACCGAAGAAGAACGTGCTAAGCAAGGTTTCTACCGTATTCTGTGGCATTACTCAGATGGTAATCCAACGGTTGCGCTACGTTTCTTCCGCCTGTCTCTTCGTCAGAACAAAGAGACGCAACAAGTGGTGGTTCGATTGTTCCACGCACCAGAGTCTCAAGAGCTAGAGAAAATGCCAAAGCCTATGCTGGCAGTGCTGCGCTCAATTGTTCAGCTTGAAGTGGCATCGCCGGAAGAGCTGTCTGAATGTACTCAGCTAAGTATTGCGGAAGTGATTGGTACTCTGCGCTACTTCCAAAGCCGCGGCTTTATTGAGTGGAGCGAAGACAAAGCTCGCGTGTCGGATCATTGGTTCCGTCACATTACCAACGTTCTCGACCGTCAACATTTATTGGTGAAATAACGATGAAAAAACTACTCACCGTATTAGCGTTATCGCTATTAAGCACCTCTGCATTGGCGACTGAAGAGATCGCGAGTGTGGATAATATCTCGCAAATTGCCAGCCTAATTCGCTGGAGCGGCGTGTTCTTCTCCATCATTGTGATTGCCTCAACGTGGCTATTGCTTAAGTTCATGAACTCGATGGTAGAAAGTATTGGTAGCCAGTTCGTGCAATACCGCATGGTCCTGCAAAAGCTTCAATCTTTCTTGCAGTTCTTTATCTACTTAACCGCTGGTTCTGTCGTGTTTATGATGAGCTTCCGTATTAACGATCAAATCCTTGCTTTGATTGGTGGTACGTTAGCGGTTTCGGTCGGTTTCGCATTGAAAGACCTAGCCGCATCCTTCATCGCGGGTATGACGGTGATGGTGGATCGCCCGTTCCAAGTTGGTGACCGCGTCACGTTCGAAGGCAACTACGGCGATATTATTGCGATTGGTTTGCGCTCAGTGCGTATGCGTACCCTAACCGATGACATCATTACGATTCCAAACAACAAGTTCTTGAGTGAAGTTGTGGTCAGCGGTAACTATGGCGCGCTGGATATGCAGGTGGTGATTCCGTTTTATGTCGGCATGAATGAAGACATAACGTTAGCGCGTGACTTGATTCAGGAAGCGGCGTCTTCAAGTCGTTATATCCACCTACCTAAGCCAGTAACGGTTCTCGTCAAGCAGACCATTACGGATAACTACTTGGCGATTCAGCTAACGTGTAAGGCTTATGTGGTAGACACCGCCTACGAGAAGCTATTTGAAACCGACATTACTCTGCGTGTGATGAAAGAGTTCAAGAAGCATGGCATCAATCCACCGAAGATTGCAGTGCATACGGGTTAATTCAACGTATTCCTCTCGCGTTTAGAGAAGGACAGATACAAAAAGGGTCAGTGATTACACTGACCCTTTTCTTTACGCGTTAGCTAATTGGAATCGCCGGTTAAGCGATATTCGTTACCTCAAGCAATAGCTCGGCTTTCTTTGGAAGGTAGATACTGAACGTACTGCCTTTGCCCCATTCCGATTCAGCTTTTAGCTCGCCGCCAGTTTGACTAAGAATACTTTGCGAAACCGAAAGCCCTAGACCCGTACCATCGCGTTTAGTGGTATAGAACGGAGAGAAGATACGGCTTAAGTTTTCTGGCTTAATGCCGCAACCTTCGTCAGTGACATGAATCGCGGCACCTTTCAGTTCGCCGTCTTCAATCCAATCTTCACTCACGACGGTTAGCTTGCCTTTGCCGTCCATCGCGTGAATGCCATTCATCTGCAAGTTCACCAGAATCTGCAGCAAGTGATGGCGATTGATCTCAACTGAAGTATGGGCTTGTAAATCGGTGACAAATTCGATGTCGCGCTTCTTAGTGCCGGTTTTAACCAGCGTGATGCTCTCATCGATGATTGGATTCACGTGTTGCCACGTAATTTCGTCTTGTACGCCACCCTGACGGCTGTATTGCAGCAAGCTGCGCGTGATATTGCGAATACGGTCAATTTGAGCGTGAATCGCATCAATCTCTTCCTGAACGCGGCTTGCCTCTTCACCTAGCTCAAACTGAATCAATTCAACGTTACCCAGAATCACTGCGGTTGGGTTGTTAATCTCGTGGGCAATCCCCGCAGTTAACTCACCCAGTGCGGCAAGCTTTTCGTTAACGACCAGTTTGTCACGGGTTTGGTTAAGCAGTTGAATATGAAGTTCAAGCTCTTCAGTTTTGTCTTTCAAGCTCGCCGTACGTTGTTGAACTTTACCTTCTAGCTGCATGGCAGAGTTCTTCAGCTCGACTTTACGATCTTCCAAAGCATCAAGCATGTTGTCGAACTGGCGCGCTAACTGAGCCAGCTCATGGTGTTCATCCAACCCTAATGGGCCAATGCGCTTTTCTTTACCCAACTGGACAAGCTTCACGACTTTGTAGATGCGCTCGATTGGACGGAATAGATCACGTGAGCCGCGATACACCATCACGCCAGAAACTAAGAGCAACATTAAGGTAATCAAGCTGATCTCAACGATATTGGTCATATACGCTTTGACAAATGGCCACATCAAGTAACCGGTGTAGAGCATCCCAATGACATTATCGTACTGGTCTTTGATTGGTTGATAAGCGGTGATATACCAAGCATCGTAAACAAACGCGCGGTCGACCCATTGCTCACCTTCCGCCAATACCTTGTTGTATACCTCAGAACTTACTCGTGTACCGATAGCGCGCCCCAAACGTTGGTCGCTGTCTAACGGAACGTTGGTACTGACGCGAAGATCATCCAAAAATACCGTCAGAGTCCCGACTGGACGGAGGGTGTCATGATCACTCAAATAGATAAGATCACGAATTTGATCGACCAATACCGTGCTATTGTTGAGCAGCAAACCGCCATCTAAGAAGCCAATCAAGTCATTCTGCTGGCTGTAAACTGGGATCACGGTTCGACTCACCAAGCCACGCGCTTCCACACCACCGCTTTTTAGAATCGGCACTTCAGCACGTTTGGCGAGTTCGGGGTCTAGCCTTTCCAGTTCTTTTCTGTCCAGAACATCGAAGAAAGATTCGCGCTTAGTTAAATCCATAAAGCGGAATTTGTTTTCCATCGAATTAACACGTTGGAAGGACAAAAAGTCCAAACCGTAGCGTTTTTTCTGCGCAGTCACCCACTTTTGCAACTCTGCTTGTGGGACATTTTGGTTCACTCGGGTACGGAAGTCATAAGAGTCCGCGAACGATTTGACGTAGTTCGCCTGCTTTTGTTGCAGCAGCGTAATGCTGTTATTAGCGACCCCCAAACGCTCCGAAACGTCTAATAACGCGTTTTGCCACGTATAGTGAATCGACCAATAGATCGTAATGCCAATAAGGGCTATCAGCGTTAAGAAGATTGGTGCAGATGTCAAAATCAACAGTCGATAACGCACCATGGTTTTGAATCGGTACGTCCATTTAGACAATCCTTTGTGTTGCTGCCAACTACTACTCGGCATAATCCTCGTCCTCAGAATCCCACTCTTTGTATTTGCGCTCTAGCGTTTTTCGTGCCACTCCTAAATCTCGAGCCGCCGCCGACTTGTTGCCTTCGTGCAAATTAACCAATTGTTGGATATGCGCTTTTTCCACTTCTTTTAATGTCCAAGTGTTTGGATAGCCTTCACCAGAGAACTCTTTACCCTCTTTGAAGGTTGGCAATTCTTCACTGTGTGACACGGTAATGGAAACATTAGGTAAAGCATGACCGCCATTGAGTTCGCGCCAGTGATGTGCAGGCGGTTTGCCTAGCAGAATGCAACGTTCAATGAGGTTTTTAAGCTCACGAATGTTGCCCGGCCAATCGTATTCACTCATGGCTTCCATATCTTCATGAGCCCACTTCGGTGCTTGCATACCCAGTTCACTGGTCAGCATGTTGCTGAAGTATGGAACCAGTTCAAACAAGTCAGTTTTACGCTCACGCAGAGGGGAAACTTCGATCTTCAACACGTTCAAACGGTAGTAAAGGTCGCTACGGAAGTTACCTTTGTTGACCTCTTCTTGGAGGTTGCGGTTGGTCGCCGCGACAATACGAACATCAATGCTGATTTCACGCTCAGAACCTACCGGACGAATGGTGCGCTGCTCTAATACACGCAGCAGTGATGCTTGCATGGATAAAGGCATCTCACCGATTTCATCAAGGAATAATGTGCCGCCATTGGCTACGCGGAAAAGACCTTCGCGAGATTTCTTAGCGCCTGTAAAAGCCCCTGAGGTATGGCCGAATAGCTCACTCTCTAAAAGCTCTGGTGCAATCGCGCCACAGTTAAGTGGGACGAATGGACCTGTTCGACCACTTGCTTGGTGAATGCCTCTCGCTACCAGTTCTTTACCCGTGCCCGACTCGCCTTCTACTAATACAGACGCACGAGACGGTGCAAATTGCGTAATCAACTGTTTGAGTTGGCGAGTTTTTTCCGAGCCGCCAATAATCTCTGAGGTGTTGTGACGCTGATAGTCACGCTTCATCGCGTATTGCATGCGCTCGTTCAAACGACGATCCATACAACGACTGACCGCTTTCAGCATCTGTTCTAGGTTGAACGGCTTGAGGATAAAGTCCGACGCACCAAGCTGAAGTGCTCGAATGGCAATTTCCAAATCCGCGTAGCCGGTCATAAAAATGACATCCGCGCGTTTGTCGTCATCTTCAAACGCCTCTTCCCATTCAATCCCTGAACGCCCCGGCAAGTTGATATCCAACAGAATCAAATCGTAGTGGCGTGAGTTACGTAGCTCTTCCGCTTCTTCAATGCTGCCCGCTGTATCGACTTGAGAAAACAGTTTGCCCAGCGCCTTTTTAAGGATGGCTTGCATACCGAGTTCGTCATCAACGACCAGTACTGAAAAAGCGTTGTATTGTTGGTTTGTACTAATATGGGATTGAGTAGACATATTTACCCCAGTTGGATTGGAATGGGACAGAGTGTACCAAGTTTAAATAGAGATACCCTACAAAAAGTGCGACATTTTGTACCAACGCAAATTTTTATGCAAATAAGTCCATGAATTAGCGCATAAATCAAACATTTTGAGCTTGTAAAATGTTGGCATCTTGTTTGCTATATGGAGTGTCCAAGTGATCTCAGGATGTGGGAGACATCAATGCAATACCATCGCTTCTCGCTCCCTCACCCTAAGGTGGCTTGTGATTTGAGCGCTCTCTGACGCTCTGGCGACTTCTTTAGTAACCCAAGACTTAAGAAGCCAAAGAATCATTGGAAAGGAAACAACTAAAATGAAAAAAATTGCGCTGACTCTAGCTGCAACGTCAATCACTCTTGTAAGCTACTCTGCTTTTTCAGCTCAAGATGGCGAACACATTCGCCTGGCGACAACAACAAGTACTTACCATTCTGGCTTACTGGACTACCTACTTCCTCAATTTGAAAAAGACACTGGCTACAAAGTGGATATCATCGCTGCTGGTACTGGTAAAGCGCTGAAGATGGGTGAAAACGGCGACGTTGATTTGGTTATGACACACGCTCCTAAAGCAGAAGGTGTGTTTGTTGAGAACGGCTACGGCGTCCTTCCACGTAAACTGATGTACAACGACTTCGTTATCGTTGGCCCTAAAGCTGACCCAGCACAAGTTAAAGACGATGCGTCAGTACTAGACGTATTCAAAGAGATCGCAAACAAAGACGCGACATTCATCTCTCGTGGCGATGATTCTGGTACACACAAAAAAGAACTGGGCATCTGGGCGCAAACTAAGATGGAACCAAACTTTGGTGGCTACCGCAGCGTAGGTCAAGGCATGGGTCCTACTCTAAACATGGCGTCAGAAATGCAAGGCTACACCATGACTGACCGTGGCACTTGGTTGGCTTACCAAAATAAATTGGATCTTGCGATTCTATTCCAAGGCGACGAAAAACTGTTTAACCCGTACCAAGTGATTTTGGTGAACCCAGAGCGTTACCCAACCATCAACTACCAAGGTGCGAAGGCTTTCAGTGACTGGTTGGTGAACCCACGCGGTCAAGAGCTGATCAATGGCTTCCGTCTGAATGGTAAACAATTGTTCGTTGCGAATGCTGAGAGCAAATAACGCAATATGAATCTTGCTGATACAACACTAGAAGCCCTGCGCTTACTGGTGAATTTTGATGCAGACCTATGGGAGATCGTTGCGGTCTCCTTTAGTGTTTCTATTACGGCAATATCTTTGGTGGTATTGCCGTCTATTTTGATGTCTTTTGTCCTCGCCTACACCGACTTTCGTGGTAAGTGGTTCTTGCTGTCCATTGTGAACACCTTACAGGCGGTGCCAACGGTAGTGATTGGTTTGCTACTGTACATGATGCTTTCAAGAGCAGGCCCTTTGGGTGATTGGCAAATGCTGTTTACGCAAAAAGCCATGATCTTAGGACAAATGATCGTCTGTTTTCCGGTTCTGGTTTCCATGATGCACGGTGCGCTTCAATCGAGTGACCGTCGCGCAGTTGAAACAGCGATTACGTTAGGTGCGTCAATCCCTCGTATCGCTGCTACTATGATCTGGGAGACACGTTTTCCTTTATTGGCGGCTATCATTGCGGGATTCTCACGAATCGTCACAGAGGTAGGCTGTTCAATGATGGTTGGTGGCAACATTATGGGCGTAACCCGTAATATTCCGACTGCCATTGCTATGGAAAGTAGTAAAGGTGCTTTTGCGCAAGGAGTTGCATTAGGAATTGTATTACTATCGTTAGCGTTAGCGCTCAACTTCCTCTTATCGAGCATGAGAGGCAAAGGCTATCTAAGAACATGAAGCAAGCAATCGACTCGCCATCGACCCAATGTAAGGGTGAATTATGACTATAAAAATTACCGCCGAGCAATTGTCCATGCGCTTTAAAGAGCGTGTGCTTTTCCACATCCCTGAATTGGCCATTGGTCCAAACGACGCGATTTACCTAAAAGGTGACAATGGCGTTGGTAAAACCACCCTACTCAAGATCCTTGCAGGTTTGCTCAAGCCTTCAACGGGTAAAGTGGTGGCACCGAAAGATACTTGGTTGAAGAAGTGGACACGTCGCAATGGTCGTGTTGACGTGATTTATCTCCATCAGTCTCCTTACCTTTTTGACGGCACTGTGTATGAAAACGTCGTTTATGGAGTTAAATATCAACAAGACACGGCAAAAGATAAGCGAGCTCAAGTTATTAGTGCGCTGCGCATGGTAGGGTTAGAAACCTTAGCCGACGAACACATCTCTGTATTGTCCGGCGGTGAAAAGCAACGCGTAGCAATGGCACGAGCTTGGATCTTAAAACCATCGATTTTGTTGATGGACGAACCAAGTGCCTCTCTCGACCAAGAGTCGATTGAACGTCTGGTTATCATGGCAAAAGATCTGCTTGATCGCGGTTCTAGTATTGTTGTGACTAGCCACCAAGCGAACGCGTTGACGGATTTATGTAAAAAACAGTGGTGGATTAAAGACAAGACTTTGGTAGAGTCTCCACTCTTGTATGTCATACCAAAAGAAACATCCCAAGAGAACGCATATGCTTCAGCCAACACAAACTAGTTGGGTCATTTTGGCTGGTGGTCAAGCCAGCCGCATGGGTGGAAAAGACAAAGGTCTGATCGAACTGAATCAGAAGCCACTCATCGAACACGTTATCGAACGTTTATCTCCGCAAACACCACGCATTCTAATCAATGCGAACCGAAACCAAGACGCCTACCGTGCGTTTGGTTTCGTCTTCAGCGATCAATTTAAAGATTTCCCAGGTCCGATGGGCGGTATCCACGCGGGCTTGGTTCATGCAGAAACCGATTGGGTTGGCTTCGTCCCTTGCGACAGCCCACAAATCAACACTGATCTTGTTGAACGTTTTTGCAATGCAGTAAAAGAAGACACCGATATTTTGGTTGCTCATGATGGCGACCACCAGCAGCCTGTCTTCACGCTTTACCACAAGCGCGTACTGCCAAAGCTGACCGCGTTTTTAGAACGTGGCGATCGTAAGATCATCCTACTCTACAAAGAGTGCAACACCAGTTACGTTGACTTTAGCGACTCACCAAACTGTTTCGTCAACTTAAATACGCCTGAAGAACTGGCGCAATTTGGACAACTCGAATCATGAAACACACGCTAAACATCCCTATTCTTGGTTTTGCTGCTTACTCTGGCACGGGCAAAACTACGCTACTTGAAGCATTGCTACCAAAGTTGACCGACGCGGGTTTACGCATCGGTATGCTAAAGCACGCACACCATAACTTCGATGTCGACCAACCGGGCAAAGACAGCCACCGCCTACGTAAAGCAGGCGCATCGCAAATGCTGATCTCTTCTCGTAACCGCTTCGCACTGATGACAGAAACACCAGAGTCAGAATCGGAGTTTGATTACCTACTGACGCGTTTCGACGAAGACAAACTAGACGTGGTTTTAGTGGAAGGCTGCAAAAACATTGCCTTTCCTAAGATCGAATTGCACCGTGAAGAAGTCGGCAAGCCTTGGCTTCATCCAAATGATGAAAACATCATCGCGATTGCTTCAGACAGCGGCGAATTGGATTCTGATCTGCCACAAATGAACATCAACGATCTTGAAGCAATTGCCCAGTTCGTTATTCGGTATGTTCAAGAAGCGAAAGCACCAAAGAGTAAAGAGAAAGAAGCCGCTTGCTGCGATACCCTTTCTCCAGCTTTCCTTTCTGTGGTTCAAGGACAAGAAAAGATCCTTTCGTTGGTAAACACGGTTTCTGAAACCGAAGCATGCAAGATTGAAGATGCATACGGCCGTGTGCTTGCAGATCATGTTGTGTCACCAGTGAATGTTCCGCAATACACAAACTCAGCGATGGACGGTTACGCGATTCGCGGTGATGACGTCGAGCGTGAAAGCTACCAAGTGGTTGCTGAAGTGATGGCAGGTCACGCTTACGATCAGCCTTTGGAAGTTGGTCAAGCGGTTAAGATCATGACGGGCGCACCAACACCTATCAATGGTGATACCGTTGTTATGCGTGAGCAAGCGAAACAGGATGGCGATACTGTCACGTTCAATGGTGCGAGCATCAAAACTGGTCAAAACGTTCGCCAAGCAGGTGAAGACTTAGCAATTGGTAGCGATGTGTTTACCGCAGGCACTCGCCTAACCTCCCCTGAGATGGGCATGATTGCTTCTCTTGGTTTTGGAGAAGCGAACGTGTTCCGCAAGTTGAAAGTTGCTGTGTTCTCTACCGGTGACGAAGTTCAAGCGCCAGGCACAGAACAGAAAGCGAATTCAATCTACGATTCAAACCGTTTCACTATCATGGGCATGTTAGAGAAACTTGGCTGTGAAATTTTGGATTTCGGTATCCTAGAAGATAACGAGCAATTAATGATTGAAGCGCTCGAAAATGCTTCTGCGCAAGCCGACGTAGTGATGACTTCTGGCGGCGTATCCGTTGGCGATGCAGATTACATTAAGCTGGCATTGGATAAGCTGGGACAAATTGATTTCTGGCGTATCAACATGCGCCCAGGTCGTCCACTTGCGTTCGGTCAAATCAACGATAAGCCTTTCTTCGGTTTACCGGGTAACCCTGTGGCTGTGATGGTTTCATTCATTAACTTTGTTGAGCCTGCGCTGCGTAAGATGCAAGGTGAACAAGGTTGGAAGCCACTCAAAGTCAGTGCCATTGCAACAGAAAATCTGCGCTCTCGCCAAGGTCGTACCGAGTTTAGTCGCGGTATCTACGAACTAGACGAAACAGGTCGCCTAACGGTGTGCACAACGGGCAAACAAGGTTCTGGTATTTTACGTTCAATGAGTGAGGCAAACTGTTTGATCGAAATCTCCCCTGCTGTTGACACAGTAAAAGCGGGAGAAAGCGTGACAATTATCCCGCTTCAAGGCAGAATCTAGGCCAATTCAGAATTCAAAGGTCAGCATGTCTGGCCTTTTTATTGATTACAGAAAAATTTTTCAGAGAGACAGCTATGGCTCGCACCATTCTTTACACTTACAAAGACCAAGACAAAGAACTGACGTTCTCGTACCAGCAACACCGCAACATTCAAGAAGCGGTTGCAGAAGCCGAAGGTATCGACATCACTGAGTTCCTAAAGATGGAGCAACAAATTGAAGCAGTATCTGATACTAAAGCGGTGCGTAACTACCGTGATAACTACTTCAGAAAATTAGGCTTTAGCAAGATCACCCTAGCTCAAAAAGAAAACTTGGGCGTAGGTAAAAAGAACAAATAAGCCAAACTACACAGACCAAAACAAAAACTCGCGATTCGTCGCGAGTTTTTTATACCTATTCTTTTTGTTCGTACTCTATAAGTAAAAAGCCCCGTTTCACCTTAAAGGAAAACGAAGCTTTCAATATAGGTCTTATGTATTTTCGCTTACCGAAAACTCAGACGATTATTTGATGTTTAGGAACGCAGCACCACGTACGCCACCTGAATCACCATGTTTTGCTTTGATGATCTTTGGACATTTCGCGACAGAAAGCAGGTACTTAGGAATACGCTTTGGCATCTCTTCGTAAATCAGTTCGAAGTTAGATAGACCGCCGCCTAGTACAACAACGTGTGGGTCAGTCGCAGTAAACAGGTTCGCGAAACAGATTGCAAGAAGCTCCATAAAGCGCTCAACGTGCTCAACCGCTTTTGCTTCGCCTTCTGCGTTTGCTTTGATAATGTCGATCGCTTTCTTCTCTTCGCCGTAATAATGCGCGTAAAGAAGCTCGAAACCACGACCAGATAGGTAGCTATCTAGACAACCTTTCTTTTCACAACCACAACCTAGTAGAGGTGCGTTGTCGCCTAGGTGGAACCATGCATCGATAGGAAGACGTGTATGGCCTACCTCACCCGCTACGTGGTTACGGCCAGAGAATACTTTACCTTCGTAGATAAAGCCGCCGCCAAAACCCGTACCAAGGATCAAACCTAGTACAGATGGTTCGTCTTGAAGGTCTTCATCCCATGCTTCAGAAAGCGCGAAACAGTTTGCATCGTTTTCAATTTTTACGCTGCGACCGATTTTTGCTTCAAGATCAGCACGAAGTGGTTTGCCTTTTGCTGCAGGTACGTTAACCGTTAGTACAGTTGCGTCATCCGCATCTTCCATCCCAGGAAGGCCAAGACCAATCGTACCTTCACAACCAAATTCCGCATCGTATTTGTTAACCAGTCCTGCGATGGTTTCTACCAGCAAGTCGTAGTTGTCTGTTGGTGTTGGTACACGTTCAGTTGCTACACGCTCAAGTTTTTCGTTAAACGCACCAAACTCGATTTTAGTGCCACCGACATCAAAGCCGTAATACATGCAATTCTCTCCTAAAATGCTCAAACGACTCCCAAAATATGCTGGAGTCAAAAAGATAAACTTTAGGCATTATCCATATCTGTACGCCTGCAAACCGTGACCGAATGCAGATTTATCCCCTCATTGAAGCCAGTTGAACAACAAGCCATCAACAAAAGTTCATTCCTTAGAGTTAGCTCTCGATTTTAGCCCACTCTTTGAAACGTTTCAGATGCGGTCGAGACCAGTCGGTTTTTACGCGAGTTTTCGTCAGCATGTAGGTTTCACGGAAGGCTTCAAACCACAATTGCAGGCACTCCGAAGCTTGCTCTTCACCTGCCTGTTTGAATACTAACGTCGCGACTTCTGCAGTAGACAAATGCTGCTCGTTGTCCGAGCGGCGCATGATGTATTCAGACAATGATTCAGGCTCAATGGAAAGCACAGGCAAAGATTTAAGAAACTCTGAACGGCGGAAGATCTTACGCGCCTCACGCCAACTGCCATCAATGAAGATCAGTAACCATTTTTTGTCCGAACAATCGGATGCCTTCAAACGCTCTGGATTCAAACCATCCAACAAACGTTCAGGCTCATCCACGTAATCTGCAGGGAAGACAACCACAGGTTGATAAGCATCGTTTTCTAGCAGTACGAGCATCTCTTGAGAAGGCTCAGTACGATTCCATTGATACACGTAGGTCTCTTGAATCGTATCAGCAATTAAACGCCCGGTATTACTCGGCTTGAACACTTCGTTTTCTGATACGATCAGCATGCAGGCAATATTGGATTCGATGTTAGGCTGAATGTCGCACAAACAATATTGCTCAGAAACCTGACAATATGGACAGCGAACCACTTTACAGCCACGAGCGTTAAACGGCTTCGTTGAGATAGATTGACGGTGCTGATATAAACAATGGAAAGCGTGGATTCTCATGGATAGAAAGTGCCAGTTAGAATAAGTGCATGTATGAAGTAGAGCGCGATTCTACTTGCATCGCCAGTTAGTCTCAAGAAATGCTCGTAAACGGACTGATATTCACATTCCTTTCTTCTCGGTGAAAGATACGGTGGAGTCTTAAGGTCTTAACAAATAAGCGAATCAATCAAGGAAATTAGCGTGACTGAAACAGCATTTAACGACCCTTCTTGGCTACGACTCAGCATCTTTATTGGTGTTTTGTTGCTGTGTACCCTTTGGGAAAACAAGCTACCAAGAAAGCAGTTGACCGTCGACCGTTCATTTCGCTGGTTTAACAACCTCACATTGGTCGCGCTAAATAGTGTCATTGTTGCCGTTGTGATGCCTATCGCCGCTTTCCAAGCAGCCATCATCGCTTATGAAAACCAATGGGGTCTACTCAATGCACTCGCCTTGCCGACTTGGTTACATGTGCTGATAGCCGTTGTGCTACTCGATCTCATCATCTACCTACAGCATTTAGTCTTCCATCGAGTTAAACCGCTATGGAAGCTTCACCGCATGCATCATGCTGACTTGGATATCGATGTCACAACCGGGACACGATTCCACCCGATAGAAATCATTCTCTCAATGATTGTAAAAATCGCTGCGGTGTTTGCTTTGGGTGTGTCTCCGATCGCCATCGTGGTATTTGAGATCGTATTGAATGCCAGCGCGATGTTTAACCATAGCAATGCAAAGCTACCACTACCTTGGGATGCGAAGTTACGCAAATTGGTTGTGACGCCGGACATGCACCGAGTGCACCACTCTGTCATCGTGCGCGAGACACATTCAAACTTTGGTTTCTTCTTGTCGATATGGGATCGTTTGTTTGGCACTTACCGCGCTCAACCGGAATTAGGTCATGATGATGTTGTGATTGGTGTTCCAGAGATTCGCGACAAAGACGAGCAAAGATTAGATAAACTGATTACCCAGCCATTTCGTTACAAGAAAAAGTCTTCCTCATGAGCAGTTCAATGAAAGTGAATGTGTTCGGAAAGATCATGCTTGCTGAATGCAAAGATGGGATTTGGGCGCTTTATATCGATTCGGAAGCTTCGATAAAGCGCCCAATAAGAGACTTTGTAGTGCCGCCCTTTCTCGATGAGGACGAGTTGCTGACCTACCTAGATGATATGTATCACGAGCACGCGACCGCAACTCATCCCAATGTACTTCGGATTGAATAAAAACCGTTAAGCTTTAATCAAATCGCGTTTTTTATTTGACTGGGTCACGCCAACAAACAAGCCGATAATGCCCAAGATAATCGACGAAATGGCGAGTACACTCACGTCTTGTTGTTTGTTGATGGCCGAATATACAAACGCGATCCCAAAAAAGATGGCGCCAAAACTAAAGCCTGATAACGCTGCAAAAATGCCGAAGCTTGCTAGCTCCTTAAAATTATCCATAACACTTCCCTGTTGAAAAATACGTAACGTCTAAAGAATTAACGGAATATCTGACGTGATCGGCGCTGCTTTTGCGAATTCCACAGCCAGATAGATACTCCAATAGAAAATCCTAACAACAACGTTTGCCACTGTAGTTGTCCACTGCTCTCTAGTACGCCTAATCCATAGTGCGCATAAGAGTTGAAGCCAACGCTGCTCAACATGATCAATAACAGTAAAACCAGCCCTGTTCGGCGATGCTTGATCAACAAATACACGGCAAGCAAATCAAGGAGGCCAAGCGCACTCCAATACATATTTAACCAGCCTGGGGCAAAATCGTAAGGCAAAAAGCCATCGACAATATTGTCGTAAATGTGGATGACACCACCCACTGTCAGGCAAAGGCATAGGAGAAACAGTACGAATTTATCCATTATCGTTTCCTTTCCTTATCTGAATGAATGCGCAAAGCATATAGAAATCAGCTAAATAATTGTAATTTCGACGCCATTTTTGAGAGCGACAGTGCCTTTAAACAGTACGTGAGGGGTACGAAAGAATAACAATGGCACTTTTTCCTTATCGATTCGCTCCTGATAAAAGCATAGCGTTTTGCTCGGAAGTTCGCTGAGTTGTGAAAGCTCGGTCTCTCTGTAAGGCATAAAATCCTCTTTTGATTCTTTCCAATCACCAAATTCTTGATTGGGCGACCAGAAAATCACGGTATTGGTTTGATCAAAGCCGAGTTCTCTCACATCAAATCGAAACCAACGACCTAG
Organism: Vibrio sp. LB10LO1; assembly: GCF_010092875.1. Lineage (NCBI taxonomy): Bacteria > Pseudomonadati > Pseudomonadota > Gammaproteobacteria > Vibrionales > Vibrionaceae > Vibrio > Vibrio sp. LB10LO1. The sequence continues at coordinate 108,209 of NZ_JAADJW010000012.1, forward strand.
CGTTGTCGTCTCAAGGCCGCACTTTCTAAATCCCTCTAATACCTTAACCGGATGAATCGGCGTAAAGTGAAGCACGTCATTCCAATAGCAATCTAATCCATGAACACGACGCTGTAGAGCTTGCGGGCGATACTCGTATTTCTGGACATGTTGTTGATACAAGTTCGGGTGTGATGCTTTCAAGCAGTTAAGAGGTTTTAATCGGTCTCCCGTCAAGTTGCTTGGTACGCGATGGTAAACGTAGGTCAAGGTTATCCCTCTTGTGGTGCTTTTAAGTCAATGAACACAAACTTCATTGAAGGCGGAAAAATAAAATCATCATCACATCGGTAGCCTCTTAGCCACAAACCATCATCCCGCTTACGCAGATACAAACCTCTAGGATAGGTATCCTCTTTAGCTAGAGGCAAAGAAGCGAGCGTTACGTATTCACCTTTTGTGAGAGAAATACCTTGAAGTAACAAGTATGGTGCGACGGCGAGCGGACAAGGCTCTAGCCCTTTCAGAGCTGCATGATCAAGAAGCTCAGCCAGCGTTGCGCCAAAAGGTGCCCCCAAATCCAAAGGCGTTGTTACCAGTACAGACAATGTCTGGGCACTTTGTTTGGTTTGTATCATTTTGTCTTCAAACAGCTGCAATGCAAACGGATTGAATTGAATGTGTTGTTCTTTGAGTTCTTGAAGCAACTCTGCATTCGTGTGATTACCAATTTCAACGTTCACTTCATTTCTCCAAGTCGGAGCAACTCACGAACCTGCTCTAGAGCACGCTGAAAAACAGGATGGGCGCAGGAAGAAATGTCTTTCGCAACTTCATGCCAAAAGAATTCGAAATCATGCCCACCATCATCTTGAGTGTGGAAGACCCAATGTTCCGGCAACGCTTCACACTCACACAAAACGAAATGCCAACGTTGCTCTTGAAACCCACTCTCCCAAGCCCCTAAGTAGGTTGTTTGATTGACCATTTCGATGCCCGACTCTTCTGCCAATTCTCTTTTTGCCGCACTTAAGAAGTCGCAATCGAAGAGTTCAACAGTGCCTTTAACCAACTGAACGCCCGCAAGAGGATGTTTGAAAAGAAGTATCTCGCGGTTTTGTTTTCGTAACACCAGAGGACACACTTTATCGACCAATGAATACCTCCTCGCTCTGAAGGCATATTTGTTTCGCTTCAACTGGAAACAGAGGAAGCACGGCTAGCTCAGTAAAACTCACCCATCTCAAAATATATTGATTGGAAGCTGATTGCCTTTGTTGCTCGGGGCCATAACCTAGCGTTGTGGTAGCTGAGCTGATATTTGATAAGAAGTAATGATCCATTCTGCCTTGATTTTGAATCTGAAACACAGGTGTGAGCGATTTCAGCTCTATAGAGGTCTCTTCTAGAGCTTCGCGTTTCACCGCTTCAGGAAGACTCTCACCATCCTCTACACTACCGCCAGGAAACACCCAATAGTGTTTATCGCTCTTCACTCGTTCAATCAATAAAACCTCCCCATGATCGTTTATTAATATCAGACTTGCTCGCTCTGGCATTTATCTCACTCCGTTGACTGAGCGGAATATTCTAACAACCTTGGAGCGATAACAAAGCATTAACAAATGCTGGTAACACATTTCTCTTGTGCCGTTAATCAATTTGCGATTTGGGTCACTCACTCTTGGAGTCGAAAAATAAAAGGCAGAGCGATTGCCCTGCCTTTGGTCGTATTGGAAGTTTGTTTGGTCTCACCTAATACTGGATCAACTCATCTGATGCAGCTCGTATTTGTGCAGCATTGCTTGTTGATGCCCCGCGATGTCTGAAACTTGTTCTGAGCTCTCGACCATCGACTCCAACTGAAGTTTGGTGTGTACACCTTGGTCAGAAATATGTGTAATGGCTTGCGACACATCCGCCGTTGCTCGCTCTTGCTCTTCTGTCGCAACAGAGATCTGGTCGACACGCTGCTGAATCAGTTGTACCGCTTCATTGATATCGGTAAATGCTGATTTCACTTGTTGACTTGATTGCAACGCACATGACATTTCTTCTCGCGAATCACTCACCGCTTTACGAGAACGTTCCGCCGCCGCAACTAACTCATTCATAATTTCGCGAATGTTGGTCGTCTGCTGAGAGGTATCTCTGGCTAACTTACGAACTTCATCCGCAACGACCGCAAATCCTCGGCCTTGGTCTCCTGCCCGAGCGGCCTCGATCGCCGCGTTTAATGCAAGTAAGTTAGTGTTATCAGCAATGCCGCTGATCATGTCCACCATTTCACGAATCTGTTTGACGCGCTCATCGAGTTCTAACATCGATTGTTCATTCATATTGAGTGAATTCTCTAACGACTCCAAACGCTGGCGATTTTTCTCAACCACGCCCACGCCTTTGACCGTATGTTTCGTCGCTAAGTATGAAACTTCGGAAGAGGCATTTGTCACCATCGCAATCTCTCGAATCGAAGCCTCTAGTTGCGTAACCGTCGTTACCATACTCGCCAGCGCCGAATTTTGCACAGTTAGGCTTTGATTTGTTTGCTCTGCCGCATCATGGCTGATCTCAGCGGTTTGATACAAGGTTTCGCAGTTACGCGTGACGGTAGAAATAGAATCATGCGTTGAGTCGATAACTTGATTGAGTTTGCGCGCGACTTCTTTTAACTCAAACGGTCCAACCTCTTGCGCTTTACCTCGGAAATCGTGCTCTGTCAGTGCCGACAAACGGCTAAGGATATTCTTGAGGCCCCGGTTGATCCACGTTCTTAGACCAAACCACGTCACTAAGACCACTAGAGAGATAACACCAGCGGATATAACTGACATCAAACTCGCGTTTTGAATGGTACTGTGAACTACGGACTTACGATCATCAATAAGATCAGACGCGGCATCAGATACTTGGTCGAGCAAATACATGGTTTCGTTTGCGAGCTGTGAGGCACGTTGAAACTCCGCTTTCTGTTGTTTGCTGTGCTCTAGCTTGGTCAGTATTAAACGCAAGACGCCGTCATCGTTAAAGCCAGCTTGCACCATGTCATAAGGCGCGATCAAGCTGGTAAACTCATTAACCTCCGGATGCCACTCTTTGAAGTCATCAAAAGCGAGATTGATACCAGCAATTCGATTGCGCATTTCCCTATACTCTTTCTCGGCTTTCTCTAACTCGGTCTGCGTCATCATAAGCAAGAAAGTACTCTCCATTGAGCTTGCAGAGGCGATAAAGCGGTTCGCTGCGTCGCTAGACTCAGGTTTATCCTCACTGAGGAACGAACTAATTCGGTTCATCTCCGGCCCGATAGAGCTCAAACCATAGCGAAAGCCACCCACTGCGGCGTTAATATCGCTTTGCATCTGAATCACCGCAGACTGCTTCGATAAGATCGAATTGGTGACTTGATGAAGCTCTGCAACGTTTTCTCTCAGCATACTTGAGAGATGTTCTGCCACAGTGGATGTTTGCTCGATTAGCCCATCACTCTGCTTTGCTAACGCCTCAATTTGTGAAATGGTAAGAAGTAGTTCAGTGGGATCAGTAATTTGCATCCCATAGTTAAGTAACTTGACCTGTTCTAGCACATTGCGAGTGAGTGTCGCATTTGCCATTGCCATCGGTAACGCTTTTTGAGACAACTCTTCAAATTGTTCCCCAACCTGCTCCATTCCTTTGAAACTTGCGGTAGAAAGGGCTATAACAAGTGCGATGATAGTTAAAAATGTTGCACTGATAGTCTGAATCAGTGAAAAAGAAAAGCGTAAACGTTTGCGCATCGTCATAATTAATTTATGTTCTTTCTTGGGTTTGAATCAACTTTCCGTTTGTTCGTCACATAAGTGAGACAATAACGTGATTTGCTGCCCATACTAGGTATTGGTTATGACGTTAATATTTCAGTTTTAAGTCGTAGGAATGACAGATGGGTGATGTGCGTCGTATTTATTTTCCTTTGATAATCAGTGTGCTACTTAGTGCTTGTTCATCTGGCCCGGATCCAGAAACGCAAGCAGAGCACTCCCTCCCTGTAACTCAGCTCCTCTCAGATAATCAAAGTTTGTTCGACTTTTATGATGAATGGGAAGGTACACCTTATCGATTAGGTGGAACGAAAAAGTCCGGCATTGACTGCTCTGCATTCGTGCAAAAAGCATTTGTTGAGGCATACAAAATGTCGCTACCTCGAACGACACGCCAACAATCTAAGCAAGGCGTTGAAATGAGTTGGTCAGACGCGCAACAAGGTGACTTGGTATTTTTTAAAACGAGAAGAAGCACCTACCACGTAGGTATCTATCTGGGGAATAAACAGTTTATGCACGCTTCTACATCAAAAGGCGTGATCATTTCTAGAATCGATAACCCTTACTGGGCATCGAAATTTTGGCAAGTAAGAAGAGTTACCATGTAACTCTCCTTTAGATTGAAATGACGAAAGATTAGAATCAGTCGTAAGTCGCGACAGCGGTATCAAATAAGTTTTTCACCAGCGCAATGTACTCATCTAGGAAAGCGATCTGTTCATTGGTCGCTTTCTTCGTCCATACACCCGCAAGCACTTCACCCAAATCTTCCACTACCGCATCAGCTTCTTTTAGTAACTTAAAGCGCACACTTGAATGCAATTCTGGGTTTTGTTCGAATATCGCCATGATGTTCGACGCAACCATGTCCGTTACGACATCTTCAATGCTTTCTGATCCTGTGTCACCAATTTCAGACGTGAAAATGTCTAAGTTGAGTGACAAGTGCTCGATTAGAGCGAGATATCCATCGGTTTCTACAACCACTGTTTTTCTCCGTTTTGTGCAAGCCTTCGAAGCTGAAAGCGAATTAGTTTCAATAGTAAGACATGCCGAGAAAATTTCATTAACTTATTTCATATTAATAAGCATTGATGCACTAACTGCATGGTTTTTATCCAATTAGCTTAAGCATCCTCATGATTGCAGGTTTGATTTCTTCCACTTTCTTTAGCGCGATATAACGCTGCATCGGCACTCTTTAGCCATTGTGTATGACTCTCAAAATACGATTTATACTCGCAAACGCCGATACTTATCGTGTAGTTAATCAAAAACTCTTCAACTTTCACGATTTCTTGCTCAATTCGCTTTCGCAATCGTTCAGCAAAGTAATTGGCTTGTTCTTGATTGGTGTGCGGCAGCAACACCGTAAACTCTTCCCCTCCGAAGCGACCACAAATATCACTACTACGCGCTGTTTTACGCAACAGGCTTGAAGTACGACGAATTACCTCATCTCCCGTGTGGTGTCCGTAGGTATCGTTGACCTTCTTGAAGTGGTCGATATCGAAAATAACCAGTGAACTCGCCCCTTCGATGACTTTAAGTTGAGCGAACTCCTCTTTCAACGACTGCTCCCAATACGCTCGGTTAAACAATCCAGTAAGGCCGTCTTTACGACTGATTTCCGACAGGTGTTGGTTAGTCTCTCGCAAATGAATACGGTTACGCGCCGTTTCGGAAACGTCGTTAATCTGAATGGCAATGTGGCTAACATCACCTGACAACGAGCGCAGAGGTGTGATCACAATATCTTGGAACATCAGGTTACTGCTGTTGGAAACCGGAGAGAAGTTGTTGAACTTAAAAAGGTATGGTCGGTTTTCCCAACTAGAGAATGAACGCGTTTCTAAATCTGCAGATGTCTTAAGCTTGGTTTCTAGCCACGTTCTGGGCAGCTCTTCAAAGTGATCGAATAAGCACTCACCAAGAATATTCTGGGACAAAATACCACTATACGACTGCATAAAGCTGTTCCAAACACAGACTTTATAGTCTTGATCGAGAACAATAAGCCCAGAGTCCATGGTATCCAGTATTTGAGTGACCCAGTGAAAGTCTGCTATGTCCAGCGTAATTTCGGACATTAGATTAGCTCCATAATTTCATAGATGATGTCTACGGATGATTTATCTATCAGGAACAGAACTTCACACTCAAAGTCGAGTGATTCTGCCATATAGGTGTATTCAATGGTAAAGAGTTCGCCAGATTCTTCTTTTTCTTCACAGTAAGGTGTGATGGTTTCAATAATGCCAGGTTGGCGCAGGGAAAACTGTTTATCTAACTGGTTTCCCAAAGAAGTTAAGAATGATGAAACCAGTAGGTTCGATACGTTTAGAATGATTTCATTATGTGGCGTGAATTCCAACAGGTACCCAAGGCGCTCACCAATTTGGTTAATGTCTTTACCACGTAAGCAGACCAGCGCTTCACCATGAATGCCACCGCCTACAAAGCGCTGCGCAACCGCCACGGAGCCATCTCTTCCAATAACGTCCACCAGCGTCATATGGAGTTCACCATAAGACAAAGGGCCAACATGAGGAACTGGAAGCTGAATGAATTCTCGTAAGTGGTCAGCCATAATCGCGGCACCTTTACCCAAAGCGATATTCGCGACTTCGCGGAACTTCGATAAGGGAGAGACCTCAGCAACAGGTAAAGGTTCTGCATTAGTATGGGCACTGAAGGCATAATGTAACCCCAGCTTTTCGTAGAGAGGAATGATCTCTTCTTCAGCCAGAGGCTTGGCGATAAAATCCATTGCACCAAGCTCTAAACATCGTTGCTTGGCTTCGTGTTGGACATCACCCGAAATAATGACAATCTTGGTTGGATATTGACCAACGGGTAACGACTCTAGTACTTCGAACCCATCCATGACGGGCATGGTCAAATCGAGGAACAAAACGTCAATATTTTGTTCCGCTAGGATTTTCAAAGCCTCATGGCCGTCTTGGGCCTCAAGTAGGTGTAATGATGTATCTTGTACGATGGAGCGGGTAATCAACTTTCGTGCGACTGCCGAATCATCACAAATTAGTATTTTCATGCCACCAATGGAACTAAAGTCAAAAAAATTATAATACTAGCTGTGCTGTTATAGCTCCATATGTTAAGCCGATAAATCATAGGGTTATAGGCGACGTGATTCACACTTATAAACATTTTTCACTATAGGCGGAAAAATTATTGTCGAAGTTTGCTTCACTCCGCGTCAATGTTCCGCCGTTTATCCTAAACTATTGTTGGTCAAATAGATAAGCGAGGTTTTGTATGTGGCAAGCAATATCGCAGCAGCTTTCTGATACCTTGATGTTCGAATATCAAATAACTGAGAAGGTAAAACTCTCGGGTGGGGACATCAGTGAAAGCTATATGATCAATGACGGAGAGCAGCGCTATTTCGTCAAACTCAACGATCGGGATTTCTTAGCCAACTTCGAAGTCGAGGCGGAAAGCCTGCACTTATTACGCGAAACCTCTACTCTATTTGTCCCAGAGGTTGTTTTGGTCGGTAAAACCAAGACGCACTCCTTTATTATTCTCAATTATCTGCCAACGAAACCGCTTGAAGATGCCGATAACAGCTTTAAATTTGGCGAACAATTAGCGCGTCTCCATTTGTGGGGAGAACAGAAAGAATTTGGTTTCGATACCGATAATTATATTGGTTCGACGCTGCAGCCTAACCAGTGGCATAAAAAATGGTGTGTGTTCTTTGCTGAACAACGTATAGGCTGGCAGCTTCAATTGCTGAAAGAAAAAGGCGTTTCTTTGGTCGATATCGATGACTTTATTGACGTCGTGAAACAGCTTTTGTCTCATCACGCCCCGCAACCTTCTCTATTGCATGGAGACCTATGGAACGGGAATGTTGCGCTAACACCTGCTGGCCCTATCTGTTATGACCCATCCTGTTACTGGGGAGACCGTGAGTGCGACCTCGCCATGACTGAGTTATTTGGGGGTTTCCAACCTGAATTTTATCAAGGATATGAATCAGTTGCACCACTTCCTGCTGGATATGAAGAACGGAAAGACATTTATAATCTTTACCATGTTCTCAACCACTGTAACCTGTTTGGAGGGCATTACCTCGAGCAGGCACAATCGATAATTAAGAAGGTAATTTCTTATTGATTTGGAAGGGAAAGATCATTACTGAGTGTAAAACTTCGACGCACATCACCCAAGATAATGACCCCAAGCCCAACGTTGGGTTTGGGGTCAACTTTTGCACTTATTTCGACTCAATTAGCAACAAGAGCACCTAATATTCAAAGTAACTCGGCTTACGTTGTATCTCTAACTCTAAGAGACAAGCGAGTAACTAAGGGCTGTATTTTCTCTACAACAAAGTATTAAAAGCCCTGCAATACTAGGAGTTTTTGTATGCAAAATTACACTGAAAGACATGTGAAATGTCCCCACTGCGGGCACTCAATCGGCATCACTCTCGATGCAAGTAATGGTAACCAAGAGTTCTATGATGACTGTCCGGCCTGTTGTCATGCGATTCACCTCAACATGAAAGTTGATGAGTTGCAGCAGAAAGTCGAATTGTTCATCGACGACAACTACGAGTAACAACTTATCCCCCCAATAGAAATAAGAAAAGGAGCCTCAAGTGCTCCTTTGTTATTTTTACTCTGTTACTTTTACCTAGTTAAGCAAAGCCAACTATTGCTCGAAGATCTAAAGCTGCTTCGCGGCCAATACACGTTCTACCGTATCAACAATCGCTTGTGTTTGTGGATCGAATTCAACATTGATCTTTTCTCCGGCTTGGCGACGACCAAATAGTGTTCTTTCTAGTGTTTCCGGAATTAAATGAACAGAGAAACGATTGTCTTCAACTTCACCAATCGTCAGTGAACATCCGTCGAGGCCGATATAACCTTTAGCAAGTACATACTTCATGGATTCTTGCGGTAGCGTAAACCAAATCGTACGGTTGTTTGGTGTATCAATCACTTCCGAGATTTCAGCCATCAAACTGATGTGGCCCGACATGCTATGACCACCAATCTCATCGCCAAACTTAGCCGCGCGCTCAATATTTACGCTGTCGCCTTCCTCTAACTCACCAAGGTTGGTCAACACTAACGTCGCTTGCATTAGGTCAAAGCTGATTTGAGTCCCTTCGATTTTGGTTACAGTGAGACAACAGCCGTTGTGCGCGACAGATGCGCCAATTTCTAGCCCTTCATTTAATGCTCCTTCAAGCACTAAAACGTGAGTTTGAAAACGATCTTTCTTGTCGATATGAACGACTTTAGCCGTACCTTGAACAATTCCTGTAAACATTCTTTTTACCTATTTGTTAGACGCAATTGATAGCCAAGACAAACGTCCACAGCTGATTTTTACAATCGTCTACCAATTAACCAAAATTCCACATGTTGTAGGTATGGCATCGGAGCATACAATTGTTTATCATCTGCGCGGAGTTCCTTCGAGGCATTTTTTCACCTTATAGTGACTAAAATCAACCATCAGATCAGTTCATCACATCTTTTGTCCTCAAGTACTCCCTATCTTTTCAAATAATTTCTTTTACAACCTATTGTTCCGCTCTGGAGTATTTCGTGCATCGCTATAAAGAAGAAGCATCGAGTCTTATAAAATTAGCAACCCCTGTGTTGATCGCTTCTGTCGCGCAAACGGGGATGGGCTTTGTAGATACCGTAATGGCAGGTGGCGTAAGTGCGACCGACATGGCAGCGGTTTCTGTGGCAGCAAGTATTTGGCTTCCATCAATTTTATTTGGTGTGGGCTTATTAATGGCACTTGTGCCGGTAGTCGCTCAGCTTAATGGCTCAGGTCGTCGCGTTAAGATTCCATTTGAGATCCAACAAGGCATTGTCCTTGCGCTACTGATCAGCATTCCAATCATCGGAGTGTTATTCCAGACCCAATTCATTCTTGGGTTAATGGATGTCGAAACAGCAATGACAGAGAAGACCATTGGCTATATCCATGCGGTTATTTTCGCGGTTCCAGCCTTCTTGTTGTTCCAAACCTTGCGCAGCTTTACTGATGGTATGTCTCTCACTAAGCCTGCAATGTTTATCGGCTTTATTGGTTTGATGCTGAACATTCCACTTAACTGGATTTTCGTTTACGGCAAATTCGGTGCTCCAGCACTCGGTGGTGTTGGCTGTGGCGTTGCAACAGCCATCGTGTACTGGGTGATGTTTGGCTTACTACTACTTTACGTGACAACTTCAGCTCGCCTAAAGAGCATCAATCTATTTGGTGAGTTCCACAAACCTCAACTTAAAGCGCAAATTCGTCTGTTCAAACTGGGCTTTCCTGTGGCCGCGGCGTTGTTCTTTGAAGTTACCCTGTTTGCTGTGGTAGCACTTTTGGTGTCTCCACTAGGGTCGATTATTGTTGCCGCGCACCAAGTTGCGATTAACTTCTCTTCGCTTGTGTTCATGCTACCAATGAGTGTGGGCGCGGCAGTAAGTATTCGTGTAGGTCACCGCTTGGGTGAAGAAAACGTAGATGGTGCACGAGTCGCTTCTCGCGTGGGCGTCATGGTCGGTCTCGCGCTTGCAATGATGACCGCTATCCTAACGGTGTTGTTCCGTGAACAAATTGCCCTGCTCTACACTAATAACCCAGAAGTAGTTGAACTTGCGATGGTGCTATTGTTGTTCGCTGCAATCTACCAATGTACAGATGCGGTTCAAGTTATTGCGGCAGGTGCTCTGCGCGGTTACAAAGACATGCGCGCGATCTTCAACCGTACTTTCATTGCCTACTGGTTGCTTGGTTTGCCTATCGGCTACGTGCTTGGTCGTACAGATTGGATTGTTGAGCCTATGGGTGCACAGGGTTTCTGGCTAGGTTTCATCATTGGTCTTTCTTCTGCTGCATTCCTATTGGGTATCCGCCTGCGTTGGATGCATCGCCAAGAGCCAGAAGTACAGTTAAACTTCTCTGAGCAATAATTCAAATCAAAGCGTGACTCGATTTGAACGCATCATTTTAAAGCCAGCATCCGCTGGCTTTTTTGATCTCTCACAGCCGTCTGAAGGTATACTTATCTAAGTGATTAAAAAGGAAATGCTGTGAGAACTTCACTTATCGCAACAACGCTTTCGCTATCAATAACCTTGCTAAGTGGGTGTAACGAGTGGTTCAACCCAGAGAAAGCAGTGTTTGAGAAATACAACCAACGCCTGGCGAATGTATTAGACGTGTCGGAATCTGCGCTTGAACCTTCACCTGCGATTACCATTCCTGATAAACGGGAGCTGTTCCAAGAGCTCCCTCGCCTGTCACTTGGGTTGCTAGAAAGCTATCAACTGCGTCAATGTGGACTGTTCAATTTGATTGCGGAAAAAAACTCGCAGCTCGGGAAAGTGCAAGACGCTTTTTACGATTTTGATTATCAAACCAGTTTACTTAGAACATTGAATGGCTGCTTGAGTGAGTACCCATTGAGTGATGAAGAAAGCACAAAGCTAAGCGGATTGTACGATCAGAAATGGCATCACCTGACAGTACACCTCGACAACATGCTGCTCACCAGTGACGCAATGCGCAAACAACTTACTGGCTCCGCGTGGCTCCCCTTGGAAAGCAAAGACCAGGTCGCTCACGTACGGGATGCTTTCCTCGTGTTGAATGCCATGTACCAAACCCCTTATCGCACGCTTTCTCGACTACCTGAAACCACCATCGTGAACTACCAAGAAGAGCTAGAAAAAACGCGTCTCATTGGCCGACTTTACTACACATTAATTGATGCGACTCACTGGTTAAATCACACCACACAGATGCTCGAAGCAAACCAAGACAAAATTATTTGCGGTGCTAACCGTGATACCACTCAGTTTCGGTATTTAAGAAGTGTGTTTCAATCCATCTATGTGGCAGAAGTGCAACCCTACATGGCCTTTGTTGATGGCACTTATCAGCAGTTAGAGGGTGGGATTAACTTAGTTGAGCGTAGAATGGCAGCGCACGGTGCGAGTTACGGTATTGAAGAAGCACATGAACAATTTCGCAGAGAGACTTTAGAGCACGTTCAATTCTGGAAAGGCTTATTCAAACGTTGCGGGGTAACGGTTGGTAATCAGTGAAGAGACAACACCCCAAAAACTTTGTCATTGAGAAACTCGTTCTCGTAAGAATCGCGCGAACCGAGGCTTCCCGTTATGGGTATATCCGTTGTATCGAAACGTGATTGTCGAGCCAATCTTTGGCGGTGATTTCCTCACATCATCGGTAAAACCACTGCCTATATAAAACTCAGTCCCATCCGTCAATCGAACTAGCACCGCTCCCATCATTCCCAGTAGCCGTCCCGTGCCGGGCTTGTACCCAATCACCGTCGCTTCTGCATCTGCAAAACGTTTTAATTTGAGTAAATCACTGCCTCTGCCTGCTTGATAACGGCTTGACACTTTTCTAAGCATCACGCCTTCACCATCAGATTGCGAAATTTGATCTAACTGTTCAAACAAATGTTTCTCATCTTGAATGGCACGATGCTCAACGTACTTGATATGCGGTGCATCCATTGCAAACACTAAATGCTGAATGTTGTAGTATCGCTTTCTGTAGTCTCCTGCCGAATAAGGCATGTCAAACACCATAAAGTCGATACGCTGCCAAGCGCTTTCTATTGGCGTCTTATCCAATACCGTTTGCTGCACAAGATGAAAGTTACCTCGCCCTGCCCACAACTCCCCATCCAATGGGTAATCGGGCAATACTCGAATGAACCATTCCGGTGCGTATATGCGATTACCATTACGAGTAACCAGATGCTGACCTGTCCAATAAGCTCTAATGCCGTCCAACTTCTCGCTGTACCAATACTGGGACACATCGATTCCGTCTTGATAAGAATCCGCGAGTGAAACCGGAGGATGTAAATTTGGATCCGCTTGCGGCTGTGCGGACGCAATCACGGCAAGTGCAATCAATGTCATTCTTAATGGCATGAGGAAACCTTTTTAATAGATCCTATCTATTGAACCGCATCTATTCATAAACGCCTAACCACAATTGACGATCTACGATCAATCGCAACTCCAACTCGCAATTAAGTGCAACCGCGTACATAAAGTTCGGACAGATCTGGCACTTTAAAACAGGGGGATTTTTACGTTTATTTGATTCTCAAATTGAGAACACACGTATTCTCAAAATGAAACCCTTCTCGCTATTAGGTTAAACCTCTGTTTTTAAACACATTCACAATTGGCACACTCTCTGCTCTATTAAACCCAAGGAATCTTCAAACGGAGAATGAACCATGGAATTACGCAAGCAAGAAACGGCACCAAATACCTTAACCATTGAGTTTTTTGGCGATTTAGACGCGAAAGGCTGCCGTCAAGCACAGCATCAAATTGATGAGGTGATTCACAGTGATCATCACAAGGAAGTAGAAATCAACCTGCAACACGTCCAATTTCTTGATTCTTCAGGGATTGGTGCCATTGTTTATTTATATAAGCGCCTAGTTGAACGTGAACGCAGAATGAGCATCGAAAACGTATCGGGACAACCATTGGAAATTATGAGCCTGCTACGTATCAATCACGCGATTCCGGTCAATTCAAAAGGTCACTAAAAAACCGGTTAATACGGAGGTTGGCATGGTGAAACTCTTACGACAAAGCGTGTTGTGCAGTCTCGTTGTCGGCATGTTTGGTTGCTCGACGTTTGACTACCCTGATAATGGCAAGGGTGGCATGGCGGAAAATTACCAAGACATCTCTATCGAGAACTATCAGTTTTCACCTGTGATGCCAGACGAACCTCTTGGCCCTGAACATGGTTTGCGTTTCGACTGGCAACTAACCAAGTTGCATTTGGATGCTTTGATCCAAGAAGGTGCTCGCTGGTGCTTCCCCGCAGCGGTCGTTCAAGCACTTGAGAAACAAAATCGCATTGCTCGTGAACTTGAAGGTGGATTGTTATTGGATGCCGCCAACGACATCGTAATTCAACGTCGTCGTCTCAACCAACTTGAGCTCCAATTGGACTACGTGCTATCTCAAACCACTTGTAAGCCACCACAAGACATCGAAGCGCTACGCAGCGACCTCAACATCGTCGCCAACATCTATGACCTTCTGAACGTGGATAACCAGTTCGCCGTCGACTCTGCAGAGATTAACCCTAAATACATGGGGCACCTTGCGGAAGCTGCTTACATCCTACGTGACCACCCTTCTCTTTCATTGGTTGTCACCGGGCACGCTGACGCAACCGGCACGCCAGAATACAATCAAAAGCTAGCTCAAGATCGAGCAGAACAAGTGAAACGCTATTTAAACGTATTTGGCATTACATCAGACCGTGTGCAAACAAAATCCGTGGGTGAAACGCTGCCTCTGTATGACGGACAAACACCCGCAGTGCGCTTAACCAATCGCCGCGTCAGCATTGAAGTTCTCAATGCGAAATCTGACACCAGCGCAGAAATGGACATGGGAGGCACATTATGAGAATCCTCAAAGCGACCATCTCCCTGATTATGCTGTGTATCATCACCACTATGAGCTCTGCATGGGCTGATGAAGATGACGTGGTTAGAGTCGGTGATTTAGTACAAATCAACCTGCCCGGTGAAGCTTCTCTTAACAAAGGTTTCCAAGTCGACAAACGTGGCCGAATCAATTTGCCGGAGATTGGGCCGGTATTTGTAGCTGGTTACAACGAAGCCCAGCTGCAAAGTGTGATTACCGATAACCTCAAAACCGCTTTTAGGGATGTGGACAATGTGCGTGTATTCGTTAAGGAGCAACAGTTACTCATATCCGTGCAGGGTTATGTGGTCAAACCGGGAGAATACACACTCCCTTCTGGCTCCAACATTCAAATGTTCCTCTATGAAGCAGGAGGTCTACGGGCCGGGGCTCAATTGGACAAAATCATCGTCAAGCGCGGTAACAAGAACTTAGAATTCGACTATAAACTTTTTCTCGATACTGGTGATGACTCAAAACTACCGGCTTTAGAATCTTTAGATGTGCTTTTCGTCCCTGCGTCCCCTTTGGTTGGGAATATCGAGCAAGAATTCGATGCCGCGAAACTCGCAAACTCTGGTGACAGTGCCGATTCCGCCCGTGCCATTAAAGTGTTTGGTGAGGTGAATGCGCCTGGTTCATTCACTTACAAACCCAATACGACGCTCGTTGACGTGGTCATGCGTGCCGGCGGTGTTACTCGTTACGCCAGTGTGGAACAGATCCGCGTGATCACGAATAACACGCCCGTGATGTTTAATCTTAAGCGCTATTTAGACTCGGGCGACCAGAGCTTACTGCCTGAAGTTCTGCCTGGCACAACCATTTTTGTACCAAAACAAGAAGAAGAAATTAAAGCCGGTGCAAACGTGGTTTATGTCATGGGTGAAGTTGCTCACCCAGGCGCTTATGAAGGTAAAAAAGGCGCGAGTTTTATGGATATTCTCGCCAATGCAGGCGGTCCGACACGCTTTGCTGAATCTCGCCAAATCCGTGTCATTAAAGCCGACGGCGGCGTGATCAATTTCGACCTAACTGCGCATACCGAAGGATTGTCGAATCAGCGCGTGCCCGCAGTGGGTCCGGGCGATGCGATATTTGTCCCAGAGAAGACCGATATGAACGAAAAATCTTGGCTCAAAGTCGCGCCGAGTCGCGCCGTCGCGGTGATGGGTGAAGTGGTTCGTCCCGGTCGCATCGAATGGTCGGACGAAATGGATTTAATCGACCTGATCGCTCATGTTGGTGGCCCTACTCGCCGTGCAGACACCAGCAAAGTGGAAGTATCCAACAACGGCAAAGTCACCAAATTCGATTTAGACAAATACATCCTTCAGGGTTCACCGCATTCTAAACTACCAAGGGTGTCCGCTGGTACTGTGGTTCGTGTTCACGCGCTTCCCGACGATCCATCCGACAACAAATCGCAATGGGTGAGTCAAAGTTCTGATGCTTCAATCTACGTCTTTGGCCAGATCAATGCACCAGGTCGATACCGCTTTACGACTGAGATGCACTTCCTTGACATTCTCTCAGCAGCGGATGGACCAACAAAGGATGCTGACATTCACAATATTAGAGTGACGCACCGTGGATTGGGCTACGCCAAAGTAAGCAAACTCAACTTATCGCTTTATTTTGAAACAGGTGATGAATCCATTCTCCCAGATGTGCGCCCAGGCGATACGATTTACATTCCAGAAAAAGATAGGAACTGGTTAGACCGTTCGAAAGAATCCACCGTTCGCGTATTAGGGGAAGTTCATTCACCGGGTCGTTATGTTTTTAATGACAACATGACCATCCTCGACCTACTTGCCGAAGCTGGTGGCCCAAGTAACGGGGCTTATGTTGAAAAGATCAGTATCGTCAACATGTCATGCTGCCAAGGTCAGGCTCGAGTCTTTAACTTGGCCGAATTCAGCAAAACTGCCAACATCTACGATCTACCTGTGATACGAGCCGGGGACACAATTTACGTTCCGCATAAAGACGAAAGCTTTGCCGAAAAAGCTCGTGCTGGCTTGCGTGATTTACTGCAAATCACCACCACCATCGTGCTGATAGGAGCGCTGTAATGACCATTCCTGCAACACATGCCGAGATTGAGCAAATCTATCTACAAAGTGAGCTCAAAGGTTATAAATCTATTTGTGTGGTTGCTTGCCAATCTGAAGACGGCGTTACCTCTGTCGCTTCCGCATTGGCGGAACGTTTGATTCTAGCCGGACATAGAACCCTGTATGTAGACTTGAACCTATTTAAACCCGCTTATAGCACGGTACATGCCTTCGATGAAAACAGTGAGGAAGTGGGACAATTGATCGCTCGTAAAGAGAATCATCAAACATTAGTAGGATTAACCGTCCCAGCTCTAGCAAGTACACAACTTGCCTACCGAGATCCGACGATGCTACGTAACGCCGTCGAGACTTGGCTCGAACAATACGATCGAGTGGTGATTGACACCTCTCCTCTGCTTAGCATGAACCGAAGCAATATTCCGGCACAAGTAGTTGCAGGTGTCTGTAATGCATGTGTATTGGTTGCTTGCTATGGCTCGACTACCACCAGCCAAATTGATCAAGCCAAAGCGCTATTAGAGACAAGTAATGCCAACCTCTTGGGCTCGGTGCTTAACATGAAACACAACTCTGACCTCAAAGACGAGCTCGTTCGCCAGATCAAAAAGCTACGATTTTTGCCAGAAAAGCTCAAAGCAAAAATATCTGAACAAATCAAAAACAGTGAATTGTTTACCCTATAGGGAGTGCACACTATGAATACTCAAACAGACACTGCGTTAGAGCCAGAGTTGGTCGACGAGTTGATTCTTCAACAAATGATCAAAGACACGTGTGCGGAGATAATGCCCACCTTGATAGAACACTACATTGAAGAGTCCCGAGAGCGCGTTGAAAAGATCCAGCAAGCATTAAGCAACCAAGATAAAGAAATGATGGAGTTCGAGGTGCATACGTTAGGCAGCTCTGCCCTCGCGCTGGGTAACCGCACTCTGTCACGACACGCTCGTACCATCGAAAAACATTGTGTCGAAGGCGACACCAATCTTGCTTTTGAGCTCTGCCAATCATTACCAGAACTTGCAGAACAATCATTTCTCGCGTTAAGCCAAAGAAAAGAGCAAGGTTTTGAAGACTAAGCAGGAAGAGAACGAATTTAATCCACTAAAAATAGAGAACTTTCTGCAATCCTCACTGTGTGTGCTAATACTTAAATATAAAGATTCTCAAAATGAGAAACGCGAACAAGCCATTTGCTTGAGGTAATTAATTGAATTCATCATCACTGCATGAATCTCAAGCCGACTTAACGGATTAAAACAACAATTTATACAAGTTGGGAAAGGATTATGAGACCAAGGGTGTTACTGGTAGAGGACTCTACTTCACTAGCCATACTTTATAAGCAGTACGTCAAGGATGAACCTTACGACATCTTCCACGTTGAAACTGGACGTGAGGCGATTCAATTCATTGAGCGCAACAAACCACAACTTATTATTCTCGACCTAAAACTTCCAGACATGTCCGGTGAAGACGTTCTTGATTGGATTAATGAGAATGAGGTTCCAACCTCTGTCATCATAGCAACGGCGCATGGTAGCGTTGATCTAGCCGTCAACCTGATCCAGAAAGGCGCAGAAGATTTCCTAGAAAAACCCATCAATGCCGATCGTTTGAAAACCTCCGTTGCCTTGCATTTAAAACGCGCCAAACTAGAAAATCTCGTCGAGAACATTCAATCGACTTTCGATCGTCACAACTATCACGGATTTATTGGCTCTAGTCTTCCAATGCAGGCGGTTTACAAAACCATTGATGCAGTTGCCCCGACCTCAGCTAGCGTGTTTATCGTTGGTGAAAGTGGAACGGGTAAAGAAGTGTGTGCCGAAGCGGTTCACCGACAAAGTGATCGCAGAGACAAGCCATTCATTGCAATTAACTGCGGCGCTATCCCTCGTGATTTGATGGAAAGCGAAATATTTGGCCATGTAAAGGGGGCTTTCACTGGCGCTACCACCGATCGTAAAGGTGCAGCGACCCTTGCTCATGGCGGCACACTATTCTTGGACGAACTGTGTGAAATGGAGCTAGAGATGCAGAAAAAGTTATTACGCTTTCTGCAAACGGGAACCTACACGCCTCTCGGGGGCACCAAAGAGATGAAGGTCGATGTTCGTATTATCTGTGCAACCAACCGAGACCCTCTGAAAGAGGTAGAAGAAGGTCGTTTTCGTGAAGACTTGTATTATCGCGTTCATGTCGTTCCCATCGACATGCCGCCGCTAAGAGAAAGAGGCAGTGACATTGTCACGCTAGCGAAGCACTTTTTGCTCACTTATGCCAAACAAGATAAGAAGAAGTTCAAACACATCGGTAACGACGTTCAGCATGTCATTAAAAACTACGACTGGCCAGGGAATGTTCGCCAGCTACAAAACATCATTCGTAACATTGTTGTATTAAATGATGAAGATAAGGTCACGCTACCGCACTTGCCTGTTCAACTGACTCGTAAGCCGAAAAAGACGCCTTCTGTATCGCCTGCGAATGCTGTGAGCGTAAAAGAAACGAGCTTCATTACCGAACAAACCGACTCCGTGCAGAATGAAGCCTTCCCAACCTCGGAGCCAGCAAGCGCCACCTATTCTTTCTCTGATCCTGAAAACCAACCAACTATCTCTGGAGCACAAAGGGCTTCAGTCTATTTTAATTCAGACGGCACCATTCGTCCGATGTGGAAAGTCGAGCGAGAGGCGATTCAAAACGCAATTGCTTACTGTGATGGTAACGTACTTAACGCTGCGGTGATGTTGGAACTCAGCCCTTCAACGGTCTACCGCAAAAAACAAGCGTGGGAAGCAGATGAAGCTAATCTCAAACAATCTTGAGATCCCCATTGCAGGTGAAGTCTGGATACTATTGGATAGTGGTGTGTTTGGAGGGATTGAAAGTCACGTTATCGAACTCAGCAAAGGGCTACAGGCGGCGCATGTTCATGTAAGAGTGGTGTTGGTGTCAGAATACTCACCACCCGCACCACTGGTTGGAAAACTCGAACATGCCGACATTCCCGTCAGTTATCTCTGGCACCTCTGCCCAAAGTCGGAACGTTCCAAGAACATCCCAATTAAACAAATGACCAGTGCGGTAGCCGAACATCAACCTAGCGTTATACACACTCACGGATACAAAGCAGCCTTATTAGCCAGAAGTGCGAAGCTCTTTACGCGTACCTTCCCTCGCCTTATCTCTACTTTTCATGCCGGTGAGACGCCCAAAGGGAGAGTCTGGCTGTACGACTGGATTGACCGATACTCAGCTCGTCTTTCTGATCATTGCTTTGCGGTTAGCCAAGCGATACAGCACAAGCTCCCTACTCAATCAGAATTGCTTAATAATTTTGTCTCCATTCCCAACCACCACTGCCGCTATAAAGAAATCGCTTTTGTAGGACGCTTGAGTCACGAGAAAGGCGCAGACCGTTTTATCGAAGTCGCGCGACACATTCCCGACCACCCTTTTTCTATCTACGGAGATGGTCCTGAAAAGAGCTCATTGGTTGAAAATACCCCTTCTAATGTCATATTTCACGGACATCAAAGCGACATGGATGCTGTTTGGAGCAACATCAGCGTCCTCGTGATTTCATCCCGTTATGAAGGGTTACCAATGGCAGCATTGGAGGCCATGGCTCGTGGCATTATCGTGATAAGCCTAGAAGTTGGTCGACTGCCTGATCTCATCGAAGATGGAAGAAATGGATTCCTCGCTCACAACATCGTCTCACTTATCGACAAAATCAATCAATGGTTAGGCATGAGTCACAGCGAACAGTATCCACTGCGTCATAACGCAATTGAGACCATCAAAGCACATTACTCCTCTAGCAGCATCATTCCTATTCTGATTGAACGCTACCAAATTGCGAATCCCACTTGATGCATATCCATTCTCAAATTGAGAAGTCTTCGCCTTAGATTCTCTTTTTCTCCATTTCCCACACAAAAACAGAGGTTTAAACCAATAGCATATTTTGGCATCTCGGTTGCAATGGTTAATTAAAACAGATTGGCTGACCGAGGTAATACCTATGACTAATCCAAAACGCATTCTCTATGTGCATTATGGGGACAACTGGATTCGCGGCAGCGAAAGAGTGCTGCTAGACCTTGTCTCAAACATCGACCGCAACCAGTACCAGCCTTTTGTTTGGTCAAACTGCGCGCCACTCATCGAGAGATGCCAATCATTAGGCATTGAGACAAAGTATTCCGATTTCAGCCTCGTTGGCGGATGGAACACGCCCCGATGGGATATCAGTGGCTGGAACGAATTGATCAAGCAAGGTACGACACTCATAGAAGAACACAACATCGACCTCGTAAACGTAAATAATGGAGGTCCTTGTCAATGGATGTGTGTTGCCGCTCGAATGAGCCACATTCCTTTGGTTACTCAACTTCATTGTCACTACACATTGCGCGACCGCCTCTCTCTTGGTCTACATCTCTCACCAAAGCTGATTTGTGTGAGTAAAGACGTTGGGCAAGAACTCCTAAAAGATGGCTATCCGAAGGATCGTCTACATGTCGTACATAATGGTGTATCGCTTGGAAATTACGAGAGTCCTATCAATGTAAGAGATCGCCTCAGTATTCCTCAACAGGCCTTTACCTTTATTTCTGTTGGCTCTCTCATTAAACGCAAAGGCTTTGACCGCCTAATCCGAGCCATGTACATGCACAACTACCACCAACATAACCCACATTTGGTGATTGTAGGTGACGGTGAAGAGCGCAACGCACTAAAACAATTGGCCGTTGATTTGAATGTGGAAGACCGAGTGCATTTTGTTGGGGAACAGCAAGATGTAGGAGCTTGGATGTCAGGCAATGTGGATGCCTTTATCAGTGGTACTTACGAAGAAGCCTTTGGTCTGGCTATTGGGGAAGCCGCTTTAGCGAAACTACCTATCATTGCGCCAAAAACGGGGGGCATTCCCGAGCTATTTGAGCACAACCACAGCGCTCTGTTTTATGTTAATCAAGGGATGGCAAGCCTTCTCAATGCGATCCAACAAATGCTGCAAGATGCTCTGCTGCGCAACAAGCTCGCAGAAAATGCTTATAAACATGCGAGTCAACATCTCACAGTCGAAGCTTCTGTAAAAGCGATTGAAGGCATCTACCACGACGTGCTCCAACAAAAAGAGCGTACGCGAATGCCTATGATCCACTGTATGAAGCCGCTATCACGTTGGTTAAACATCAACTAAGGAGCTAGCCATGAAACGTGTTTTGATGTTTGACGCAATTCCAATGCAAGGCGGCTCTAAAATTGCCAACGCTGAATTGATTAAACAGTGCGACCAACGTGACGTCATTAGCTATATCGCAACAACGCACCCAGAGCATTGGAGCGCTATCTTTCGTTCCAACCCTCGCGTTCAGGTGCTTAAGATCAAACGTTCCCCCATCACGTCACATCATGGTATCGCCTATTGGTTGATGAACAGTTTCTACTTAATTCAGCTCTTATTGGTCACGCTGAAGCTACCCAAGCTTGATTGGTTTATGGGCCTATCTTCGCCAAACAACGACATGCCTTTGTACCTGCTTCGTTTATTTTCTCGCAAACCTATCGTTCAAATGGTCCACGGACCAGTCGGCATTTCACGTGCATCAGGCTATTGTTTGGTGAAAGCCCATGCGATTCATTACCTAGCCAATACCCGCGATTCAATGATTAATGCGCTTGTGGCTTACCTAAAAATGCCGAAACCTGCCGTAGAGCGCTACTGGACAACCTTAAATGCAAGCTCCTTCGTGAATGGGCTTTCTTCTCAGCGTACACCGAAGCAAGCAAATCCAATTTCCAAGCGTGTTTTTTGGGCGGCAAGTTTGTTGAAATGGAAGAATGTTGATTTACTGCTCGATGCAATGCAGCAAGACGAAACGACCAACCTTAATGCGATCATTTGCTATATCAAACCCAACATAGCAGGAGTGGATTGCTCTGAGCCTGATTTTAGTCAACCGAATGTCGAGTGGCATGAGTCACCAAACAACTTAGATGAGCTTCGTGCACAGTGCGGCGTGTTTGTATCAACCAGCATCAATGAACCGTTTGGTCTATCTATTTTAGAAGCCTTAGCTGCTGGCATGTGCGTCGTGATTCCTCAGGATGACAGTTACTGGGATCGCGTGCTCACACACGGTAAAAACTGCATTAAATATATACCGAATGATGCGGCGTCGCTGCACAACGCGATCGTTCTTTTGAATGAATCGCCATGGTTGAAAGTCACCATGGGACTAGAAGCCTTGAATGTTGCGAGCCTATATACCGCTGAACGTTGCTATTTCTCGATCACTCAACAGCTTTGCAAAGACCCTTCCGGTAGAGATCCACAAAGTACAAAGAAGCGTGACAAAGCTAAAGGGTACGACCATGCCTAAAGCCATGACGAACATGTCACTCTTTGCCATTGCGTTGGTGATCAACAAAAGTATTAGCCTCATTATGCTGCCTGTACTTCCTCAGTTTTTGACACCTGAGCAAATGGGCAAGCTGGAGTTGCTTACTTCTTTCGGCGTGGTTACCGCCCTACTTGCGAGCATGGCAATGCATGAAGCGTTGTATCGTTTCGCCGGAGTGGAAAAAGACAAAGAAAAACAAGTGGCCATGCTTAACCACCTTTATTCATTGTCCATCACGATTGCTGCAGTGATTGGTTTGATATTGCTGTTTATCATCTTAGTCGCGCCGATCCCTAGCCCATTTTCTCAGTTCGAGTTCATTGTGCTGATGCTTACAATTATTCTGGAAGGCGCCATTGGTATCGGTACTGCTTGGCTGCGCATGCAAGATGACAAAGCGAAAACATTATTGTATGTGATGGTAACAACCACTGTTCTTCAAGTGGTGTTCATTGTTACCGCTTTGATGATTTATCCTCACGTCATTTCTGTCTTGCTCGGTGGCTTATTGGCGGCCGTGATTCAATTCATCTGGTTACACATCGTCAATAAGTACAAAGTCGTTATGCCGGACCTGACGTTGGCGAAACAACACCTGCATTACTGCATTCCGGTCATGATGTCGGCGCTAGTCGCTTTCTGCATGAACGGTGCTGAGCGTTGGTTTATTGGTGCTAATGCATCACTGGCTACACTTGGTGTTTATGCGATCGCCGTGAAGTTTGCGATTGGCATGTGTATTTTGGTCCAACCTTTTGGCATGTGGTGGATGCCGCGACGCTTCGCTTACTTAGAGCGGAGCCGAGGTTTGGAAGCGGTAAGAATTTCCCATTTCGGTATGATTTACATTGCAGCACTGAGTGTGCTTGTCGCGACACTTGCCTTTATTGTGATCAATCATTTTTTGCCTGATACGTATCAGCAAGCTGCACTTTACACCCTATTCCTCTTGCCGATAGCAATGCTTAAAGAATGGAGTGAACTACTGAATATCGCCATTCTTTATAAACGCAGAACGCGTTGGTTATTAGGCATCAATGTTACCGCCGCTGGTATTGCTATAACGCTACTCTTTGTGCTCTCTTCCCTAGGTATTTATGGCGTATTTATTGCGCTTTACTACGCTCAATTGGCCAAGCTGGTCATGACGTTCGTCATTGGGCAGCAATGCATACACTTACCATTCCAACTCAGTTTGATGGTCGCGTTACAGATCATCTCTGGTTTGGCACTGTTCCTGCTTCACTCTACTCAATCCATCGGAGGCGCAATCGCCATTTGCATTTTGACGTGCGTACTGTTTGCAGGCATCGCCTTCAGATTCATCCGCAGGGGTACACGCAACAACATTGTAAATAAACTAAGGGCTGAAGCAAAAAGAGTGACCTTATGAATACCAAGGATGTAAGACCCACACAAATCGCCGCTGCAACCACCATCACTGTGGTTATTGCAGCGGCATGGTTAGTGATGCCCCATCCAATATTCATCGTCGCCATCTGCTTTGCTCCGCTAGCTATCTTGTTTGTTCTCAACCAAACCTTTTGGCTGGTCACCTTGTTCGTGATCTTTTCCTTCTTTCGAATTCACGAAGCCTTCCCCGTTATCTACAACTTCAAAATCCCTTTGCTACTGTCATTGGGGGCGCTGGGAGCGCTCTCTTTTCACCTATTGATCAGTCGCCAGCTTACCGTGTTCTGGCATCCTTCATTAAAATGGCTATTTATCTTTTGGGCTCTCGTCATTATCGGCATTGTGTTCGCCTCAGCCCGGGATATCGCAATCACCGTATTCAAGAATACCTATTGGAAGATAATAGTGATGACCTTGGCGATTACTTGGCTTATCACAACCCCTAAACAACTGGCACAAATGTCCAAAGCCATCATGGTTGCAGGCTTATTAGTGGGGCTGGTCGCGCTACATAATGCGAGTAATGGCATCGATCTGGTCGAGGGCACCCGCGTGTCGATTGGTCGTTCATTCGGTTCTATGCTTGGCGATCCAAATGACTTAGCTTTAGTGTTAATGTTTCCTCTCGCCTTTACGGTTAGCCAGCTAGTAGAGAAACGCTCATCAATCTGGATAAGAGGGTTTGCGTTACTGACTTGTCTTGTTCTATTTCTGTCGATTCTCGAAACACAGAGTCGAGGGGGCCTGCTAGGTGCCCTTTCTGTTTTTGGTTACTTTGCTTCCAAGCATATTAGGTGCAAAACATTAGTGCTTATTCTCGCGGTAGTGGCGGCAATATCACTGTATGTAGTCGCTGGTATTAATGGTCGTGCATCTGGTGGTGCAGCAGAAGCTGGTATTGATGCCTCTGCAATGGGGCGTTTGTACGCATGGGAAGCGGCGTTCAAAATGGCACTCGACAACCCATTAACCGGCGTAGGTTTAGATAATTTCTACTATAACTACTTCTTCTATAGCTCCCATTGGGACGGCATTAACCACGCAGTCCATAGCACTTGGTTTGGTGTACTGGCGGAAACGGGGTTTGTTGGTCTAATTGTTTTCATTGCTTTGATCGTGTCTTTAGTTAAAACATCTTTGCGCTCTATCTCGCTTCTAACTAAACAGTCAGACATTACTCTTTCAGTTGGCGCAAATGCCGTATTAAGCGGCCTTATCGGTACCATCGTATCCGGCACTTTCCTCACTCAAGGCTTTGTTTGGCCAATTTACATCCTTGCAGCGCTCACCATAGTGATAAATCGCATCGTTCAAACTGACTGTCAAAATGAGAAAGCGGAATATTCTCAAATTCAAAAATAACATAACCGATTGGTTTTTATAGATTTAAACCATTGGCATACATCGTGATACGTCTTGGGTAACAACAACGACATAATTGGCTCAAGGAGAGAACGATGACAGATATCGTAGTATTTGGAGAAGATTTCGGTGGCTTACCCTCTTCCACTCAACATCTGATAAAGCACCTAGCAAAGAACCATCGTATTCTTTGGGTTAATTCTATTGGCCTACGACAACCTACGCTGACCACAAAAGACGCCAAACGTTTAGTTGCTAAACTGACTGGCTCAGTAAAGCAAAAAGACGACAAAGCACAAACCTCGTTTAGTCACCACAATGAATCAGATATTCATACCATAACCTTGCTTACCATCCCCGCTCCACGTTCTGCATGGGCACGTAAAGTTGCAACTCAAATGATGAAATACCAACTAAGCAAAAAACTCCATGAGCTTGGCTTTCAACACACCGTTTTCTGGACGTCACTTCCGACTGCCGTAGATATTTGCAAAGAAATGAGTGCGAAAGGCATTGTCTACTACTGCGGTGATGATTTTGGTGCATTGGCAGGAGTAGACCATCAGACTGTATTGGAGCATGAAACAGAGCTCATTGATTGTGCAGACCTTATTCTAGCGGCCAGTGAAAAGTTGGCGGCTAACTTTCCTTACGAAAAAACCGTCACCATACCTCATGGTGTCGATTTCAGCCTATTCTCAGAATCGGTAGACAAAGCAGAAGACATGCCCAATAACGGCCGAAAAGTGCTTGGCTTTTACGGCAGCTTGTCGGAGTGGTTAGATTATCAATTGATTGAGCAAGTGGCGGAACAAGCGCAAGATTGGGATTTGGTATTCATTGGCCCTAATGAGCTTCCTCACAACCTTTTACCACAACGAAGCAATGTTCATTACCTAGGGGCGAGAGCACATCAGGACTTACCACGTTATTCTCAGCATTGGGATGCAAGCTGGTTACCTTTTGTAGATAACGCCCAAATTCAAGCTTGTAACCCACTCAAACTACTGGAATACCTTGCGACTTGTACTCCTGTGATCAGCACACCTTTCCCTGCCCTTAAGCCATACCAACACATGCTGCATGTCGTGACGGATGTTGAGGATGTGTGTGCGAGCTTGAATCACCTTCTTCCACCACCTGAAGGATCGCTCTCGCTCATTCAACAACAAAGCTGGGAATCAAGAGCGCACCAAATTGAGCTATTAGTGAGGGCGTTATGAGCAATTTAAGGGACAACCTCACTCTTTTACTGCACGGGGCATGGCGACGCCGTTACCTGATCGTCATCCCTATGATAGTGCTGCCTATTTTGGGCTTTCTTGTCAGTAAAGCAGTGCCGACTAAGTATGTAGCTCACACCAGCATGCTGATCCAAGAAACGGCCAAAATGAACCCATTCCTTGAAGACCTTGCAGTTTCAACCATGTTGAAAGACCGCTTGAGTGCTTTGAGTACCTTACTCAAAAGCCGCCATGTGCTGTATTCCGTTGCCAAAGAGCAAGGCTTGATCAACGATACTATGGACGCGAACGAACAAGAGTTCATCATAAAAGACCTTGCCAATCGCTTAACGGTTCAACAACTCGGTAAGGACTTCATTCAAATCCAACTCACGAGCAGTCAACCAGAAGGGATGGAAGAAGTGTTGGGCTCTGTCAGCAATCACTTTGTCGAACAGCTCTTAGCGCCAGAACGCTCATCAATAAAGGATTCTAGCCACTTCTTGACCATTCACATTGACAAGCGCCGTGAAGAGTTGGACAAAGCGGAACAAGCTTTTGCTGAATACAAAAACGCTTATTCTCATGCAACACCAGCGATGCAAGCACAGAGCTTGACACGTCTCGCCAGCTTAAAACAAACATTGGCAGAGAAAGAAGCCGAGTTAGCGGGTGTCAAACGTAGCCTTGGTAGCTTAGACCAGCAACTTTCAAAGACCAATCCAGTGATTGGTAAGATTGAAGAGCAAATTATCGAGATTCGAAGTGAACTCACTCTATTGCGTGCACGATACACAGAAGCACACAGTTCAGTGCAAGGTAAGCTACGTGAGTTGAATCGTCTGGAACAAGAGCGCTCGGTGCTGCTCAACTCAAAACAGCCGGAAATGAACAGTGACCAACTTTGGGATATTGCAAGTACAGCAACCATAAGCACGATTGGTGATGCTCAACCGCTGCTTGTATCTCAACTCCACCAACTGCAAATCATGCGCGGCCGTTACGAGTCTTTGGAAGAAGAGACGGTTAGCCTAAGAAACATGATCAAAGAGCTGGAAAGCGACGCCAACCGATTTGGTAGCACAGCAACAGAAATCAATCGACTTGCTCGTGATGTAGCTGTAAAGCGTGAACTTTATGATGAACTGGTTGAACGTTATGAGATGGCGCAATTGACAGGATCTTTAGGTGTTTTTGAAGAAAACAAACGCGTGAAAGTCATCGATGAGCCTTACACGCCAACCTTGCCAGTTAACTTACCTGCTATTATCTTTGTTCTTCTTGGATTAATTGGGGGGGCAGGTTTAGGCATTGGCCTTGCCACCATTGCAGAACTGGCAGATAACTCTATTCGCTCTCGCAAAGCATTAGAGAAACACCTTGGCGTTCCCGTCATCACCACCATCCCTAAAATCGTATTCTGACCTTGTCGTTTTTGACTAATCCTAAGACACTCTCTTCAGAGTGTTTTTTTATTGAGTCATTTCACCTCAAACTCACTTCCATCAATTTTGAATCTCAAATTGGGAATATCGATTTCTCAATTTGAACCTCTAAAAAAACTCAACATAAACCATTGTTTAGTGGAGACTTAAATTCTGGCATGCCCCCTGCAACGTTTAAGCGATAGCGATACGTCGAGGGCTCAGGAATGGAACACTCAGGCACACAAGAATCACCAGTACACGGCAACGTGATTGTTCACGTCGTTCAACACCTAGCTCCCGGAGGTTTAGAAACGTTGGTTTTGGAGATGCTTCGCTTTGCGAAACCCGAAGATTCGGTTTTTGTTATTAGCTTAGAGGGAAGTAAAACAACAGCACTAAACCATTGGGAGAAACTAGAGAGCTTCGAAGCCCAACTCCACTTTTTGAACAAGCCTGCTGGTTTCAATCTCACTACGATTCGAACTTTGAGCGCCAAGTTGAAGGCATTAAATGCGAATGTCGTCCACACGCATCACATTGGCCCACTTTTATACGGAGGCATCGCCGCACGGCTTAATGGTGTGAAAACCTTAATCCATACGGAACACGATGCCTGGCACTTAAACAATAAAAAAGCAGCACGATTACAGTCGATTCTGTTGAATGCGCTTAAGCCGCAAGTGGCAGCCGATGCCGACTTTGTTGCAAAACAAATCATCAATAAATTAGGCTATCGCAATGTAAACACCATCCACAATGGCATAGATTGCAACAAATTTACTGATGGCGATAGAAGTGCCGCTCGAGCATTTTTCTCTCTACCCAAAGACAAAGTTATCATCGGCACGGCTGGGCGCTTAGAAGCGGTAAAAGGCCAAGAAATACTAATCAAAGCTTTTTCCCATCTCCCCAAAAATACCCACCTTGCAATTGCAGGTTGCGGAAGCCAAAAGTCGTTGCTTGAAGCCCAAGCACAGTACTTGGGCATCCGAGACAGGGTAACTTTTCTTGGCTTGGTTGACGATATGCCGCGTTTTTACCAGAGTCTTAACCTCTTTTGCTTGCCGTCACTTCAAGAGGGCTTTCCTCTCTCTACATTAGAAGCGCAGGCGTGTGGCGTGCCTTGTATAGCCAGTGATGTTGGTGCGGTTAGAGAAACCCTTTCTCCTCACACAGGAACACTCGTAGAACCAAACCAAGTGCCAATGTTGACCGACGCCCTATCGCAACAACTCGCGTCACCACCTCGCTCTCCTAGAGAACACATTCTTAAGCACTTTGACATTAGAACTATGGTTAATCGCTATGCGACTCTGGCTCAAGGAGAGAACTTATGATCGATCTACTTTGGACAATCGGCTTCGTTTTGTCTGCGCTACTGATCATCTATCATCACGTCGGTTACCCGTTGGTTTTGAATTGGTTATCCGCTCGTCGCAAACAACGCCAAACGTCAAAAAACATGGGGAAAGAACGTTGTTATAGAGCTTCAAAAGCCGATTGCACGCTTCCAACGATGACGGTGATCGTCCCAGCGTACAATGAAGAACAATGGATTGCAGAAAAGATTCGTAACCTCGCGAGCTTAGACTACCCCAGAGATAAGCTGACCATCATCGTCGCCTGTGATGGTTGTACCGATAACACCGCAGAGATCGCACAAGGCACCATCCAAGAAGCGATTTGCGCAGATACCTTGTTCATCGTGCACGACCATAAAAATAACCGTGGTAAAGTAAGCTTGATCAACACAGAGATGGAAAATGTTACCTCTGAGATCACTGCCCTAAGTGATGTATCTGCCCTTGTGTCTTGCGATTCGCTCTT
This sequence comes from Vibrio sp. LB10LO1, assembly GCF_010092875.1. NCBI lineage: Bacteria > Pseudomonadati > Pseudomonadota > Gammaproteobacteria > Vibrionales > Vibrionaceae > Vibrio > Vibrio sp. LB10LO1. The sequence goes on from NZ_JAADJW010000012.1 coordinate 138,260, forward strand.
GCTTGCCAGCCAGCACTATCAAAACGAGAACGTTGGTGTGGTCAATGCCACTTACCAAATTATGTCTACCCAAAATCAAGGTGAAGCGGCCTACTGGCGTTATCAATCCAAAGTGAAATTCAAAGAGTCATTAATCGGCTCGACCATTGGTTCTCACGGCGCGTTTTACACATTTAGAACTAACCTATTCACACCTTTAGAGCCAGAGATCATCAACGATGACTTTATCTTACCAATGCGTATCGTGCTTCAAGGCTATGCCTCTGTCTATGAACCGAAGATGCTCGCGATTGAGTTAGAGGAGAGCTCCGATGATTCTGACTTCAAACGTCGCCTACGTATCTCCGCAGGCAATATGCAGCAGTTCTTGAAGCTGAAAAGGTTGCTGCTACCTCGTTACCGTGGCACCGCATTTGCATTTTTGTCAGGAAAGGTTCTGCGCCTCGCGACCCCCTACTTAATGATCATGTGCCTGACGAGTTCTATTTTGCTCATTGAGCATCCCGCTTTTCAACTTCTATTGGCCGGACAGTTGGCCGTCTACTTAGTGGCGTTTATCACTTACTTAATACCAGCATTCAATTTGTTTAAGCCGTTCAAGTTGATCAACTACATGGTGGTTGGACACATAGCAAACTTTGCAGGCGGACTACGTTACCTACTTGGTATGGAAAATGGTCGCTGGAAGCGCGTTAATCAATAAGGAAAACACAATGAAAATTTCACGCTACGACTCAAATATTCATTTAGCAAAACGCGCTTTCGACGTCGTTATCTCGCTACTCATCTTGCTGGCGACGATGCCAATTATGCCGATGATCGCACTAGTCATTGTGGTCAATTCGAAAGGCCCAGTCATTTATCGTCAACTTCGTGTTGGTCGCTGTACACCAGAGAAGATGGACTTATTTGAAATTATGAAGTTTCGCACCATGTACATCGATGCAGAACAGCGCTCAGGGGCGGTGTGGGCTAGCGAAAATGACCCTCGAATAACTCCCGTTGGCCGATTCCTACGCAAGACGCGTCTGGATGAACTACCGCAACTGTTCAATGTTCTTAAAGGGGAAATGTCTTTGATTGGTCCTCGTCCAGAGCGCCCTGCTTTCTATCAAAAACTAGAAGATGAAATTCCTTATTTTGTTGAACGTACCTACGGCGTATTACCAGGTATCACTGGCCTAGCGCAAGTCAACCAAGGTTATGACTCTTGTATTGAGGACGTTCGCCGCAAAGTGGGCTTCGACCACAGCTATGCATTGAGTCTAAGTTCTTTTAATTCTTGGATTTCGATGGATATTTCGATCATGAGCAAAACGCTCGTCGTCATGATCGATGGTCGAGGTCAGTAAGGTTAGCGAGATAGAATGGAAGCCAAAAGGGAAAATATAGATGAAACGTTACTCTTGCCACTGCCGACGCATGTTTTCAATCGTCGCCAGTGGCACATCATGAATACTTTGATATTCTTCGCGACACACCTTTATTTCCACTTCAATGCCCTTTTTTTCGCAATACTGTAGATAACGCTTCATCTCCCAGTGACGTACAAACGTGTTACTAACAATCACTGTGTTTCCCTTACTTAACCACTTGCGCGTTTGTTGAAAACACCATTCATGGGCATCAGTCAGCTTTGTACCATCAAAAACGTATTCACCACTTTCATTCTCAAAGTACATGTCAGCTTCCAAATGTTTTGCTATGAGCTGCTTGGACAACTTCTTGGCAAGCGTCGTCTTACCAGAGCCCGGTAAGCCACGAATTAGGATAAGTTTTGCGTTGGGCATAATGGTGTGATTTTAGTGGAAAACCAGCAAACTGTACGCGATTTTTATAGAAAAGAAAGCCAAAGCAAACAGAAGCTTCATCTACTCTCTCGATCTTGCTCTCAGTTACGTAAATAATTACCCCGCAGCGTTAATTTTTGTTCCCTCCTGCCGCATTTAAAACTAGAATGCGCGCGCATTTATTGAGCCTCAAAAAATCACTTAAAGTGAATGATTTACAATACAACACTCAATAGGCCTGAGCTTTTAAATAAAGTTACTCTCAACCAATTCGCCATTCTTAATCTGATGGCATTTTATAAGGGTTTAGTCCTTGAAAAGAACTCTTCTTTCAATCCTTGTCGCATCGCTGCTTTTTGGCTGCGGTGGCGATGAAAACAATCACTCAACAAGCACTACGCCACCAACGGTAGAACCTGATTTACCGCCAGATCAGCCGGATATTGGCGTAACTACCTATCAAGGTAAGTTGTTCATCAATGGCAAACAACTGACTGGCGATATTCAGTGCGATGGACAAAACATCAGTGAATCTGGCTACTTTACCTATGCGGCTTCAGAGGGTAATTTCAGTTGTGAATTTGGCGCTGTCTCTTTAGGTGAATTCAGCTATCAGATCCCAGTGCAAACCCGCACGGGCTCACAGCCTGCTGAGTTAACTCAAAACTACGATCTTAAAGATGTGCTCGGTACGCATGCCAACAATGCCGCTAAGCTATTGCATAAAATCGATACGTGTCCTTCGCAAGACACGCAAGTTTGCTTGGATGAAATAAACAGTTACGACATCCAAGACCTATACGAAAGCGACGATCAAGCTGCGATTGATGCGTTTCTCAACCCTAGCGTAGTGAATGAAGGCGAGCAACCTAGCGCTCACGTAGATCCAGAACTTCAACCAGAAGTCACCCCAGGTACAAGCAACAACCTAACAGGGTCGTTTGTGTCTGCCAATGCAGAAGCCGCCTACGAATACAAACCAAGTGCCGCCAACAAACCACTTACCAAGAGCCGATTAACCGACTCGCAAGGCAACGCACTTGCTGGTGTCGAGTTCTTCAGCCAATCCGCACGTGGAATCACGGATGCCAACGGTGAGTTCGAATACCTATGGGGTGAAAACCTGATCTTTGGTATTGATACCTTTACTCTAGGTCAAGTGAAAGGCAATAAGGTCAATTACCAACTTACGGATTTAAGCGACAACCCATTGGTGAAGCAGAACCTTGATGCGTTCGTTCATCGCTATGGCGTGTCGTCTGGCAATAACATCGAAATCAGCGACAACGTTCGACAGGTGTTCGCACAGTACCCGAACGTGATTAATGAACTGATCAACCTGAGCCTACCAAACGGTGCAAAAATTGAAGGCACGAACTTCACCACACCAAATGAGTTCGAAGCACAATTCAGTCAAGGTTTAACACAAATCATTGATGGGCAACTAAAACAAACGCCTCAATGGTCGGGCTTTGCTGCACCGATGCTACGTACAGTTCGTGCTTCTGGTAGCAATTATGTCACACAGTCTCTGCACCAGATTTATGCTGGCGTGGATAGCGTCCACATCTTCCATGATAACCATGGTTGGGGCGGCTCTGGCTACACACGTGCGATGCGTAACTTCAACCTGACGAATGAAGCCTTCCCTGTTCTTATGCCACGTAACGACAACAGTTACTGGCTTGGATTTGGTGAAGAAGCAGCGTGGACACGTGGATCCGGCAAAGATCAAAAAGCATACATAGTGGATGCTAAAACCATTGATGAGAACTCAACGGTCGTAATGCAGCGCCCAGAAGTGATTTCCAAACAAACCGCGACCTTTAATCTACCAACCATGACGGCAGGTATGATTGGCTCGGGTAAAGTCGTTTTCTTGGGCAACGCAATGTACACCTCGATCTTCTCTTGTCCAGAAAACTACTGGGCAGGTACAGATTTAGGTATCGATAGCGAAGTACAACAATGTCGTTACAGCACGCCTCACAACCAAGAAGCCCAAGATGCGGATACCCGTACTGACAACGGCAGCATGCAGGTCATGCTCGGCAACTTGATTGATTGGTTAGTTCCTAATGCGACGCAAACCTCTGTCGCGATAGCGACTAACATCAATAAAGGTCATGCATTCCGCTGGGATCGTAAAGAAGGTCAAATCTACGATTTCTTTGTTAACCCAAGCTATAAATTGGGTGAAATGGACGTATTAAGCAGCGGCCAGTTTGCTTCATTAGAAGCGGCTTCTACACCACTGCTCCTGCTTCAATCGTACGAAATCAAAACCGACGGTTATGATACGAAATCTGTCGTCTCTGACATCAACCAACCTAAGCTAGATGCTGATGACGTTACTGCTCTGATCGAATACGTAAACAACGGCGGCAACATCATCTTCTTTGACGCGTTAGAAGAGAGTAACCCAGAACCGATTGCTCGTTTAGCTGATGCCGCTGGGGTTTCTGTTGGTGGTGCGAACGTTGCGAAGACATTCCAATCTCTGTGTACTGATAGCTATTGGTGCCACAGCACATCTGGCCCGAACGTACCTAACCTGCATACTGTCGCAGAGTACGATCTCGTGGTTTATGAGCGATATGCAGACACGACTAAGATTGAGATTAACGACAACGGTACGGTGACATGGCCGGGCAATATCGACATGCCAACGCTAGAAATTCCGTTGTACAAAGTCTCAATTGATGGACAAGAGCATCAACGTTATGCCTTCCACATGGTGAAGTCGGAACAAGAGAAGCAAGCAGCCGTCGCAGAGCTTCAACGCGAGTTTCCTGGCGTGCCGGTTTGTAAAGATGATTACCAATACGAAGTAAACTGTATTGAAGTGCGCGAAGGTCATGGCATCCCAAGCCGCGGTAACCACCATCGCCCAGACTTTACTCGTTACGAAATGAGCCCAGAAGTCGTCGATAGCATGGTAAAAGCAGCGAACTTAGGTGCAAATATTGATCGCCTGCTTTCGCACGAGCTTTACTACCGCAGCAAAGGGGAAATTGGAGAGCGCTTATCACAAGCCGAGCTGACATCAACCTACGATAACCTATCGGTTTGGCTGTGGAATGATGAACAGTACGAATTCAATCCAAACGTTCAAGATGAACTTGGTTTTGAACGCGCCGTCGAAATGCTGAACTGTTACACCGACAATGCACACCAAGGTGGCAATGTTTGTGTTCAAGAGACGCAAGAGCAGCTTGCTAAATGGTCAATGATTACCGAATCAGGGGAGCTGAATCCGTCTTACCCTCTGAACTGGATGGAAAAACCGCTGACACGCATGATGCTGGGTCGCTCTTATTGGGATTTGGATATCAGTGTCGACACGACGAGCTACCCAGGTCGACCAAGCCAATCAGGCAGTGCAGCGAGTGTTGCGATTCATACTGACAACAAAACCGTGATAGGTACGGCAGGCAGCCTGCAGTCGACAGGTTTGTGGGCGCCACAACTTGAAGAAGTCACCATTTCAGGGGGCGTGAAAGCATCTATCAACGTTGCTTTGGTTGATGATCTAACGGGCCGTGCAAACCACGAGCTGAGTTTGAAACGCCCACCACGCGTGCAAAAGACCTTCCAATATGACGGTTCCTCTTTGAGCTTCAAAGTACCTTACGGTGGTTTGATTTACATTCAACCGTTAGAAGTGGATTCTCGTGACGTTGTGACGTTTAACTTCACTGGCGTGCTTCGTGCATCTTGGTGGAAAAACGGATCTTGGCTAAACCCAATCAACACAGACGTACCACTGGCAGAAATCGACTCAGGTCATTTCATCTACACCACGCCAACGAATAACTTGCTGGATACAGACGTGCCTAAGTTTGTCGATGAACTGAATGCGTTCGCGAATCATGCCAGTGATTTTTACGGACGTGACCAGGTTATTGACCAAGGTCAACATCGTCGATTTACTTATGATGCCCTACTCGCTAACCGTCACCGCTTTGTGAATGACGTGCAAATCTCGATTGGTGCGGCGCACTCAGGCTACCCAGTACAAAGCAACGGCTACTGGCCAACATGGACAGTGATACCAACGAACCCAATCAATGACTGGTTGTTATGGCATGAAGTTGGCCACAACCTGGCTTCAGCGCCGTTTATGATGGCAGGTTCGACTGAGGTTACTAACAACATTCTTGCCCTTTACATGCAAGAGCAGCGTGAAGAGAAACCGTATATGGACCGCATCGCAAGCGACCTATCTAAATCGCAGCTATGGCTTGATCGTTTTGAAGGTCATGCTTGGAGTGAAGCGGATGTTGGCATGCGTTTAGCCATGTTCGGTCAGTTAAAACTGTGGGCAGAAGATCATTTCAACATTGATGACTGGTATTCGAACCAAGCAGAGAAACCAAGCATCTTTGGCAAAGATCAGGGCTGGAACTTCTTCAAACTCGCACACCGTAAAGCGCGAGGTGACAGCATTGGCGACCAAGGCATTAACTACTGTTCAACGCAAAGCAGCCAGTTAAGCCAAGGGGATCTCATGATGGCATGTACCTCATATCTGACCGGATACGATCTAACAGATTACTTCCGTATGTGGAACCCATCAGAAACCAAAGCCAACCTGCCAAATGGCACTGTTGATTACTCCGGTGGTTTAACGCCTGCCGGTTTCAACGCGGTTGCAGCAATGGGCTTACCTAAGCCAGAGAAATCTCCATTTGAGTATTTGTCTGTTAAGTAACCCGTAAGACGATAAAAGCCGACAGAATTCGATTCTGTCGGCTTTTTTGTGTCACTCTGTTTGCTTTGGCGAAATGCCGAAGAGGCAAACTACAAGGCCATCAACTCTCGCTGAGTTTGCTTATCCAGTTTTTCTATCGCATATCGAAACGCCGTTCTCGGCATTCTGCTGTGGCTGCATTTCAAATAATCTATCACACGTTCCGGTTCTTTTTGTGCCAATACTTTGAGCATCCAGCCATAGCCCTTTTGCACTAAGTAATGGTCATCTTCTAACAATAAGTCCACTATTTGAAAAGGCTCAGTGCCTCCATACAGACCTTTATTTATCGGATAAATAAGTACAACTGCTGCGGCACGCCTGACGGCAAAGTTGTCACTCTTACACCAACTGAGTGTTCGCTGCAACAACGGGTTATCTTGAGCAATGAGAGCACCAAAAGCGTGGGTGCAGAAATCATCACAATCATTCCAGTCGGTAATGTACTGATAAAGCCAAGACTCAAACCGAGCATACGTCACCTCATCATAATGCTTTCTCATTCTGTAGGCCCAATCAAACGCAATCACACTCAAAGCCCAATCGCGCTCAGCTAATAATCTCTCACATTGTTCGAAAACTAAGTCTGGCTGTTTGCTATCCAATTGACGAAAGCTCTTGGAGGACAAGCTTCTAACCAAACCTGTCCGAACTCGCTCGTTGGGGTATCCAATCTCACTCAACTGTTCAGATAACGTTTCTACAATATTCATTTTTCTTCTTTCTACACTTCGTTGGTGATACGTTTGGCGTGAATCAACCACCAAGGTCGCCCGTCAAACAAACGAGAGCCAACTTGTTCAACTTCCAACATCAAGCCGTCGACAACTTCGCTAGGCAATACTTCCCTTAATTGAACTTCATTACTCACCCATTCTTGATAAATGGTATGCCAAAATTCAGAAACACCCTTTCTCTCAATCGCTTCAACTAATTCAAATCCGTTTCTTTCTAGAGCCGAACGCCATGCAAAGCCCAGCTTTTTCGATTTAGGCGAGCCCTCTAGTAGCTCCCGTGTTGTGAAAATCAGTTGGCCATCCTTATTTAGTAAGCGATGAACATCTGACAGCAATTGGTCTTCGTCTTTTGCAAATGGTAAAGCGTCGATGCTGACAACACAGTCAAACCTATTGTAAAGACGGGATAAATTTTCAAATTCCACCACAGAAAACTCGACGCTTGAGCCCTCTTGTGTATGGTGCTTAGCGTACTCAATTGCGAATTCAGAACGATCTACGCCTAACACGTCGCAATCTAACGCTTGGTTAAGCCAGCGACTAAAGCCACCAGCTCCACAACCTAAATCCAATACAGCCTTAGGTTTTTTGTTAATGAGTTTACCTTGAATTTGCTCGAGTAACTCGACAGTACAACTGCTGTAAGGCTGCAAGTTCGAGGGGTAGATCTCACCTGCCGCTTTTGTCCATAATGAATTAAAGAAATCGTTGTTTAAACGGTATTGATAGCTATCCATAAATTACTTTGCTTCCTGTCTGCGTAACCATTCTTGTGCGGCTTCCCCCATGGTTATGCCCTCTGCTTGGTTCATCCATTGCATGAAGCCGCGATCAAACGCGAATTATTTCCTCACTTAGATTTGAAGAAACGACGTACATTCTGAGTGCTCTTATATGAGGAAGTCACTAACGTGTTGTCTTCTATATGTTCTTTATGCTAATCCACGTTACTCTTCTCTCGTTCCTTGCCTGACCTTAATACGCAACGCCTTGCTCAAAAGAGAGAGTGACATCTTTTATTACCCACATCTACTTGGTGCTACTGAATACTTCATTTTTGCCGATAGGCTCATATTCCAACCATTTATGGGTTGCACGGGGAAAACAAAATGGGGACGAGACTCAAATATTTACCGATCGCATTGTAATCAGAGCTTCGCTAAGGCGGTCTGCAATTAGGGTCTCACACTATTTATAGAAGGAATGAAAATGAAACAAACGCTTCACCCGAAAGTTCAACAGCAGTTAGGAATAGCTTTACTGGCATTACGACTCAGTATCGCTCTGGTGTTTATCATGTGGGCGCTGGATAAAGTGCTAGTGCCCAAACATGCTATGAAAGTATTTTCTGGCTTCTATGGCTTAGATATTTCGAGTGGATTTTCTGTCGCGTTAGGTATTGCCCAGTTGGTGTTCATCGGGATTTTTGTGGCTGGACTTTGGAAGAATCTGACTTATCTTGCAATTCTGGTATTGCACTCAGGCTCGACTTTCTCTTCGTTCGCGAAATACCTAGATCCATTCAACAACCTACTATTCTTCGCGGCATGGCCAATGCTTGCGGCATGTTTCGCTCTCTACCTGTTGCGTGAGCATGACATTTATGTACTGAGAAAACAGCCTCAAGCGGTTTCTATTTAACTCACCTCCAAGAGCAAAGCGCATTAAAAAGGGAGGCTTATCGCCTCCCTCTTCACTCATTGAATATCGGTACTTCTATCATCGAAGCGTGATAAAACGCATATCGCCCTTTGCCTAATTGCTTGGCTCGATACACTGCCATATCAGAACAGTGCAATAAGGTCTCGATGTCTCTTCCTGCATTATCTGTCATGACAACACCAATGGATGCGGTTAAGTTGATATCGAGACCGAGACGGTCGGCGGTGCTCTGTAGCTTTTCAAGAAATCTATCTAGCTTGAGTTCCAGATCCCGCTTGTTTCTAAACTCTTTCGTCAATACCACAAATTCGTCGCCGCCAAATCGACCTACAATGTCACGTTTATGGCCAAAGCTCTCTCTCAATACCGCCACAAATAATGCGAGGACTTTATCACCCGCGAGGTGACCGTAGGTATCGTTGATATATTTGAGGTTATCCATATCAAAGAAAATACAGGCTCTAGGCGTATTGCCAAGGGCTAGTGATTTCTCTGCACCTCGCAAGAAGTATTCGCGTGTTAGCAATCCACTACGTGAACAAAAGACGCCATTGCGACTGGCTTGAATAACTTGCTCGAAATGCTCTTTTAATTCCATAGAAGCGTCATTAAACACGACCTTACTCTCTTCCAAGAATCGGTCAAGCGGCTGCGTTAGACCCACCACTTGCTTACCCATTAAACGTGCGATCACGATGTAGATAGCGATAATCAACAACACGTTTGCACCAAACATCAATGTGCCTTCGCCAAGTAACGCGCTAAATTTCGCTTTGGAAAGCAAAATCCAAGGCGTACCTTCTACCCTACTAAATTCAACGTATGATAAATCCAGAGGATAACTGTAAGTAAAGAAGCCACCTCTCTCGGAGCCCGTTAGTGCTTTTAAATTCTCTTCACGGTCAAACAGTTTTTCATAACCGTAGTTGAACAAGTTGACACCAATGTAATGCTCGTCTCGAGAGTGGCTAATGATGTTAAGATCTTCATCTAATAGCACGCTGTAAATGTCACTCTCTCCCTCTGTATCCAGTGCTTTTTGAATCTCAGAGAAATGAATGGACGCAGATATCGTGCCTTGTAAATCGCCCCCCTCATCAAACATTGGGCGACACAATACATACACCGTTTGCCCGTTAGACACATCGGTGAGGACATTGGTCATGACTGTTTTTTTGGTGCGAATAACCTGATGGAAGTACTTTCGGTGAGCAATAGAGTGGACTTTGTCATTATGAGTACTCACCATGTTTCCTACACCATCACTGAAACCAATGCCCGCAAGGTCAAACGCTTGTTTATAAGGCATTGCTCTCTGTGCACGCTCATGTAAGGAGATATCGGGTTCAGTGAAATGTTGGTCGGTACTCATTGCTCGCAATAAATCACGGTAGCCACCAATGATCGTACCGAGATTAATTTCTGCCGATTTGACGTGATATTTGGAAAGGTTTTGAGCTTCACCGACTTGCTGATACGCCCAGTAAGTAAAGTTAGTGAATAATGCAATGAGGAATATCGGGACTGTATACCGCAGTGTGACCGATTGAAGACTTCTGGATACGTTCATGATTTAGTTATTGTTATTAATAGCCGTACAAAATTTTTCGTTTGCATAATAATGATTTCCCCGCCCTGAGCTTGTGACCTTATGAAGTTCAAATCACAAAAATTTCAAGTACGTTCTGCACATAGTCTCAATCACAAGAAAATCCGGCAATTATACCCATGCCTTGGTATCTAAACAGCCATTTTCAGGCCTTATTCGACAAAATATTTTACTTACTCAACAAAAGGCATTTGTTTATAAATATCATCATGTTAAATAAACCGTAATTATGCATAAAGACTGACTTATACTGATAGATTAGAAAACATATATCCTTAAATCATCTAACTTTTGTCGTAGGAGTCACAGTTTCCACGCAGTACAAGTATGAATTTTTCTACCCCATTTCTAACAATTGAGATAGTTAGCCTACACTTTTATATCAACCAATTGGATATGGGTGTGTACTGTGGTCAGATCGCTTTCATGGAATAACCTATCTGTTAAGCACAAGTTATTTAGCTTAGTTGTTTTACCCATTGTCCTGCTCCTCTTTCTCGCGGGACAACAAGTTCATCGACTCTCTACACAAGCGCAAGATCTAGAGAAGGCTCAGTTATTTTCTGACTATATGGATAACGTTTCTTTTCTGTATAACTTGCCAAACAACGGTGACGTTTCAGACAGGGAATTAGCGATCAAATCCATCACCCAATCACTTAACAACGAAGCAAGGCGCATCTTTGCAGACAAAGGTTTAGAAATGACCGATCTGCTTTCCAGCTTAGAAGAAGCGAGCTTATCTCTGACGACCACAACAGACATGAATGAGCGTCTAGACATTGCAGAATGGCGAGCAGACACCTATAAGCAGATCCTACTCGCATTAGAAAAAGTGCCGTTTAATAACGCCACCCACGAAATCCAAGCGCACCTCTCTGCGCTAATACAAATCGAGTGGTTGATGTTTTGGTCTAAAGAAGAGAACCGCCTGAGCCAATATCTGATTTACTCCGTTGAGCACAACCAATTTTATGATGCCGACATCAGCAGCGAGATTGAGTCTCTGGTCAAAAACCAACAATTGTTCCTTGAACGCTTCGTCACTCTCAACGCCAACCAACAACAAGTTGAACTGTTAATCGACACATTCACCAATGAAGTGTTCGTCCTTAGCCAAGAGTTCAGAAGCTTTCTGTTCAACGAAGAAGCGCTCAGCACCCTGCCAGAAGCTGAAGTTGCAGCAGGATTAACCGCCCTAAATGGACGCTTAGCCTTGCTCAAAAACGTCGATAACGACATATCCAATCAACTCAAAACGGATGTTGGTCAAGCGATCACCATAGCCAATCAGCAGCGTTTGATGTTCATTGCCGTTATGTCTTTCATTACCATCGCGGTGATTAGCTTAGCGCTACGCCTCGTACGTAAAGTAACCAACAACCTTCAATTGGTTCTCGAATTTCTCCGTCGTGATAGCTACAGCGAAGAATCTCCACTAAGAGAGTTAATCAAAGGCAAAGATGAGTTAAGTAAATTTGCGCAAGAAGTTGAGCGGTTGAGTTACGAACGCGAGCAAGCCAAGGTCAAACTCACCCAAGCTAAGGAAGACGCGGAACAAGCAAAAGATGATGCGATTAAAGCCAGTAAAGCAAAAAGCAGTTTCCTTGCCAATATGTCACATGAAATACGTACCCCGTTGAATGGTGTTATCGGTATTTCAGAAGTGCTGTCCGATACCTCTCTTACCGCTACACAAAAAGACTACGTCGACACCATTGAGACGTCATCACAGCTACTACTGAGCTTGATTAATGACATTTTGGACTTTTCCAAGATTGAATCTGGCATGCTACTTATCAGCCCTCATTCCACATGCGTGCGCGAATCCATTTACGACATCGCATCTATTGTCTCGCCGAAAGCAAAAGAAAAAGGCATCGACCTTAAAGTGAGCATTAGCCGTAATACCCCTTATCGGTTGATGATTGATGATCACCGTCTACGCCAAGTTATCATGAACTTTATGTCTAATGCGGTGAAGTTCACCGAAAAAGGGAGCGTGCATCTCTCTGTTACCACATACGGAGTCTCAGGCGCCAACGCTGTCATGGAGTTTTCTGTTCAGGATTCAGGTATTGGGATCGACGAGCAACAACAAAAGAACATCTTCGAACCATTCGCGCAAGAAGATAACTCTACAACCCGCCAGTTTGGTGGTACTGGTCTTGGCTTAGCAATAAGTACACAGCTCGTCGAGTTAATGGGAGGCAAGATCCAACTAGAATCTGAAAAAGGACACGGCAGTCGATTTTTCTTCCAAATATCCCCTGCAATCGTTCATTTGGGCTTTGATCCCAAGCATGCTGCCAGCGACAGCCAAATTTGGGTAGTTTGTGAAGATGCAGACATGGAACGGATACTGCGCGATGAACTGAGCTTCTACCAGATTACGGTTCATCAATCGATAACACACTTAGACGCCCTTCCTGCTTGGATTAGCAATAAGGAGCCCGTCATCGTGATTTACAACGAGACACGACCAAATTCAGCGATGAAAAACGAAGCGACATTCCAACGATTAGCAGCTCAAAATGTGCATATTTGTCTCGTTAGACACCTTCATAGCGACCAGTTTGACTTTGGTGAAAATGTCAGTGCGATTATTACTCAGCCACTTCTGGGTCAACGCCTAGTCAAGGCGATTGAAAGCTGTCAGGCAAGATTCAGTCAAACCGCTCTAGAGGCAGCTGCAAGCGAAACATCTAATGCGAACAATAAAATCTTGGTGGTCGATGACAACACGGTAAACCAAAAAATCGCAGGGTTACATGTGACAAAGGCTGGCTATGAATTTGACTTAGCGGCCAATGGCCAAGAAGCGGTCGAGATGTTCGCTAAAAATCAATACGCATTGATTCTGATGGATTGCATGATGCCCGTGATGGATGGGTTTGAAGCAACAACAAGAATTCGCCAATTGGAAAAAGAGATCAATAGAAACTATCGAATCCCAATCATTGCCTTAACAGCAAGCGTAGTGGATGACGACATACAGAAATGTTTCGATGTCGGTATGGATGACTACGTGCCTAAACCATTCAAAGCAGCGGTATTAAAAGATAAATTGTCAAAAGCCGTTGAGGCGAGCAAATCGAACGTAGCAATAACTCCCGCGGTATCTTCAACTATACGCAGCCGAATCAACACTCAACCAAAAGAAAGGCCGGAAGAACCGATGACAACGCCATTACCCAGCCGATCTGAGCGTATTCTTTTGGTTGAAGACAATACGGTCAACCAAAAAGTCGCCTCTCTACTTCTAAGTAAGGCAGGATATCAATTTGAAATCGCTGAAAATGGTCAGATCGCCTTGGACATGTTCCAACAAGATAATAGCTTCGACATCATCTTAATGGATTGCATGATGCCGGTGATGGATGGCTTTGAAGCAACTAAAGAGATTCGTGCATACGAAAAAGTTTCTGGTCTGCCTAAGACCCCTATCATCGCGCTCACAGCAAGTGTTGTAGACGACGATATTCAGCGCTGTTATGACTCTGGCATGGATGCCTATGTACCAAAACCAGTGAGAAAAGAAAAACTTCTCCATCAAATTGAAAGTGTGATTTAAAGAGCAAGGTAATGGTCATGGATACCCATTTCTTAAAAAACAAGGTGCTGAGCGTTGTCTCTACCGCAATGATTGCTTTTGCATTGCTGCTCTCCTTCGATAGTAAAGCCTTGGCAGCAGATAGCTATGCTATTTTTTCTCTCGATTCAGATTTTGATGAACTCAACATCACCAAAGCACGAAAGCTCTATCGAGGGAAAACCAAACGACTGCAGGGTAAACGAATTGAGCTTTCTGATTGGCCTGATACCTCATCGGAACGCTCTGAGTTCTACCGATACCTCCTCAACAAAAATGTCGCGCAAATGAATGCGCATTGGGCAAGTTTGTCATTCTCGGGGAAAGCGCGCCCGCCCAAAGTTATCGACAATTCCGATATGGATGCCCTTTTGACATGGATGAAAGAAAAGCCAAATCGCATTGGCTATGCACCGGTGAGTAGCCTTCCGTCAAATGCACAGATCCTCTACGTAGTAAGCTCGGAGAAATAATATGAAGAAAACACTCATCGCATCAGTGATAGCAACAGCGCTTAGCAGTGTGGCCTTACCGAGCTTAGCGGCAATAGAGATCACCGATAATTTATCGTTGAGCGGCTTTGGCTCTACCTCATGGGCAACAACTGACAACGAAACACCAGTGCTCGTTAATCGATTCATCAACGATGAAAACTGCTACGACTGTGATACCACCTTTGGTGTTCAACTCGACTTCTATTACGACGCTTTTAAAGCTTCTGCTCAAATGGTCAAAAGACCACAGGACCACTGGAGCGATCCTCAGCTAGAATGGGCCTACCTTGCCTACAGCTATGGCAGTATTGAGTTTCGCGCTGGTCGCCTACGAATGCCTGTATTCCTCGCCTCCGAGTATTACTATGTCGGGCACGCCTTTACGCCAGCAAGGCCACCAAACGAAGTCTATGACAGTATTCTGGGAATTACCGCGTTCAATGGGGTTTCATTTCTATGGAACTATGACATCAACGACAGCATGACGTTAACCACGACACCTTTCATTGGTTTTCATGATGAAAGTACCGTCGACTTTAACGCCAATACCGAGCTGACGTTTAAAACTAACGATATGTATGGCGTGAACTTCATCTTGAGTGGTGATTATTATCGTTGGAACTTGACCTATTTAGATTCGAATTACGACCAAGAAACGAAACTGCGCAACCTCACTACCACTATTCCTGGTGTTGGTGTTGTTCCCATTCCAGATCAAACCATCAAAGCAAAAGGCCAAGATATTCAGCTTATCTCGCTGGGCGCAGAATATGAGTTTGATGCCCTGACTTTAACTTTGGAAGGTCAAACCAACGACATTGCATCTGCATGGTATGCACAAGGCAGCTATAACTTAAACAAGTTCACACCGTATGCTATTTATGGCCAACAGTTTGATGACCATGAACATAAAGTGGGCGATAGCTATCTATTGGGTGTGAGGTACGATCTGCACTATAACGTGTCACTCAATGCGGAATGGCAACACTTTAAAGCTTATCGAGACGCCTCAGGTGCATTTGTTTCTCCCCCTTCAGATGACAGCGCAGATATGTACACAATTATGGCTAACTTTGTGTTCTAAGCCTTTGGCAGGTCAATGCTTATCGACCTGCCTCCCCTCTATCACCGTCTCCGTTCTTCATCTTCTGTAATAGGGTACTCATGACTTAAACCGGTTGATCATCACAACCGAAACAACGGTCAGCATCATCCCCAAGGCATGAAACCAAGTAAATGATTCATTCAATATAAAAATGGCGCACAACGCCGTCATCGCAGGACCAATATTGCTCACCAAACTCAGGTGTGCAGGGTCGAGCCGCGCCATTGCGGCTGCTATCAAATACGAGGGAATAACCGTGCAGAAGATGCCAAGCAATATCCCAATGGTGATGAGTTCTTCACTCATAGTATTTAACTGTAGCGAGCTAAAAGACAGATGAATATGAATTGCAATCCCAGCACTCCCCATTCCAATACTGGTGAACAGCTTACTTCCGAGTTTTGCGATACTGGCTTTACTCATGACCAAATACACGGCAAATACAAATGCCGACGCAATCGCTAATCCACCACCGAGCCAAATCTTCTCTCCATAGTGAGAAAGATCGTGCGCCACAATGAGACCAACCCCAAGATACCCAACCAAAACGGCAAATAATACTGAACGCTTGGGTGATTGCCCCTCTTTAAACCACATGATCAACACAACAAACGTTGGAAATAGGAAAAGCAGCAAGCGCTCCAATTGAGCGGAAATATAGTTAAGTGCCGTAATGTCTAAATAGCTAGCTAAGTAATAGCCCAACACACCAATGGACGCCGCTTTAAGTCCATGCTTTCTCACTTTCCCGCGATATTCAGAGTTACGCAACGTCCAAAACAAAATGCCAAGGTAAACTGGTAATGAACTCATCGCTCGTAGCGTCATGATACTGACCGCATCACCACCATACTGGTAAGCGAGTTTGACAAAGACAGGTTTAATCGAAAACAGCAGTGTTCCAGCAAGTGCAAGCATGACACCTATTGTCACTGCACTCACTGGCTTCTTTTTGGTCTGGCTTTCTGATTGGTCGTTGGAATCGGATGCCGTATTCATTTTGTCTCCTTGATGATTGATGACTTTCAAACAAGGCTACGAGATAGAATACGACTCTGGCTGCATCTACTCGCAGCCAGGCACAACTCAACCTACCGACTGCTTGGCATTGGAAGGAGGAGCCACCAGAGGTTGGTTGCGCGGATGATCATTTTACTTTCCTATTCGGGTAGAAGGTTCAGACTAACCATTGAACATATTTTGTTCAAGCTTACGGTCTTTAAAATAGTACTCTTTGTCGTGTTGTCCGACCTCTCTCAGCACACGACACGGATTACCAACCGCAACAACGTTGGCAGGAATGTCCTTGGTTACTATGCTGCCAGCGCCAATCACTGAATTTTCTCCAATCGTCACACCCGGTAATACCACCGAGTTTGCGCCAATCCACACGTTATCTCCGATTCGAACTGGTATGTTGAACTGAGCGACATCTCGTCTCAAATCAGGATCGATTGGGTGCCCTGCCGTCGCTATAGTCACATTCGGTCCAATCATTACGCTATTCCCAATGTAGATGTAAGTATCGTCAACCAAAGTGAGATTGAAGTTTGCGTAAACATTATCACCGAGGTACGTGTGGCATCCCCAGTTCGCCCTTAAAGGCGGTTCGATGTAGCAATTCTCACCTACAGACGCGAGAAGACGCCCGAGTATCTCGCCCCGCTTTTCTGACTCTGAAGGACGGGTGTGATTGTAATCGTATAAAGTTTCAAGACATTCGATTTGCATTGCCGCCAGCCCTTCATCATTGCAGAAGTACACTTTTTGGCAGTGCAGCATGGTTTTCTTATCCATTTTTATTCCTGTTTAGGGGATGTTCTTGGTTGGAATTTAGCAAAGTAGCGGTAACAATGGCTTGCCAAAAGTCATGAAATTCACCTGTCGCCCTAAAAAGAAAGTAAGCAATTATTAGCGAAGAAAAATGGGCGAAGGTGAAGGTATCGTGCCCAAAGTTGAAATTTGAACAGAAATCAAAAATGCCGCAAATTTCGAATCTTGCGGCATTTGTTCTAAGTAGGCTTATTTCTTTTTTTACGAGCCTCCAGACGCGCTTTAAATTTCTTATCTCGACGCTTTAATGCTCGAAAAAACTTCGATTCTTCGTGATACCAACCAATAACACTGACAGGAAACCCCACCAGCATCATGATAAAAATATCGGCGGGAAACTGCTCCGTAATGTCTTTCAATGAATGCAGTTCACCAAAAACAAATAAACCGATTACCTTGCCAACCAACAACGCACAGCAAATCATCAAGAAAGACTTCATAATGTAGTTCCATTTGCCTTTCTTGCGCTCTTCTCGCCAATACACGTATTTGTGCTCGCGGTTGTACATTTCCCCCTCCGCTTAAGTGACATTGTCACCATCATTTTCGAAATGGAATGTTAATGCGAGACGGCAAGCTCGCACTACTTTAATCATAGTGCGATTGGAGGGAGTTGCTTATTAGACCAATAAGAAATGACGGGGATTTTACTGAGCGGTCCATATTTGTTTGTAAGAGCGCAGTTCTCGGTTGGACTCATCCAAACCAAACATGCCTGCTAGAGCCTCTAGTTTTAGCTTGTAACGCCCTAGTGCGCTTTCATCATCAGTCATGATCGCGAATTCTGCGAAATAACCAATACCTTCAAGGTGATCAAGCGTGATATGGAATTCACCGACAAAGTAGATGCTGCGAACCTTCTTAGTATGAAGAATCACCTCATACCCCATGTTCTCCAACATGCTTTTGGCTGCGTGGGACTTGGTGATGTCTGTCGCTTCGCAACGATCTTCTTCCGGTCCTTTCACAATCCAAAGCTTAATCCCAGACGGTTCAATTTCACGAATCACCAAGCTTTGTTTTCGTTGGTTAGTTTGCGCTCGGGGGTATCGTAAAACCAATCTGATTCTTGGTTATCTTCGAACATCACCTCGTGCTGTAGGCTGCTCAGCGCGGTTAAAAACGCTCGCTTGTCTTTCACTCTGTATTTCAATTCAACTTCAAACTGCCCCAGAAAATGATCTTGTGCACTCACGCGACTACCTCACTACAACTGTTCGCTTCGACTTTTTGTTGTTCTTTGCAACGTTAAAGGACTTCTAAAACCAGCGAGATGGTAACATAGGTTAGTAATTCGAAATGCTGCACAAGATAACTTTGTGCAAACGCGTCGTTAAAATCAAAACGCAAGAGAAAGCATATAAATACAGCTTGTCACGCCCACAATAACGACAAGGGTTCGGCCAATAGCGATATCTGCGATGTACATAACCGGATGCGCCATTCGCGTTATAGCAAATATGATGGCTGGCATAGATAAGTCAGACCAAGGAACGCCACTCAAGCTCACCGTTAAAATTGTAGCTGTGTAGAAAGCCAGCGCTTCCCAAGCATTGGATTGAGCAGCAATAATTCTCGCCGCACGCCCACTAAGTTTCCTCTCCTGCAAGCGTGGATGATGATTATCAAGATGACCGAGTTGCTGAACCTTGGCATATCCACCAAGACCTGCAAGTACATAAGGAATGACGCTAACAAAAACTAAAACAAACAGAGCGGTAGGCATAATAGATCTCGATAAAAATGGGAACTACCTAAAGTCTAGCAACTCCTTATTCCCATAACTTCTTGCTCATCTCATTAATGCTTACGAAACACCCAAATAGGACCAATCAGTAAAAACTGAACGTCTTCAAAAAACGATGGTTTCTTCCCTTCGATTTTGTGCCCGATAAACTGGAAAATCCAAAGCACACCAAAAAGTAGCATCGAAATCTGTAAGACTGGCCAACCGAGTATGTCCATCGACCAGATCAGGCCGATACACGCAACGGTGTAGCCAATCATCATAATAAATACGCTTAGAGAAAGGCGGTAGTAAAAGATCCACGCGGGTAGCGCAACAACCCATACCCAGTTGAGATTGAACCCAAATAAAGGAATCTGCGGAATGGACCAAATCAAGCCAACCACGGATAAAAAGATGCCGGGTACCGCCACCTTGTGAATCTTTTGGTTGATTGGGTTTTGATGGCTTTCACCGTAGGCTTCTAACCATTCAGAAAGTGCACGCATAACTTCACCTTTAACATCGCTATAACATTTATATAGTCGGTGCGAGTTAAAGGTGCGAGTTTTTGCCTGAAGATATTGATAATAAACAAAGTATCTGTGACCAAGCACAAACTATGTTTCTGATTTCAAAATGCAATATTTTGGGATAAACAATCGCTTATAAAGACTCGACAATCCAATATAATTTCTCAACGAAATAACACCATGGTTTCCTATAGATTTCAAATGAGACAAATCTCACTTTTCCCAATATAGGCGCGAAGTATTTATAATTTAATTTTATATATATAAAACATATTAGAAATTACCAATCCATTGGTCTAGAATCTGCACTCAATTTTCACGCCACTAGATCAAGGTTATATTTTGAACAAAAACAAAATGTTATTGAGCGCTACCTTAAGCGCTTTGTTGTTAACAGGCTGTGGTTCTATCATCAACGGTACAACTCAAAACATGACAGTTAAAGCGACTCCTTCGTCAGCTGACATCAAACTGCTCTCCTCAAACGGCTCCATCATTGCACAGTCAAAAGGCTCTCTTTTCTACAATCTAGAACGCTCTGATGGTTTCTTCGACGGAGCGAATTACAACCTTGAGGTTTCTTCTGCTGGCTACGAGAACCAAATAATCCCATTAACTTCTTCAGCAAGTGGTTGGTACATTGGTGGCAATATTCTTTTGGGTGGCCTGATCGGCTGGTTGATTGTTGACCCTGCAACAGGCGGAATGTGGGCAATCGAGGCCAAGAATGGACAAGATATTGAGAACTTGAATGTTGTACTTCTAGAAAATGCGACAGACAAAATGATGGCAGATGCAGTTAAGGTTAAATAGTTCTGCTGTTCAAGACTTTAGTTACTTGTTGCATCAATACTATTTAGCCCCTCCTCAGGGGCTAAATTTTCCGAACGTCAGCTTACTCATACTGCGGTAATAGAAGTTTTAACGCCTGATTAACCTGCCCTTTTTCTGCACCGCTCAAAGACCCCATCAACTCATGTTGCGCTTGAAGGTGCTGCTCTATCAGCGAGTCAATGAGCTCGAAACCTTTTGCTGTGAGTTCAACAGTGACGCTACGGCGATCTTCTTTACTGTGCTCACGCGCGATTAGACCTTTCTTCTCTAGCTTATCAAGCCTATTTGTCATGGCACCGGATGTCAGCATCATGGATGAAATCAGCTCTGATGGCGTTAAACGATATGGCTGACCACTGCGTCGCAGCGTTGCTAAAACATCAAACTCGCCCATTTTGAGATCGTAACGTTTGTGCAGTTCGGCGACGTGGTTTTCCATGTGCTTTGCGATTCTCATCAAGCGCCCCATGATCGCCATCGGTTCAGTGTCGAGCTCCGGCTTTTCCTTAGCCCATTGGCTTACCACTCTGTCAATTGCGTCCATTACCCTTTCATCTCCAAAGACATTCTGACTTACAAATTAATCTTAACATAAAGATACTTTACAAAAAGTCATTTCAAACGTATCGTTACAATAAATTATCTCAACGTAAAGATATTTAATGTGAACATTTTACTCGCGATGATTCCGGCGTTCTTTTGGGGCACCACTTACGCCGTAACACAATTTACTCTGCCAGACTGGCCGCCAGTGTTGCTTGGCGCACTGCGAGCTTTGCCGGCTGGACTTTTGTTGCTTGCTATCAAACCATCACTACCAAAGAAACAAGATTGGAAGATCTTACTGGTACTAGGCACAATCAATATCGCCCTCTTCTTCGGACTCATCTTTGTTATGGCGTTGACCTTGCCTTCTGCCATTTCTGGCGTGGGTATGATTTCTGTCCCTGTGTTTGCGATGCTATTTGGCTGGGTTGTATACAAACGACAACCAAGTTTGATTCAAGGGATAAGCGGCGCAGCGCTGATTGCACTAGCATGGTTCCTGTTTGATCCTAGCTCGATCACACTTAACCCCATTGGCTTAATTGCAATGCTCTCGGCAATTATGTGTATCGTTATTGGCAGTAGCGTTACTAAGTCTCTTGGAGCAAGAATGCACTGGTGGACGGTGCTAACATGGCAGCTCATCTTAGGCGGTATCATTCTTTCTATCGCCGCAGCCATCTTCGCAAGCTTTGATCCAGAGCCGTATGTGAGCGCCCTACAAAACACATCATTAGGAAACGTCGGTGGTTTATTGTGGGTTATCGTACTCAACACTGCGCTTGGTTACAGCATGTACGTGTGGCTATTGCAACGCATGTCGGTGGTGGACTTTACCTTCGGTGGTATCGCAAACCCAGTCGCTGGCATTGTTTCTGGCTTAGTCTTGATGGGCGAAAGCTTCACTCCCCTTCAATACAGCCTGATGCTAGGCATGATCCTGATGTCGCTGGTTCCACAACTGGTGATGTCCTTTAAACAAAAACGCAGCATCAATCACGCAAAACCTTGTGAGTTGTAACACTCTACAAAGCGAAAAACAAAAAGCCCGAGTTTGTGCTCGGGCTTTTTGGTTCTATATTCTTCATTTCACCGTTATCGGCTTATCTTTCACACCAGCGTAAAACACCAAAATCTCTACCGGCTCATCACCCGTATTTGCACCAAAGTGCCATTGGTCGACGACTTCTGCAATTGCGTCTCCGGCTTTCAGTACGATCTTCTCTTCATCCTTTTTCGTGACTGTGATTTCCCCTTTCAGCACTATGCCCGCATTAATGACAGGATGTTGGTGCATTGGAAGCTGCACGCCCTTCGGGACGGTAATTTTCACAATAGTGACTTCAGGTTGGCCTTTGGGGTATTCAGGCAAGGTAGTGCCATCCCAGCTGGTTGTCGTCTTGAGGACTACGTCGGCCTCCACTGAATCTGGCAAATGGGTGTCTGCCCATGCAAAGCTAAACACCAATGAAAGTGCAATCACTGCAGTTTGAATCGGTTTCAAAGTTCTCTCCTTGTTTATTAATAACCTTTACTTAAACAGTAAGAGAGGATGGAAGATGATGACGAGCGGATGAGAAGAAGTGTGAGCGAAACAGCGAAGCCTACTCCCATGATGCAACAGCCGACTCTGTTGTTGAGCTGAGCATCACTCTTCTTCTAGGCTGATTTCGATCCGCTCTTTGCCTTTGCCGATGTTCTTTCGTTTTAGTTGAATACGCCCAACTTCCGACGTGTTCTTTAAATGGGTACCGCCACACGGAACTTGCGCAAAGCCCTCAACTTTCCAGTAGCGACGCTGTTCGCTGGTATCAGAAAATTCACTAATAATGTCAGCGTGAGAATCTATCACACTTTGAGCTTGTTGTTGCAGCTCTGGCAGCAGTGGTTTGACGCTCTCGTGCCACTCAAAATCAATCCGGCTTTTGTCGGCAGAAATGTGTGCACCGACTTTGGTCATCTTAGGAAAACGGTGAGTCACGACTTCAAGAATCACTTCCGCTGCAAAGTGCAGTTTCATCAAAGCATAGCGACGCGCCCAATCAATCTGCGTGGTCACAACTGCGCCAGCTTGAAAGTTCGGCTCATGTTCCAGTGTATAAACAATGGATAGACCTTGCTTCTCTGCCTTTATCACTTGGATACCACCGATGGTGCCTGCATCGCTTTCTTGACCGCCAGACTCGGCGTAAAAGATGGTTTCTTCTAACTCGATACAAGGTCCGTTCACAAGAGATACGGTAGATTCCAACTCAACTCGATACGGGTCATCCCAAAATACTTTGTGCGTCATTGCCTTCCCTGCAATTTATCGTGGTGATGCCCTACTTTAGGTGAGTTTTATATCAATGCATAGCGCACCTATGTGATTCTCTGCCCGATTTCATCCATAAAAAATGCCCACCGAATCGGCCTGTCTCTTATACACAAATCCCCAAGCTTGTAGCTTGGGGATTTTTTTTGAACTCTTTCAAGTGTGTGTGATCTGATCACTTAGCAATCCTTACTGA
>NZ_JAADJW010000013.1:0-148126 GCF_010092875.1 Vibrio sp. LB10LO1
TCAGTTAGGATTCTTAAGTGATCAGATCGCACACACGTGAAAGAGTTCAAAAAAATCCCCAAGCTACAAGCTTGGGGATTTGTGTATAAGAGACAGCCTATAGATAAGGGGTATCACCTCAGCGAAGATTTAGCTCAACAAGCCGTTGCTTGGCTTGAGGATCACCGTTCTTTTTCTCCTGATAAACCATTCTTTATGTACTGGGCACCCGGTGGAGCCCATGGCCCTCATCATGTGTTTAAAGAGTGGGCCGACAAGTATAAAGGGCAATTCAATGAAGGCTGGGACGTTTATCGAGAGCAAGCCTTCAAGCGACAAAAAGATCTGGGCATCATCCCTGAAGATACGATATTGACTAAACGTGATACAACGATGGCTAGCTGGGAAAGCATTCCAGAAACGCAGCGCGAGTTCCAGATCCGGTTGATGGAGTTATACGCAGGCTTTGTGGAACATACCGATGTTCAGGTAGGTAAGGTAATACAAGGCCTTAGCGATCTCGGGATGAAGGACAATACACTGATTATTTATATTTTTGGTGATAACGGTTCGAGCTCTGAGGGACAACAAGGCTCAATAAGTGAACTTCTTGCCCAGAACAACATCTCCAATACGATAGAACAGCAAATTAATGCTCTAGAACGCTTAGGTGGATTAGAAGCTTTAGGAACTTCTGCGACCGATAATATGTATCATGCAGGATGGGCTTGGGCTGGCAGTACACCATTCAAAGGGACCAAATTATTAGGTGCATATTTTGGCGGTACTCGAAATCCGATGGCAATCGCATGGCCCAAGTCGATAAAGCCAGACAACAATGTGCGTAACCAATTTCATCATGTCATTGATGTTGCTCCCACCATCTACGAACTACTTGGTATCACGGCACCAGAAGTAGTCAATGGCTACAAACAAATCGCGTTGGATGGTGTGAGCTTTGCATATACGTTCGACGATGCTAATGCTGAGAGTGTTAAAAAAGAGCAATTCTTTGATAACAATGGTAGTCGTGCGCTATATCAAGATGGCTGGATTGCGAGTACATTCGGCCCATTTATTCCTTGGAATACCCCTTTGTCAGCGAAAACCATCCCTAAATGGGACTCCGCTGAAGATGAATGGGAGCTCTACAATTTAAATGCCGATTACAGCCAAGCCACGAATCTTGCTGACAAGCATCCTGAAAAACTGAAATCGATGAAAGCCCGCTTCCTCGAAGTGGCAAAAGAGAATCAAGCCTATCCAATTGGTGCTGGTAATTGGTTGCGAATACACCCAGAAGACCGAGTTAAGACGGACTATTCAGAGTGGGAATTTACTCAACGAACAGAAAGAATGCCGGAATTTACTGCTCCTGGCATTGGACGCGAAAGTACTGTTGTTAATATCGACGTTGATTTACCCGATAAAGCGAACGGTGTGATATATGCCGTCGGCGGCGCGAGTGGTGGCGTAACACTTTATATGGAAGAAGGGAGGCTAAAGTATCTTTACAATATGATGATCATCGAACAGTACCAAGCCACATCGAAAGAGCCTATACCTCAAGGCAAGCACAAGATTACTGTTTTGACGAACATCTCTGGACCAGGGCAATCCGGCAATGTTCAGCTACTTGTAGACGGTGAAACGGTCGCCGAGGTAAAACTAGAGCGCACAGTTCCTGCTGCATTCTCTGCAACGGAAAGCTTTGATGTGGGTAAAGACCTTGGTTCTACTGTTTCTATGGACTATCACCACAGCAGACCTTTTTCATTTGACGGGACAATAAACCGCTTTAATGTCCGGCTCGGGCTTGAGTAGTATTCGCGATATAGTCCCAAATTTAGTCAAATGAGACGTAAAAACATCACACACTAAAAGCAAACAAGGCGAACCATTTGGCTCGCCTTATTGTAATTTACCGATGTGACTTCTTGAGTTTTTTTACTTTAGAGGGTCGTTGTCTGGCAACGCACTGTGTATCCATACTGCCAGTCTGTGTTTGATGCTTGCACCGTCTAGCTTGCTTTCCGGTAGTGGTGTGATCTGTTTTGCATCGACCAAGAATAGATAAATCGCTTTTACTCTTAGAGGTTGTGGTGACTGAGGAAGGTCAAAGCCTTGTAGTTTCGCCATCTTCCCACCTATCTCTAGTGCCTTCTTAACCAGTTTGTCTTCATTGTGAAGCTTGGAGCTTTTTGACATTGATAAATCCTCTTCTTCGCTTCAATTAAGAATACATTAAGTGTCACGCATGGCATGTTAGTAAGCTCGCATATTGATAAGTTTATGCGTTATTGCCAAGTAACTGGTTGAAAAACAACCTGAGCTTACTGATATCCGGTATACATTCCGTTGTTGAGCAATGTTGTTTCACTTGCCCTATTTCAAGTCCTCTATTTCTGCTTTCGAAATACTCGGTTTTTAACTTCTCTAAGAGTTTCCATCGGCTTTTTCTTTGAATCAACCTCTAACAAATAAACATAAATGATAATTATTATCATGTAATTGCTTACTTTATAAAATCCACCTGATAAGCTCAGCCCTGTTGCTCAATGTTGGAATTGAGGACTTTTAGTCAGATGAGTGACATCTCCCATCTGATTGAATAATAACTAAAAAACATAAATAACAGGCTATTAACTATGAACATTAAAAGAAGCTTCGCCAGTCTGGCAATTCTCGCGGCATTTAACGCTACGGCTTACGAACACTATTCTGTGTTTGAAGATTACATTGACCAAGGTCTGGTCACGGCAAACCAATCTCGCCTAACACAAATAGCGAAATCTAGCCAAGGGCAACTGACCGTAGCTGGTGCGTACTCATATGATCACTTAGGGCGAGTAACACAGCGTGATTATGCTGACAGTACGTTCGACTATATCTATAACGCTGAGGGGTGGTTGGAATCTGCCCGTGCTTTAATGAAACACGATTCAATCAACAGTTACGTAAGGCACACCAAAGAAAACTTCATTTCTCAATACATTTACAACGAACAAGGTCAGGTGGAGGTTGAGAACAAGCAAGTTTTTCAGGATGAGGCGACTGACCTTAATGGTACGCCTATCGCGACGTTTCGAATTCAATATACATACGGTGCCGATGGCAAACTTCTTCAACGTCGCCAAGTACCACAAACTGGCGATGATATGTCGGTTCGAGAGTTTCATTATTCCTACCATGACGATGGTAAGTTAAGAAAGATCCGCGAGGTCAAGCTATCTACGCCAAGAGAAAAGAGTACTCTTTTACTTCAATACTATCCGAATGGCGAAATCAAAAAGGCAACTCAGAAGCTGTTCGGAAAAGGCACCAAAACCTTTGAAATGGAATATGTAGATGATGGCTCACTGATTTATGGCGTTTACTATGTAGACCCGGTCAAAGAGTGGAAAGTCGACTTAGATTTCTTTGGCCTCGCCTTCCACCCAATCAAATCAATGAAACAAACCGCTGGAGCATCGGTTAGCACGTACCGCTATCAATATCAAAACAGCGATGGTGATTCCCTGCCAGACGGCGCACTGTTGGATGTTGCACTACCCGGCTTTAACCAGACGATTCAGTACACTATGACCAATAAATAACGTTCAACCGTTACCAAGACATTTCTAATAGAAACGTAATGAAAAAGGCCGAACTCTTCGGCCTTTATTGTTTATGGTGTAGAAAAATGACAGGGTAACAATAATATTTAGGCCAATTAAACTTACCCTTCTTCAGATTGAATTCTATTGTTGGTCAGCTTTGCGATTAACCCACCTATCCTCCTTCGCATCTCACTTCTCTCGACAATCATATCTAATGCGCCATGCTCCAGAAGGAACTCACTTTGTTGGAAACCATCCGGCAGTTTTTCTCGCACGGTTTGCTCGATTACGCGACGCCCAGCAAACCCAATTCTTGCCTCTGGTTCACCGATATTGATGTCCCCCAGCATTGCGATGCTTGCCGATACGCCACCAAACGTTTGATCGGTCAACACCGAAATATAGGGCAAGCCCGCACGGGATAAACGATCCAACGCCGCACTGGTTTTGGCCATTTGCATCAATGCCATCAAAGACTCTTGCATCCTTGCACCGCCACAGGCAGAAAAGCAGACCAAGCCGCGATTTTCTTCGATGGCAATATCGACGGCCTCAACAAACTTTGCCCCTACTACCGAGCCCATTGAGCCGGCCATAAAAGAAAACTCAAATGCGCAAGCAACGATGGGCAACCCTAATAGCTCGCCTTTCATCGCAACCAGTGCATCTTTCTCTCCTGTGCTTTTTTGAGCAAGGGCGATCCGCTCTTTATAGCGTTTCTTATCTTTAAAATTGAGCACATCTTTCGGCTCATACTCGCAGGCAATCTCGCTTCGCTTCCCTTTATCCAAGAAGCTGTCCAATCGATGGCGCGCAGCCATCCGCATGTGATGGTTGCATTTAGGGCACACTTCCAAGTTTTCTTTTAGCGCTATTCGATACAACACTTGTTCACAAGACGGGCACTTAGTCCAAACGCCTTCAGGGATCGATGTTTTACGCGTGTTAATGATGTTGTTTTTATCTAATAACTTTTCTAACCAACTCATAAGGAACCCTTTATCCAGAAACGACGTTGGTGAGCATTGTATAAACCTGATTTCGGTAATAAAGTGGGTTTTACTGGCTTTATAATCCAACAAAATGGGATTAACTGAGATGCTTGATAAGATCGACCCGCAATGGCTTAAGAGTTTCCACTGTGTTTACGAGAACAACAGCTTTAAACGAGCCGCGGAGTTCTTGTGTTTACCGACATCTAATATCAGCCGCCACATTGCTTTACTCGAAGAGCAACTTGATGTGCGATTATTTGATAGAACCACAAGACGTATTTGCGCTACTGAAGCCGGAGAGCAACTTTACCTTCGCACGCAGCCATTGTTCGACAAACTCAATAACGCGCTTGAAGAGGTCACTCAGCACTCGCGCGAAATTATGGGACAACTCAATATCCTGATGCCTGATTCACCAGAACTGGCTAAAGCTGTTGTCTCGTTTTGTACTCAACATCCTTCGATTACATTGAATTGCGAGACCAACCTGAGCCCGAAAGAGGACTTGCTGGACGGGTTTGACGTGATCTTAAGTTTTCATCGAGGGAAGTTAGAAGACAGCAATTGGGTTGCCAAAGAAATTAAGCGCTGGCCAAGTGTTGTTGTGGCATCACCTAAACTACTACAAACTTGCCAAAAGCCGTTTCAGGTTACCGATTTAAAACACGTCCCTTGCATCAGCAGCTTTACCGCCTTGAAAGGTACACCGTGGGTTTTCAAAACAACAGATGGCTCCTTGATAACTCAAAGAGTGGCGTCATCATTTAGGGTCAACAGCGGACAGTTCGCTAAAACGGGGGCGCTGGCTGGACTTGGGTTCGCAATACTGCCCACTGGCTTTTGCCATCAAGAAATCGATTCTGGTGAGCTAGAAATGATCGAGCTGGAATACGAGCCAGAAGATTTGGTGCTATATGCCTTTTACGCGTCGCGAAAACATTTAGCGAAGAAGGTACCCGTATTTATCGAGCACCTTAGAAAGCAAGCAAATGAATAGCAAGGGTGAGACAATACCAACCTTGGCATTTAAAGATATCGAATAATAAAAATAAGAGAAATAAAAGTATCCCAAATATATTAAACAGCCGACACATTGTGCCGGCTTATATTTCTATTTGACAGAAAAAGGCTATTTAGAAAAAGGTGTAATTGAGCGACAAATATGCGGTCATGCTATCTGTTTCTGAAAGGATTGGGCTTTTTTTCAAATCATCTTCAAGGCTCACGTAGCGAACGCTACCTGAAATACTGATTTTTTTGGTTAAGAACATATAGCCATTCAAGCCAATGAAGTAATCACCCTCATAGTCCATGGAATATTCATCAAATCGAGTACGACTCGCCTCTTCACGAGATACACCGTAAAGATGATTATTAAGATCTGCGCTGTTTATTTGATAACCGATTGAAGGCGTGATACCAAACGCACCCATTCTTATCGGATAGGCCGCTTTGATCTCTCCGTAATGACCATTATGAACTCCACTGATATCGGTTGCGATCGTGCTTTCTAGAAACGCGGAGGTTCCAGGAAAGTTGAATCTCACGCCTGCTCCACCCATGAAGGATGTCTTACGCTTGTCTAGCTTCTGCATGTCTGCATCACTCGAATCCGAAGGTCGCATAATCCTAGGATCGAAGCCCACTTTCGCAAAGTACTCAATCGGTGCGCCTCGGCCATTAAAGCTGTAACTTGCTGTCGTACCCTCAACGCTCACGTGCTTATCTCGATAAACAATCGAAGGTAAAGGTGTAAACTGCGTATCCATTCCAATATATGGAGAAGGAGAATAAAGCGCACCAATACCAAGAGACAAAGAGCTATCGGCGTGAGAATAAGCGCTAAATAATAATGTCGGTACAAGTAATAAGGTTTTATTCATGTTGAGCTCCAATTTTTAATTGGCCGAGATTCTACGAATAATTAAAACCGACTCAACAAACTTTATATAATTTTATCTAAATTGTTAGTTTGTTTTATAAATGCATTTTAGGTTGAAAAATGTCGTTATTTATCAGAGCCCTCCCTATAAAATTCAGAAATAAATCACAGAAACAGAGCCAACAAAACTTGAATAAATACACCAGAGATGATCTCAATCTCGTGCTGAAGTTCGGTTATGTACCTATGCTTTTAAAAATAAAAAAGTCCGACATGGTCGTTGCCATATCGGACTTTTTTCCAATGCACTTTGGCTCCTAATGTACTTTTGTAACTAATGTACCTTTCGTTCCCAAAATGCCTTTGTTCTCAATGTGCTACGAAAAGCGCTACAGGATTATTGCCCTGCCGCCAACTGCATCAATAGACCGCTAATGTAAGCACCGTATGTGCCAAGCGCATAACCTAGCACGGCCATTAGAATACCCACAGGCGCAAGTGCTGGGTGGAATGCCGCCGCAACAACCGGAGCAGATGCCGCACCGCCAACGTTCGCTTGGCTACCTACAGCCATAAAGAACAACGGCGCACGAATAAGTTTCGCAACAGCAATCATCAGTACAGCATGGATAGTTAGCCATACGATGCCGATAAAGAAGTAACCTGGGTTGTCGAAGATTGCAGTCACGTCCATTTGCATACCAATGGTTGCAACAAGGATGTAGATAAAGGTTGAACCGATTTTAGATGCACCGCCATGCTCAAGGCTGCGTGTTGATTTAAAACAAGAAGCAATCAGTGCGAACGTCGTTACCAATACGATCAACCAGAAGAAGCCAGACGTTAGGCTGTATTTCGCCAGTTCCGGGGCATTGGTTGAAATCCAAGGTGCAATCATATCGCTGAAATAATGGGCCAGACCCGTTAAACCAAACGCAATCGCGGCAATTTTAACCAAGTCTGTTGTTGTCGTTGGACGGTCGTTTTCTTCTTGATACTTAGAAACGGTTTCTTTCAGTTCTTCAATAGATGATGTATCTGCTTTTAGCCATGCGTCGACTTTCTTTTGACGACCAACCATGATTAACAAGATTGCCATCCAAACGTTGGCGCAGATAACGTCCACAGTGATCATCGCCGAGAATAGCTGGTCGTTCACTTCGAATACTTCTTTCATCGCCGCTTGGTTAGCACCGCCGCCAATCCAAGAGCCTGCGACTGTGGTTAGACCGCGCCAAACATCACCAGACACAAGATCCGGAGAGACTTGGTCGATAATAAGAATCGCCAATGGACCACCGATGATGATACCCGCAGTGCCGGTTAAGAACATGATGACGGCTTTCGGGCCAAGGCCAATGATTTTGCGAAGGTCAGCAGAAATGATCAGAAGTACCAGTGCACTTGGCAACAAGTAACGACTTGCCACGAAGTACAGCTTGGAGTTTGACGCATCAATAATACCGAAACTGTTTAGTAGTGACGGAACAAAGTAGCAAAGCAAAAGACCAGGAATGATCGAATAGAATTTTTTTAGTGCGCTGTTTTGGCTGCTTTCCGTAATGAAGATACCGCCAAGTATCACCGCTAACATGCCCATGATTACTGCATCATTAGAAATCATTATAGTTCTTCCTTTAATTTGAGCGTGAATGTCTACTTTTTGAGAGGGTGAACCATACAGATAACGCATTAATGTTACAATATGTAACAGCAGAAACACTTTGAAATATCCTTGCAACATCACAACAATTGCTCGCAAACCCTTTATTTATAAAGCGATTGCGTTATTTTTATTTAACTCAAAAAAATTTCCTCATCATCGCCTTACTATGTTTCGTAGTTTATAGCCAAGCATTAATATTTATCAGTGGAACATTCACTGAATAAATACTGATAAGTTTTTGTATGGCAAAATTCCGACTCATTTCCGGCCAAAGCTAGCTTAAATAGAGCCGAAAAGCCGCTCACCGAGTTCGCCCTAACTATCAGCAATGTACTAACTCAAAAGCTAAGGGCATGAACTAAAATCAACGCCAATGCGTAATAAAGAAAGGTCTTAACTAGAGGATTTATGGATGTTTTCTTTTTTCAAAAACAATTCGGTTAAAAAGCTCAAAAAGCGTCACTCTATGCTGTGTGAGCAAGCCATGCAGGCTCAAAGGCGCGGTGATATTAAAACGTACTCGTTGTTAACCGCAGAGGCAGAAGAAATCTTCGAGCAAATCAAAACACTGAATACACCACAGAACTAACGCCTTGCTAAACAGTGGAAATAATAAAGCCCAGCGAGCACGCCGGGCTTTGTAGGTTTAACGCTTTAGACCTTTTATAGTTTGTATAGCGTTTATAGTTTGTATCGCTTTCAAACGTTTTGGCTATAAAGCTTCACGTTGTCGCGGTTGCTTAAAGGTTTATCTATCGCTCTTGTGATTTAACGAACGTTTTCGTGCAATCAATCCACCTAAAAGAACGAGCAACCAATGCCATCCGATTGTGCCGCCCGACGACTCTGAATCTTCCGCTTCTTGAGCTGGGGTAAAATTGAGTTCATTTGTAATCAGCTCATCGGTGTACGTCATATTTTCTATGGTTACCTTACCGTTGTCAGCAGCGCCCAGACCACCTTTATTGTACATAATCATAAAGCTGTTATCTGCATCTCTGATCATCGGTAAATCTACTCTTCCCGAAATCTCCCCCGGAACCTGAACCACTTGGAAACCGTTAATATAGATTTCTAAGATGTCGTGGTCCTCTTCTGCAAACACTGAAAGATCCATCGAGACGGTACCAGTGGGAATGCCTTCAACAATCAAAGCCGTTGACCCGTCGTGCTCTATAACTGGCGATGAAATTGAAGCTTCTATGGTTGTCCACTTTTGAGTGCTGTACACACCACTATTCGGGAAATCGACGAGGTCACTCACCCCCTGATGCGCAGCGTTCGCCCCCAAAACATAAGCTCTTGGCGTAAACGTCGTTAACAACGAGTTGGTATGAACTTGCACGCCAAATTCATGCATACCGACTGAATCTAGGTCGTAACTGACACTTACCTCGCAGCTTTCTCCAACTGAGAGTGTCTGACAGTTGTTATTGGTAATGCTCGCACTCATATTATTAATGGTTGGCGAGTTATGAACAAATGATGGCGAAACCTTTGAGATTTCAATTTCTTGATCTGAATTATTTGTAAGTTCAAAAGTGTGTGAGATTAAACCAAGAGAACGGACGCCAAGTACCTCCTTTGCACGATAATTTAGACCCACTGTTTGCTGTTCGATCCAATCCTCAAAATGGCTCACGTTTGTGTAAACCCCATAGGCGTTGGGCTGCGCGCACCCTTCCCCCCAACTCACAATACCTAGTTGTTCATATTTTCCGTTATTAGGGAGTAGTAAAGGTCCGCCGCTATCGCCACTGCAAGCATCTCGCCCACCTTCTTTATAGCCTGCGCAGAAAGCATCATCGCCGATCTCAGCATAACCATCATGAGGGACTTGAGTACATTGGTCCTGGTCAACAAGAGGTACATTGACTTTATGTAACTCACTGGTCTGGGAGATTTCTTCTTCTGACGGGTTCTGATCTCCCCAGCCCATTACCGTGAGTACCTGACCTACTGCCAGATTTCCGCGAGCGTAACCATCAACAAGCGTCACTTTAGACTCAGACGGAGCCTGAGCAAGTTCAATAATCGCGATATCATTGCTGACAGGCTCTTTGCTGTAACTCTCATGGGCATATATATGTTCGACAGCGTAGCGATGTTTCGCTGTATCTGGGGAGGACAGATCCGATACGCCAATCACCACTTCGACGTCTTCATGACTTTTCGCTTCAATACAATGTGCAGCGGTGAGTACATATCGGTCACCAATAAAACTCGCGCCGCAGAAGTGGCCTTTATAAGCGTCCATATTTTTCGAAACCAGAGCCACCATAAATGGCCAATTACCTTGTGTTACCTCTTCACCGTTTATGATTTTAGTTTTAATGTCCGCCAATACAGACGGAGAAGACAGACTTACTGCGCAGATACCAAGCGGTAACCATTTTGTCTGATTTGTGTTCATGATCTAGCCTTTTATACACATCCAAAAAGTCGTGCAGGCTATTTTATAAAATCCACATATGAAACACGATTAACATCAAAGTGTGACAACGCTCTACTTAATTACAGGTAATTGTCTTCCACGTGGTAGAAACTAAACATTTGCGTTTAGTCCCCCATACATAGTTACTTATCGAATCAATGAATAGTCATGATATTGCATTTCAGTTTCGAGCAATATCATGTTCCGCCAACGAGCGAGGTAGAAAAATCGATGGATTGTATATGTTCATATATGCTTATTCTTGTGAACTGCAATCAATAAGACTTCACACATTCTATAAATAACAACAAAGGACTGTGTTATGCCACAAACGTTAGATCAGGCTGTTCAGGTTTTAGACCGAGATTTAGAGGAATTTCTACTTCGCTTCCCACTGTCCATTACGAGCGCGGGCCAATCAAAAGGTGCCATGAGGTTTTACTTGTATAGTCTTGGGGATACCGCTTTCGGAATAAACCAAGGGGTTAAGATGAAGGAGATGCGTTTCCGCCTTGGCCCAAAATCGTTAGCTAAAAACGCGAAAGCACTTCAATGTATTCATATCCCTGTCTCTCCTTTTGAACAACTTAAACCCGACTCCATTTCTAAAGTCACCCACTATGATGCAGCGGACTACTTGGTCACTACTCAATTGACCGGCTGTACCTTTGCTATCCGTAAGGCAAAAGGAGGCGGGCTTGAGTTTTTGCATGTACAACCAAAGGGGGACTTTAACGGCATGGAAGTACAACGTGCTGTCCAAAAAGAATTTCAAGTCTCTTTTGGCAGAGGAACTGGTAAGGACAACACCACTTACGGTCAAAATACTCGAGTTACGGTTATGGGCGCACGAATAAATGGGCTATGGACCGTCTATGCTCAATATCAAGATTCGAGTGGCAACGTGACAAAAGTAGACTGCATTTACAAAGAACCAAGCTCTGTGGCTTACGTTGATTAACGTCCGTTAGGCTCAAGTTCGTATCAGTCGAAAGCGTAGATAACGTGAGTTGGCCTATCTGGCTAGCTCACTCTGATTACCCACTTTTTTGATAAATTTACAATCACACGACCCTGGTTCTTTTCCGCAAGAGATCGTCTGCCCATTGCCATAGACCTCTGGTCTCCCT
Source organism: Vibrio sp. LB10LO1 (assembly GCF_010092875.1). Lineage (NCBI taxonomy): Bacteria > Pseudomonadati > Pseudomonadota > Gammaproteobacteria > Vibrionales > Vibrionaceae > Vibrio > Vibrio sp. LB10LO1. The sequence goes on from NZ_JAADJW010000013.1 coordinate 11,686, forward strand.
CTTAAAAGTCGCTTACTATGCCTGTTACCTATAACGCTTTGTGAGCCACTCATGAGCAGAAAAAATAATAAAAATCTCAGCATTCTTCTAAAACTCAACACCTTCATTTCGCCTCATAAATGGCGAGTTGCCGCTGCTTTGGTTGCCCTGTTCGCAACAGCAAGTCTTACGTTATCCGTGGGTTACGGCGTACGTATGCTGATAGACCAAGGCTTCGCCCAACAATCACAACAAGAACTCACTAACGCGATACAGTTCATCATCGGCGTGACACTGTGTATTGCTGCGGGCACGTTCTTCCGTTTCTATCTGGTTTCCTCGGTAGGCGAACGCGTGAGTGCGGATATTCGTCTTGCGGTGTTTAACCATGTAATGACACTGCACCCTAGTTACTTTGAGACTAATAGCAGCGGCGATATTATGTCTCGGCTCACCACAGACACAACGCTGTTGCAAAGCATTATCGGGTCGTCATTTTCGATGGCCATGCGCAGCGCAATCATGTGTGTTGGTGCCATCATCATGCTGTTTGCGACTAACTTTAAGCTCACTTTGATTGTGCTGGCCTCCGTGCCGTTTGTTTTGGTTCCTATTTTGGTTTTCGGGAGACGAGTACGCGCCCTATCTCGGAAAAGCCAAGACACGATGGCAGATGTAGGCAGCTACGCTGGTGAAGCGATTGAGCATATCAAAACCGTGCAGAGCTTTAGCTCAGAGCAACATGAGCGCGCGGCATTTGCAGTAGAAGTAGAGAAAGCTTATGAGGTTGGCAGACAGCGAGTCAAACAACGCGCGATTCTGATTTCCGGCGTTATCGTGATCGTATTCAGTGCTATTGCCGGGATGCTTTGGGTCGGCGGCAGTGACGTTATTCACGGTAAGATGTCGGGCGGCGATCTAGCAGCATTTGTGTTCTATGCCATTATGGTTGCCTCCTCTACAGCGACGATTTCAGAAGTCATGGGCGAGCTGCAAAGGGCTGCAGGTGCTACAGAGAGGTTGATTGAGATTCTGCAAGTGGAAAGTGACATCACGGCACCAACTAACCACATATCGATCACTGATTCTATGCCTGCGGAAGTAACGTTTGATTCAGTGAACTTCAACTACCCTTCCCGCCCAGACCAGCCCGCAGTGAAAGGATTAAACCTAACGGCTGAACGAGGTAAAGTGTTGGCTCTGGTTGGCCCATCAGGTGCCGGTAAAACGACTCTGTTCGAATTACTGCAGCGCTTTTATGACCCGCAACAAGGGCGAGTCTTATTCGGTGGTGAAGACATTCGTCAGTTCGATCCTAACGATCTTCGTAGTCAAATGGCGTTGGTGCCGCAACAACCGGCTTTGTTTAGTCACGATGTTTTCCATAACATCCGCTACGGTAATCCGGATGCTACTGAAGAGCAGGTCATTGAAGCAGCGAAGAAAGCACACGCTCATGAGTTTATCGAAAAGCTACCGGATGGTTACCACAGCTTTTTGGGCGAGCGTGGTGTGAGATTGTCTGGCGGACAAAAACAGCGCATCGCCATTGCTCGTGCCATTTTGAAAGACCCTAAAATCCTATTGCTTGATGAAGCCACCAGCGCACTAGACAGTGAAAGTGAACATCATGTTCAGCAGGCACTTGAGGCTCTGATGAAAGACCGAACGACACTAATCATTGCCCACCGACTGTCGACTATCCAACATGCGGATAAGATAGCCGTGTTAGATGGTGGAGAGTTGATTGATATCGGTAACCACCAATCGTTGATGCAAAGCTGTGAGTTGTACCAGCGCTTAGTGGCGTTACAGTTTAAGCACTTAGAGTAACCATAATACAAAGCCCGCTATCCTTAGCGGGCTTTGTGTTTCTCTGTCGATAACTATATACCTAGTCGCACTTTGCAAGCTTAGATAAAAGCTGCGCGAAGAACCGACCGATGGCGTCTCAACGCAACGATTTTTCCATCGATAAGTGCACAATTCCAGCCGATAGAAACTCATCACCAAAAGGCGTAAAGCCCAGCTTGGCATAGAAATCAATCGCATGCTTTTGCGCACCAAGATAAACACGCGGGTAACCCTTATTTTCTGCTTCCTGAACCAGAGACAACACAATTTTTGCACCTAAGCCCTGACCTCGGAAATCGCTAAGGATGGCGATACGTCCAATGTGGCCGTCAGTTAAAATTCGTCCGGTGCCTACGGGTTTACCATTACACAGAATCAATGAATGCATTGCCACATTATCGAGTCCATCGAATTCAATTTCCGGGGAGATAGCCTGCTCGTTGATAAAAACACGTTCACGAATGGAACGAATATGTTGTTCATTTTCACCTTCAAAAGTGACGTTTACTACTTCAATCATCATTTACCTTTTTATTGTAATAACGCGGGGAATGCTGAGATAAAAGCAGCTTGTAGCTCCCCGCTTGCCGCCACTATACATAGCCTTTAGGTATTTTATAAGTGCCTAAAAACACAATTTTTGTTGAATGCGTTTGAGCCAGTGTCGCAATGAATGAAACACCCAAGGCTTTGGAGAAATTCAACGTATTTACGTCGCTATTTTCTTAAGAATACTTCCATGTTTTATCCGTTTCACTAACTAGAGGTTGTATGACATTTTTAACTTCGATATCACGCCCTGTAAGCGTGCACAAAACAATTCCAGGCTCTCTTATATCGGCACGATCAATGCGTTCGCCTTGTGGATTCCAGATCGTACTCTTACCACACGTCTCCCAACCACCTGTTTTTGAAATGTGATTACTTAAAAGCACTGGTATTCTTTGTTCCACCGCGATTTCGGATAAAATAGTTGAATCTGGTGCGTAGCCGCCTTCAGAAATAAGAGCACTTGCGATATAGATATCAGCCCCCGACTCTCCAACCCGTTTGGCATGATCCTTATGAACAAAATCCGCACAGATGGCTAATGCTGCTTTGTGTCCATTAATATTAAAAAAGTAATCAGAGGAACCAGACGTGCAATACGTTTGTTCACCTTCATGCAGATATTGCTTGGCGTAAAAGGATACACGGCCATCAGGGAAACAAATCACGGCTCCGATTGCTGGCTTTTTTGTATTGGCGTACTTGAGAGGGCAACCCACAATGACAATGATCTTGTTTTCTACAGCGGCTCTGGATAATTGTTGAAAGTTTTCAGGTTCCGGCGCAAGAGCAAGCTCCTCTGCGAGATCGAGTTCATAACCCGTAAGTGATAGCTCAGGAAATACGACGACATCAGCACCATTACACGACGACAACGCGATCATATTGAGATGACTGGTAAGATTGTACTCAACCTCTCCTCTTTCAACAGGAATTTGAGCCAGACTGATTGTTACTGCGGTTTTCACATTCTTTCCTTAATAGTTTAAGCAGCTGTAAAGTATGGTTCGAGAAAAAAACGGCGGATAGAAGAGACGTATACACTCTCTATCCCAGCAGCAACAAACGTTGCAACCATGATCTCTTTACTCAAAATGCTTACCCTATTTGTTTAACCCAAACCACATTTTCGCTGTCCGTTGGAATCTCGAACCAAGACCAAAATAGGTCCAGCATTTCTGGTGTCATATGATAAGACTTACTGTTTAGGTACGCGTTACGCAGAGAGGCTCTTTGCTTACATGTATCAAAAGGTACGTCGAGATAATGAACTTCACTCTCAATACCAACGTCTGATGCCCATTTGATAAAGCTTTCGCGATCTGATCTACGCCAGAAGCCGAAATCAAAAATAACAGGGACTCCGAGAGAAAACAGTTGTTGCGCTGATTCTTTGAAGAGGCATTGCAGTGTCGCCAATCGTTTATCGAAGACTTCACGCTCCATGTGTTCGCCATACAAAGGAATCATCCATTCATCGATAGAGAAACGAAAAGCACCATGCTTTTCTGCAAGGGCTTTAGAATACGTTGTTTTACCAGAACCAATAAAGCCACATACGAAATAGATTTGGGCCATACATTCCCCTTAATGAACCGAAAAACACCATTCGATACCGATTTAACGCAAAACTAAACAGTTGCTTTATACAAAGTTTTCTAGCGTATTATCTTCTTTAAGTAAGTTAATCAACGGTAGAAACAGTGGCTCTGGTAAATCATCTAGCCGACACCATTTCCACTGCTTACATTTATCCGGCTCAGTGACTTGAGGTTCGCCACTGGCACTCGATGCAACGACAAACAAGGTGACGTAGTGCTTACCTTCTTTCTCAAAGATATCATTCGTAAAAGTGAACTTTTCTATTGAATCAACGATTAGGCCGGTTTCTTCAAGCACTTCTCGCTTCGCACAATCTTCTATACTCTCACCGAGTTCAAGGTGCCCGCCGGGTGTAGCCCAAGTATTCGCACCATGAGCTCCAACTCTCTCACCGAGTAATATTGCCCCATCACGAAGGATGATGGTCGCCACTCCAACTCTTACTTGTTTATTCATGTATCGTCCATTTCAACCCGCTACGTCCACTTTATTAGCTTGTCGAGCGTAGCATTTTAATTCGTTTATTATTGCGCTACCGTTTTAGTGTTAGGCTCTGGCTTGGACCATTTTATGATCGCTCTCAAATTCATCGAGAAGAAAATAACGTTAGCGATGACCATAGCGACACTGCCCGTCAAGTAGCCAACAGCCACCCAACTAGTATTGCCGCACATCATCAATATGAATCCAATTTTGTTTTTATTACCGATCTGCCAAATCGCGAGAAAAGTGAGCACCATTGCTACCCAATCGATGCCATAGTATTGAAAGTATTGCATTTTATATTTTCCCTTTCATGGTATTAGAAACGATATAGATCACATCGGGCCCAGGAATCATATTGATACCAAGGCAAGCGACGGCAAACAGTAAAATTGAGCTCAGATCCATTTTTCTCCATGAGGCTTCATACAACATGTGTTATTTATCGGGGCTATAGTGCCGATCAACTTTAATAAATTCAAGCTATGTATACAAAATATAAACCATTAATATCAGACACTTAAATAACAATAAGCACATTAAGAGATATCTTTTTTGTTCGAGAAAAATAGCTGAAAAACATTGAAGTCACGCTTGCAGCATTGAAATATTATGTTACATTCATACTCAACTTGATCACAACCAAGTGCTGGGAAAAGCCGACCTTGCGTAACACTCCTCTCCATTACGCAACATCCCACCAACAAAACCTAACTCATACTCAATGCCCCTTTTTTTCGGAGCATGTATTTCTTGTTATTAGAATAATCACAGCGGATTAACTATGTTTTTCATATCTCATGAGGGAAAATGGTTTCGATTTTTAATGGTGTTTATCTTCCTTGGTGCCGCAATGGAGACGGATATCTATTTACCAACATTTCCCGATATACTCAGCGATTTCAACACCAATGCTGTTATGGTTCAGCGCATTTTGAGCTACAACTTTATTGGTATCTGTCTCGGCTCTTTATTATACGGTCCTCTATCCGATCATTTTGGCCGCAGAAAGGTGTTAATATTTGGTTTTAGCATTTTTCTTACCGCAAGCATTGGCTGTATCTTTTCGACAAGTATTGAACAGCTGCTGGCATTTCGACTATTGCAAGGCTTTGGAAGCTCAGCATGTGTGATAGTGGGTACGGCAATGATCTTCGATTTATTCGAGGAAGAATCAGCAGCAAAACTCATTTCAGACTTAAACACATTGGTGGTTAGTCTCATGGCTTTTGCTCCACTCATTGGTGGATGGATCAGCTTACATATGGGCTATAAAGCAAACTTCGTTTTTATCGCAGTTCTCGTGCTTATTTCCGCACTCAAATGTTTCCTGTTCTTGCCAGAATCTCTCGCTGTGAACAAAAGAAAGAAACTAGCACCAAAGCGTATTCTCAGTGATTATAAGACGGTCTTATCGTCCACTGAGTTTTGGTACAACACATTAGTCACCAGTTTGATCCTTGGTGCCTACATGATTTACGTGTCAAACATGTCCTTGCTGTATATCGATAAGTTGGGGGTTAGCCCAAAGCAGTTCCCGTTTTACCAAATGGCGACACTCGGCACATTTGTCTTGGTAAGTTTGAACAACTCACGCTTGATAGATAAGTTTGGTGTTGAAAAGCTTAAAGCAACTGGCCTTGGACTGATATTCGCTAATACCCTAATATTTTTCATATCACCGTCGAATTTGCTGGATTCACCAGTATTCTTAACGGCAACCATGTGTTTGTTTTCGATTGGTGCAGGCTTATCGATAGGTTTATTTTTTGCAAAATCAATGCAGGTATTTCCAGAACTCACGGGCATTGCGGCATCTCTAGTGACAGCGATAAGACTGTTTATAGTATCTGCCGCTATCGATATTGGCAGTAATGCTTACAAGGGAACATCGCAGTCAGTTGTCCAAATCATGACGCTTGTCGTTCTCGTTTTGGCTATCCTTTGGCTGGCGAATTATGTGCACATGAAAAAAATGTCAGGTTTATCAGACGCCAGCTAATCACTCGTAAAATAAGGAGAGCATGTCAACGCTCTCCTTTTCACTGTAGGGTACTTTTAGATTCTTAATGATCTACTTGGAACGATGTTGGGAATAAACTCGCTCTAGTTTATCCAAAAACGTATGGAGCTTAAAATATGACGCGGTTATCAGTACTCTCTTGAACTGATAATCGGGGTCTTATATAGACAATCAGATAAAACAAAGGCGAGCTAAACCGCTCGCCTTTGTTATGTTGAATTTGGCAACCCAGATTAATCTTGTGGGTTTTCTTTCGCGTTGATCTCTGCGTATGTGTGAAGAAGCTCTGTCAGAGTTTTCACCCAAGCGAAAACATCTGTTGGTGTGTTTTCTAACAGCTTTTCTACTTGTTCACAATGGGTTTCCAGTGTGATTGCTTCTTCAAGACGGAATGAAATTGCGTAGAAGTGCCAAAGGACTAGACGCGTCATTCGCTCGCTGTTTTGCTTCGCGTTATCCGATTCATCAAACGCTTGTTGAATTTCACTTAGCGCGATTGCTGTCATACGTAACATCGCATCTAGGCGCGCCGACAACATGCGGTCTTCACTGTCTACTTCCTCTTGATCAAAGGTAAACAGCTCGTTCATCACGTCTTCTGGTACCATTTTGCCGATCATGCGCGCACTGAACTCTTCCAGTTCATGGCGTGGCATAGTCACTAGACAATCGAATGTGTAATCACGAAGCATAAAATCACTCTACATTAGTTATCACTTTTAGGGTGCGCATTCTAAAGACTGTGGCTTCAATTACCAGCGTTTATTATCTTTGATGTAAATACAAACGCAGATAACAGAGGTTAATCGGAAGATTTGCTCTTCTGAAAATACTGGAAAACTTTCCAAACAAGGAACCCCGCAACGCCAACAATTAATGCTGAACGAAGCAGAATAGGTGCATCGTGTTCTAGCTGGCTAGCATGAGGGACAATACTTGCAAATAAACGACTGGTAAAAAGCAGCCCCATCACCAACATAATAATTTTGTTCATACGATCTACCCATTCCAATACAAGCACAGCAAACAACGATCAATCTACTTGCCAACAAGGGCAAACCTGCCCTGAGTGAACGTAAAAGAATGCGCGTCTTGGGGTTAGCCGTCAATGCGTGGACGAGTAAGCTAATATTGCAAATGTGAGGGTGCGCTTAGCGATTTTGGCTACATAAATCTTAAGTGCCGCACCTTAACTATCCAAAATACTCATCTCGCCGTTCTTCGAGCCACAAGTCATAGTTTTTCATCACTTTGGAGAACTGAGAGCTCTGAATGTAACCGTTCAACCACGCTTTTAAGTTCGGGTATGGACTTTGACGAAACCATTGCTTGTCGATGCGAGCGTATTTTCGAATGAATGGCAGTATGGCGATATCAACTAAGCTCTCTTGGTTTGAAAGTAGAAAAGCGTGCTCCGTTAAACGTGATTCAAGCTTTATGAGTTCGGCTTCACACACTTTGCGCAGTTCTGTGACGTTGTCTTCATGGTAACGCCTGGCACACCCAAATGCGTTCATTGCGGGAACAAACTGAATCTCAAAAAGTTCGATGGTCTCCAGAATACGAGGCAAAGCATCAGGGTTATCACTTCTCATCAAGTTATCCGGATCATTCTTACCCAATGCCCAAATCATGATATCTAAGCTTTCTTCGAGTACTTGATTAGGAGCCAAACCATCCTTTTGCTCTGATTGAGAAATCACTAGTACAGGCACACTTCCCTTCGGTGAAGCTTCTAACATCTCCGATGGTTTGTTATCGAGCTTAATGGAACGCATTAACACGCGTTGCTGGGCTTTGAACAATGCAAGTCGAGCTCGAATCGCGTAGGGGCAATTGTGCAATGAGTAAAGGATCGGCACAGAATCATTGTTGCTCTTGAGCACCATCTTTAAACGTCCTTCTGAATACTATCCCGCCTTTAGAGTAGCAAAACTTCCCAGCCCTATTCCATATAGAGGCCCAAAACCTTCATTTGAAATCATTGAAACTTCAAAAAGAGGAAATAACACTGCGGAAACTTCACCGCGTTTTGTGCTCATTGCTGTGCTTAAAATAGTAACGAAACCAATGCCGTCACCCCCAATAACACGTGAGTGAGAACGACATGAATAGCGATGCGAAACAACTACTTGAACATTTGTGCCACCAATACGACAAACTGTCACAGGACCTAGAATCTCGCCCTTTCCCTGAGTTCTCAGAGACCATTTCTCACCCATTAGGGAACTGCTTCGTTCATTGCTCAGTAGGCAGCCAACGCTTTTCGATTGTTTCAGTTAACTTCGCTCCCAAGATCAGAGGACAAGGTGTTTTTACATCGTTTCTTAGTTACGTTAGAGATCACCCGTACGAGTATCAAGGCGTTGAAGTCGCTATCATTGAAAACCAACATCTGGCTAAGCGGTTACTGTCGCGGGGATGGGAATATAAATCTCTGTTTAGCCGGCTCTTTTTTTCACACAAACCGACTCTGATTAAAGACTTTCAATACACGTCGTAACTTGTGGTGTCGTTCGGTTAATCGCCTTTCAACATCTCGATAAAAGCTTGCCTTGATTGCTGAGAGCTGTCGCGATGTGTGGTGTATTCTACATGCATACCTTTATCGGCTTTCTCAGATAACTCAATCCCCCACAGAGCGTTGAACTCATTTGGTACGATAGAGTAACGCACGTCAATGACTCGCAATCCCTTGTTTGGGTCTCTGGCGATGAAGTCATCAGAAAACCAACGAAATCGTTCAATGTCTTTGGCTTGCTGCGATGCAGGATCCAACCATGGAAAGTCTGCAGCCACATTCAACTTGGCAATGGACTCTCCGGTATACGTTTTTATTGACCTCCCTGCTCTTATGGCATCAACGTGGTAATGGTGTTCGGTTTCGTAGATGACTTTCCAAACCAAGGTATTGGCGAACGTGGGTTTGGCTTCTAATCGTTGGGGTGTATGCCGCCTTGCTTCAGCTAACGCCCAACCTGCATCTTCTGCTCGGTCTCTTTGATACATGCCAAATGTGAGATAAACAAGCGCCCAAACTACAGCAATACGCGGATACCAAGGGTTACGCTTCATCAGGCCAAGTATCAAAGTGAACAAGATTGGTAACGTAAAAAGAGGGTCAATCACGGAAACCGTACTCCAAGAATAACGGGTATCGGTAAACGGCCATAAGAGCAGGGTCCCGTAGCTGGTACATGCGTCCAATAAGCCATGCGTAGCGTATCCTAATGCGCAGTACCACCAGCTTTGTTTGAAGGATAATCCACCTTTTTTAGCAATAAGTGGATGCAATATCAGGGCACAGATAAAGCTTCCAATAGGGATAAAGAAAAGTGAATGAGTGAACTGTCGGTGAAATTCCAAAAACAACAATGGATCATTGGTTGATCGTATCAATATGTCCAAGTCAGGCGCCATGCCAGCAACTAAGCCAAGTGCACCAGCGGCCGCTAGATGCTGCTTTTTACTCGCTGACAGAGACAAGGATGCCCCAACGAATCCTTGAGTTAATGGATCCACGGTTTGTTCACTCTGCTGTGCTTAAAAACGAGAAGTCTTTGCCCCATAAAATCTCCGTATTTAAATAAAGGGATCGGCTTTAATCAGTCACACCGAAAGCGATTGAAAAATAACGCGTTAGTTTTAGTGTAGATGGATTAGGTTTGTTCGCGAGTTTGTCTTAAATACGACTCAGAGGTAAGGTTTGACGTTTCAACTCATGTCAGTCTCTCTATGAGTCTTCTATTCAGGTATAATCCCGTATCCCATATTTGGAGTATAAACGTCCACATCACTCAACCTGTACCATTGTCGAGGCATCTCTTGCAGCTAACCAGCTTTAAATACAAAACGCGTAAAGGCCCTGATTATCGTCACGGTGACCAAGTGTCGTTCATCGATATCAAAGAGACGTTTGGCATCGGCGGTATTCGTATTGGTAAGTGGGTGAACAAGGAAGAAAAAGATCTCGCCGCGAACTTGATCTTCGATTCTTTAGCAGACTTGGCGTTTATATTGGCACTGCCACCTTCTGCTATTGGTCTTCGTGGCAACCTAAATCTTGCTTTCGGAACTGGAGGACGAAAAGGCGTTCAAGCGCATTACGCCCCGAATCAGCGCGAGTTGGCATTAGCGAAAAACGCAGGAGCCGGAGCACTGGCCCATGAGTTTTGGCACGCATTTGACCATTACATTGCTGAAAAGGCGTTTGATATTGGCGACCGTTCCGGCCCTCAACGTAAGACGATTTTCGCCAGCAATTGTTGGCTCCAAAATGCCGATCATTTTCCGCACCCACTCAATGAGCGATTGCTTAAGATATTTGACGCCACATTGCTCACGCCAGACGGCCAAGATAGACACGATTATGTGTCTCGAAGTGTAAAAGCAGACCAAGCAATGGGATCGAGCTACTTTTCACAGCCTACTGAGATGATGGCAAGAGCCTTTGAGGCCGTCGTAGAGTCATGCTCTGGTATAGAGAACGTTTATCTAGTCTCGGGCACAACCAAGCCAGACACCTTGCCCCTCTATCCCGATATAGCGCACAGACATGTCATTAATGACGCACTGCAAGCGTACTTTCGCCCTTTGGGAGATGCCCTAAGTCGTTGATATGTGAATAGCGACTATTCATCATTATCTCGCGCAGTTTGAGCATAAACCTTTCCCATCAATCTCAAAAAGGTTTATACATAACATTATGTTATTCAAGCTGCTGAATATTTCATGACGTCAAAAGAAATTCTAAAAATTCGCAATGTCCGCTGTTTCCTTATGTTCCGAACCAGCTATTTTGCGCGCTTCTATTATCCCGTATTTACCCTGCTCTATTTGGACTACGGGTTAACACTTTCTCAGTTTGCCATGCTCAATGTCGTGTGGGCGGCGACCATTGTTTTAGCTGAAGTACCGTCTGGCGCCTTCGCTGATACGCTAGGTCGTAAAAGACTGGTGGTTTTATCATCGCTCGTCATGTTCATCGAAATCGCAATGATCGCCTTTGTCCCAACCGGGAACCCCACTTTTGTTTTCATTGTGTTTTTGATTAACCGAGTATTGAGCGGCTTAGCGATGGCGTTGGCCAGCGGCGCCGATGAAGCATTGGCGTACGATACGTTAAAAGAACAAGGCAAAGAGGACCTGTGGCCACGTGTGTTGCAGATTCAACTTCGCCTTTCGTCAAGCGTTGGTATTGTTGTCACACTATTGGGGGCAGCCATGTACGACGTTAACTTTATGGCGTCGGTGTATAACTTCCTTGGACTGGCAGAGCCAGAAACGACCCAAGACATCATGCGCCTCCCTGTTTATGCGACATTGCTTGTTGCGTTGATTGCCATCTACGCGGCGCTGGGCATGAGAGAAGCAAAAAGGGTTATTCCTAGCAACGAGAATAAATTAGCTTCGACCATAGCAAGTATGAAACTGACGCTAAACACAGCGAAATGGGTACTGTCTACGCCTTACGTACTGTTTATCTTGCTTTATTACAGTTTGTTCGAACACACTTCGCGTATGTTTTTAACCATGAACAGTCAGTACTATCGCGCAATTGATATTCCAATTATTTACTTCGGTTTTATTGGGGCTGGCATTAGCTTATTGCAGATCATCTTGGCTGGTCAAAGCCGCCGATTGGCAGAAAGCATGGCGCCGAAGACGTTTATCTTAGTCATGGGAATGGCCACAATGGCAACTTACTATTGGATTAGTATGGGCTGGTCGATTTATGGGGTAATTCCTGCGCTGATTCTGATCTTTATTATTATGACGATGAACATCTTCATCAGTTACCACCTGAACAAAAAGACCGAGTCACATAACCGAGCAACGGTATTGAGCTTCAAAGGTTTGATGTTCAACCTAGGCTACGGGTTGATCGGTATGCTCTATGCCTACTACTACAAGTTGCTATCGCAAAACTACACCAAGGAACAGATAGAACAGCACATTGATTTTATCGCGTCCTTGTCTTCGTTCTTCTATTACTTTACGTTTTTATTTGTCGCAATCAGCGTCTTTTTCTATATCAAAGACAAAAAGCAGGCGATCTTTTAGATCGCCTGTTGGTAGGAAGGTTCAAACTACCACGTTCTATCTAAGTCTTTTGCATACAGAGAGATCGCACGCTGATACGCTTTAATGGCTTCACTGTTCGTGGTTGAAACCAATAACTCTAGTAATAACGACGTCGCTTCTTTATGACGACCGAGGTTGTATAAGCACATCGCGTAAAACGGCTGAACTTCTACCGCATTAGGGTATTCGTTGATGGTTTTCTCGAAGTAACTTAGTGCCTCTTGGTACTCTCCAAGACTACGGTAAGTACTCGCGAGACCAAATAAAGCATCAAACCTTTCATCAGCAGAAAGTATCCCTTCAAGAGACGCCGTATAGTGCTTAATGGCTTCTTGTTCTTTACCTTCATTATCGTAAGACCATGCAATATGCAGGTGAGCTTTCGCCGCGTAATTCTCATCACCTAATAGCGTTGTGAGCAACGATCTAGACTCTTGGTAGTTGGACGCTTTGCGTAGCTCAATGGCCTGCTGGATGACTGATTCCATCATTTTCTTCCTTTGAAATTGCATCTATTTATATCTGTAGCGATTCGCTCTACGTCATTGGCCGCATTAAAACACGCTATCATGCCAACTTTGGCTTTTTGAAGTAATAACGGTAGTAGCCCACAAGGTTGCTGGAGATAAATAGGACTTCCATTAGCACAGCGGTTGGTGAACCAATAAGGTAATTATGAAGCAACCAGAAGGAAGTGCCGACAATCATCAGCTGACGTAAACGACGATCATCCTCTTGAAACGCCGCCATTGTTTGAAAGACAGAGCCGAAGCAACTTACGATGCTCGTTACGCCCGTAAACGTCACACCAGTCGCAATAACCGATGCGCCACAGAATAAATACTTTAGCTTTGAAGAGGTTGAGAAGATGCTGATCAGATAACGCACAGTAGCGATCCCCATTAGAGAGGCACCTGTCCATTGCTCCAATAATGCGAAATGGCTAGATATTAAAACGCCGGCACAGAATAAACTGGCAACAATCTTCTTTCTCTCTTTGAATTGAAACGACAACAAATCGAAGCAAATGGCAATTGCTACGAGTACCTGTGACAAGAAAAACGCATCCATACCTACACCTACTGTTACAAATTCTTACAACTGGCGCAGCGTATGATCGACTTCGAAATGACACCACTATCTTCGTGCCACAGCATAGAAAAATGTGAATGTCGATCACATGTATGGCGTACTACATTCAAGGCAACGAATGGTCAGAAGCCTCTCTCAAGGCTTCAACATTATCTCACTGTCGCGGTAATGAACTTGTCGACCTCGGCATAAAACGTTTCGGGATCATTTTGCACCCAATGGTTGGCACCTTCGAATGCAATATTATTGAGTGAGGAGATAAATTCTATAGCACGGTGACAACCCGCTAAACTCTGTGTACCCCAAAAATACACTTTAGGAATCGACAAACTTTCATAGATTTGTCCCCACTCCACAACGCCTCGTTGGTCCTTTGTGCTGTGCTGAGCATAAATTTCACTGGCCGTCTCACCCAATACCATTGGGTCACAACGCCTTACTGAAGAAAGATATTTGATGCCAGCACTGTGACCCCAAGACATAGAAAAACGCTGAGCGAAACCGCCACCTTTTACCCAAGCGGAGAATGCGTTTTTATCAAGCTTTGAATACTGTTCGGCGATAACTTGGGATAGGATGATACTTTCTTCATGCAATCCACCCTCAGCGTTGATGAATCCACGTATGACGCTTCTATTGTCGAAATGGCAAACTAATGTCGAAGTATCACCACCCCAGGAGTGACCAAGAAGAAAACACGCTTCAATCTCTAATTTCTCGATTGCTCGCAGAATACGCTTCGCCTGCACTTCGGTCGCGTTAGAGGAGCTTGACGCGGGCGAGTAACCATAGCCACATAAATCGAACATGACTATGTTGTAATTGGGTAGCCAATCCAACGCATCGGCAAAGCATAAATGTGACTCCCCTAACCCGTGAATAAGTACCAATGTTTCTTGAGATGTCCTAATTGGCGTAGACAAGCAATATAGCTTGTCACCTTCAATATCTATCCACTGTTCTACTAACACACTGCCCTCGCGCTTTGACTGCTGAACATGGACTCATCATAACCAATTCACTTTGTAACAAAAGAACTCTTTTATAAAAGCTCTAACTTTAAAAGAGACTAACTCGCCTCTATACGCCAAGGTGGATTCTTTCGATTTTCCCCTGCCCAATACAGCTTAATTTCGTTACCCGACGGATCGGTCAGCATCGCCTCTCTCCAAAGATACTCTTTGTCAGTTGGCTCTTGTACAAACTCGATTCCTCTTGTCTTTAACTTTGCGACTAAAACATCAAGCTCTTTGTGCTCAAAATAGATAACGCTGTTATTTTTAGACTGTGGCTCACCGAGATAAAGTGAAAAGGTCGCGTCTCCTTCAGGGCATTCAAAACGCGCATAATGGTCTGCTTCCACGATCAATTTAAACCCCAGCTTTTGATAAAACTGGATGGATAGTTCGATGTCTTTTACGGTTAACAATACTTGATTTAGATTCATAGAAATTCCTTTTCCTAGTTCTTACTTAAAGATTTGTGGTTCGTGTTCTGAAAGTATTCGAAGGTAAGACCTCAAGTTAACCTGAGGTCAAGAAGGAATTTCACGCTTTGTTGAAGACTCAAGATAAATGAGAATTAAAAGTCACAACGCTATTAGATCATACTTCCGCTCGGACACCCTTGGGACAAAACACTTCCGTAGCTCGTCGTCGGAGTAAATAACATGACTAAATCTGCTGGCAAGAACACAACATCAGTAACCAGAGACAGAGGCATATCCACAAATGAAATAGGATATAAAGCATATGACACTGCAGAGCCATCCAAGAAGCATGTCTGGCGCGCAACTGACAACGCCGTACCGGAGAATGGTTTACCGTAACCACCTCTAGCATGGGCATCCATAGATGAACATCCCACCGTCAAAGAAGCCATTGCTATAACGGTAAGCACTTGAAGTTTTTTAAGAAGATTGTTTTTCATGTTCGATAGGTTCCAACTGATTGTTATTGATATACATTATTATTCGGCGACATTAACGCCTTATGTATTTATAAAACAACCTACCTAGCTAATTTAATGGGTAATAAATCAATTTTCGTGATGAATGCATTGTTTCTTTTCATCAAGGTATTCATGTTTGCCACCCCATTTATAAGCAAACATAAAGACGCGTCCCCAAAGCTCAACTTGAGGAAATAATAAAGATGTTTAGCGGAGCGTTATAGCAAGTTGACACCAAACTGTTTAGCTATCAAGTTGGTTATAGCAAAGCAAACGACAGACACGATGCAACTGATCAGTAAAGTGGTCCAAAAGGAATACTTACTGAGTAGGTAAGGGAAAAGAAGAAACATTGGCAGTGTTGGCACAACAAACCAAAAAGTATAAAACGCATGATTAGACAGTTTCTCCGTTCCCTGCCCTTCGATATACATCCAAACCAACGCCAATATGGTCACGGTAGGCAATGCGGCAACTAATGCGCCTAATCTATCGCTTCGCTTTGCGACTTCAGATATTAGTACCACAATAGCAGCGGTTGTCAGGTACTTGGTTACAATCCATAGCATGTCAATCCTCCTGATCGATGATGCACTCGTCCAAAATCACTCAATCCCATACGCAGTTTATTACTGGTCATGTATGAGCTATCAAATCCACTATTTGCTCTGGCGTCATTGTCTAGCGCTGACACATTCACCTTTATGAGTGCGTGATTAACGCCCTCGTCTTGCCAAGTAGCCGTACAAACTACACCGGATACGTACCTGATTTACAAGGCGATAAAGCCATATCTGTGAGTGCGACACTAAATCACAATGAAACTCTGTCACCCGGAGGCATTCGAACTTCGACAATAAGCCCACGCCACTACACGGAAAATCCCTCTTATTTTCATAACCTTACAATAACAATAAAAACAATAAATTTTTATAAAGATGAACTTTGAGCTTTTTTCCGTAGCTTTCCGCGCAATTCGTTTCTCTTTTTGTTGATAAATCTCTAGCTTGACCACCACTTTCACAACGACGTGAAAGGCAACGATGATGACCGCTAATACGAGTTATCAATCAGCAGCTATAACACTGGGAAACACATAATGAAAAATAAAACTGCAGCACTTTTCGCTCTAACAGCATTAACAGCAGCAACAACGTTCAACGTTAACGCAGCGGCAAAATACGAGTCGTTTGTTGGTATTGATGCTGGTACACGCTTAAGTGGGCAAGCTGAATCCAAATATAACGGAAAAGAAGATGATCTAGACCTAAAATCATCAATGGTATTTGGCGTGGAAGGTGGTGTAATCCTTAACCAAGCGCATCAGTTCAGCATCGGTTACGACTACCGTGGAGTGAGTGTTGACGACACTGATGACGATCTTGAAGTTGGCACACTATACACACAGTACGATTACCTTGTACCTATCACGCAAAAGCTGGCGTGGACCATTGGTGGCAAGCTTGGATACGAGATGTATAACTCAGATTTTGATGGTGCAGACGAGCTAAACGGTGTCGTATTGGGCGCACAAACAGGCCTAAACTACCGCTTTAACGCTTGGAGCGTAGGTACTGAGGTGAGCTACCTGCACCACACACATGAATTGGAATTTTCAGAGACCTACAACGGTCAAACTGAAACTTCATCATATAAGATCGGTGACGAAGTTCTGCTAACAGCAAACGTGAAATACCACTTCTAATAACAACAATCTTAGTTGGCTTGTCTCCCGGGAAACCGGGAGTTTTTTCGTTTTAAAAGAAGATAATTACCAAACTCGGCTTAGCATTAAGTGGTTTCGCTCTCTCGCGATCACATCAAGGTTTTCATCGTGATAGATGAGTTGGTTCTTAGACGTGCCAGAAAGAAACAATGAACTGTAACTCGCTGCTTGGTAACCATCTAGCACTTTGGTGGTTTGAATGGGCTCAGTGGTATAAGAAAACTCAAACTCCCCATTAAATGAATTGTTAATTTTCCCCGTCACCGCAAAAAGCGCAACACCCTCTAACCCATTTCCCTCTATGGATACCGTTGATTCGAGGTTCTCGTTATTTAAATCAACCTCAATGCGCTCTTTCCACACACCGCCGTCCGCTGAGTATTGCTGTACTGTGGTGGTGTATCTACCACTGAGCAAAAGCTTCTTTTCACTCACATACACAGAAACGCCGTAAAGGGTAAGCGAAAGTAGGAACAGCCCAATCCAAGGTCTCAAGCTACGTTTCATCCGAGCTCCTTAATCAGCTTTGGTAACGTGTCCATTTCGAACAGATAGTTTTCACTGCGTTGGTGTGCGTTCTCATAAACCGACAGAGTATAAATTCCTTCGGTTTCCGCCACAAAATAGAAGCAATCACATTCGGAGCGATGAATCATAGACTCAAGCTCTGGCGCTATTGTCGTCGCTTTTTGTTTTAGAACTTTATGATGATTAATCTCGATGAACTCATAGTCTTCGTGGAGGTAGGAAACCAAATGTGTGTTGGTTACCCTAGAAAAATTGAAGAAAGACAACAGCACGAGCACAAGAGAAAAGAATGCCAGAGAGGCTTTCGCTAACGTAAGTGAGTTAAAAGCGCGACGATTTGGCGTTGATACCTTGGCTCCCGCACAGCTGCAATAGAGCATGTACCCGACACCCGCAATGGTTCGTAGCTCTACGCAATCAGAGATGGCAATGGCAAGCCTCAGCTTTTGTACCGACTTTTGCAGAGAAGAATCCGTTACGATCGTATCCGGCCACCCTGCTTGTTTGAGCGTCTCTTTATCAATAACTTGGTTTGCATTGTCCAGAAACGCTTTGAATAAAAGACATTCGTTGTAATTCAATGAACGTTCTAAGCGGCCTGTGCTGACGCTCATCTTTTCGATGTCGAATATCAAATCGTCACAAGTGTACTGCTTACTCACTTTTTACTTTGCCCGTGAACGTTTTGCTTAAAAGGCCGAGCATTGTAGTTGAAATAGCAACCACACATCTAGGACACAAGCACTCATCAGACCAGTTTGAAGTAATATAAGAAATACGGTATCAAGCTTTGACGTAATATAAGAAATACGGTATCAAGCTTTGACGTAAACGCGGTTTCTACCGGTTTGCTTAGCTTTGTATAGCGCTTCGTCGGCCTCTGCTAGGGCGATCCTTACATCATCAGCAGAATGAAAATGGGCAACGCCGATACTCACCGAAATTTCTATATTCAAATCATTAATAAGAATTGGAGTTGCAGCGACTTCTTGTCGAAGCGCTTCACAGAACAACACTGCTTCTGCTCTCGTAGCACCTGGCATAAGGAGAACAAATTCCTCGCCACCAGTACGTGACAAAGTAAAATTCAAATCGGTCTTCGCCCCACACAGCAAAGCAAACTGAACCAGAACCACATCGCCAATTTCATGGCCGTAGGTATCGTTGATGGCTTTAAAGAAATCGATATCAAAAACAGCAATAGAGCCAGAAACCTGTTGTTCTTTTAAAGCGTAAAGTCGATTTTCCAAACCTCGTCTATTTAGTAATCCTGTAAGAAAGTCTGTGTATGCTTCGTTTTGTAAATCGAAACGTTGTTTCTCAGACCGGCGATATTGATTAAAAAACTTTACGGGGGACATTATCAAAAGCAAGGTGACAAGCAGCGTCGAGAAAATAAGAACTCTGGCCAGTACCCCTGAATCACTCGGTGAAATAGATACCTGCCAGTTGGTGTTAAATATTGTCACGATGCTAGTGTCAGCATCGCAATCAACCTCACCCTTACTACTGATCACTTTTTCATGAAAGTTGCGATTATCTGGATCGAATCCAACGATCGAATAATTAGAGATATTTTTATCTTCGAGAATATTCTCTAGCGATTGCAAAATCGTTTCTAAATAGATAACCGAAGAGGAAAAGCCCACGAATCCAGATTCATTGGTAATTCCTTTACGCAGGATAAAAGCTTGCTTGCCATTTTGAACCAGCGTTACCGGCCCAATTACCATGTTTTTACGGCAATTAATCGACTGCTCTGCTCCTAGCCTTCTGCTTTGATCTTGAAGCACATTGTGACCTATCGCCCGTTTATTTTCTTCATATGGGTAGACGAGCGTCACAACGCCCTTCGGCAAATATAGCAAGGAATCAACGTTACTATAGGTAAACAACAAAGTTCGGCTCAGTTTGTTAAACGCTTCAAGTGAGATGTGGCTATCTTCAGAAAGTACTACGACTTCCTTCAATACTTCTGCGGTAATCAAGGCATCGTTGAACACCTTCTTCATCTCTTTGTTTATCGCATTGATGACATTAACTGACTCTTTTTGGTTATTGATTCTACTCAGTTGAGTCGCTAGTAATTCGGTTAATATCAGTACCGAAATGACTAATGCTACTTTGATGCTTTTGTTCATGGTAACAATCCCAGTTCGTTTGGTTCTCCATATCCATTACTTGGTTCTAAAAATTCCATCTATATTTCAGTAATTTTTTTTCTTATCGACGTTATTATGCTTGAGAAATTCAAGAAGCAGGGATTATACGCATAATTGAATAACGGTCGATGCCCAATGGGTATCGTTAAGGCAAAACTTTTTTATCAAGATTGATTAATTTTCTATCGATCGACGGCGTTGATCGACACGATCGATTATCTTGATTAAAAAGATTGATCTAGACGGAAAATATTTTCGCGCAAACTTGTTCAATGGGTAACCAAACAATCAGTATTGCCAATAAAAAGACTAAGACGGAAATAAAAAAGACGGTCAGAGAAACCGTCTTTTAGTTAGCTTTTGATAGAGGTCAGTCTTTAGGTTGTTCTAACTCTTTTTTAGGCGGGTCGGTATTCTCTAATTCTGCTGCCACATCTTGGGTTTCGGCGTCTACCCACTTCATAAATACCTGATAACCTGCCGCTAAGAATGCAGCACCAATAAACATGCCCAAGATACCGCCAGACATCATACCGCCAACCGCACCTATAAGAACAATAGGCATGGGTACTTCTAACCCTCGTCCAAGAATAAGCGGCTTTAAAAAGTTGTCGATCAAGCTTGCCGCAATCAGCAATACAGTAAAGATAGAATTATGGATGGTTCCTGTGTCACCTGACCACAAGATGGCCACAGCGACGATAGCAATAATGGTGACAGGTAGCTGCACGATTGCAAAGACGAGTGCAATCAAGGTAAAAAGCGCTGCTGCGGGAACACCAGATAACGCAACAACACCACCAAAAGCCATCGCGGTTAAGAATGCTATACCAATAATACCGATGGCGACTTGCCTGATGGTTGCAGTGGTAAGTTCATGAAGCTCTGGGCCCCTCTCTTCATCGGTAAAGCTAATGAAGATCTTTCGTATCGACCTAGCAGCAGGTTGAGCCCACGCAAGCATAATACCCGCGATAATAATGGCACCAATCAGCATAAATACACTCTTCGCTGCGCCCGTCGCACTGTTGATGAACCAACTGAACACGCCTTTTATTTGCGGTTGACGTTTTTCGATAAAGTTCGGTAAATCTTCTGCGGCTTCATCCCAAACTTTATGCAACTTTCTACCGACTAAGGGCCACTCTTTTACACTGTCGGCAGGTTTGCTGACAACGAGAGTCCCATCACGATAGGATTCAAATACCCCCAAGGTCTTAGAAGCAAACGAGTTACCAACCATCGCGGTTGGCGTACCTAGGATAAGTACGCCAACAATGGCAATTAGAGTCGCAGATCGTGCAGAACTTAAACCCATCTTTCGCTCTATCATGAGCTTTACTGGGTAGAGAGCAATGGCCAGCACTAACGCCCAAAGTAGTATTGGTAAGAATGGTAAGAACGCCCACCAGCAAACAATCACGATAAATGACGTCACTGAGAAGCGTATCAAAGACGTGGTGAACGCCTTAGACAGGACTTTCTCTAGGTTTTCATTTGAATTACTCACTGTTTTTCCCTTTGATTAAGTTTCTGAGCAGACACCAACGCGTAGTGGCCCCTGTTTGGTGTGTAGATGTCCGTTACACACCCATTCTTTTTGATCAAACCAGCTTTTATATAAAACCCTAGTACATACCGCCATGCACCGCATGGTTTAGTCAGGAATCTTAGGTGCAGCTGAACTGGAAAGCGAAGGGAAGGGAAGGATGAGTGACAAGAGGCGTGGGTTAAGGGAAAGAAAAAGACGGCAGCGAGGCACCGTCTTTTAGTTAGTTTTAACTACGATATATGACTAGCGAGTCTCTATGGCAATAAAACCGTGTCAATAACATGAACCATACCATCTGATAGTCGGTTATCAATATCAAGCAATCCAGCTTCTGAGTTGGTCGCGATTATCAACCCTCCTTCAAAGCTGATCGTATTGCCGTCGAGCATGGTAATCGTTTTCGCTCGTGTCACTGAGCGCGAATTGCGAACATCAGGCGTGACATGGTAAGCCAATACTGCCGCGATCTCTTCTTCGCTTAACAGTGAAAGTACAGCATTGAAGGCATCTGTATCGTTATCTGTGCCGGTGAGCATGTAGAATGCGTTATCGTTCGGCGCAAATACCGTTAAGTCAGTGCCATCAAAAGCCTCGACAACGCCTGTGGCGATCAGAGCGGCAACCAAAATATCGAAGTCTCCACCGTTGTCATCAAAATCAAACGGTTCACCGGAAGCACCAACGGCAAATTCCACAATCGAGGCGTCAATCTGGTTTGCCCATTTTGGTGCCTCGGAATAGCTTACTGCACTAAAAGTAAGTGCGAAGGTAGCTACCAGTGTGGTGAGTGAACGTAGTAAAAGTCCCATTTTCAGTCTCCCTTTCATGAGCGTGTTTAAAACACTTTCAATCGCTCTGATGCCTACGCACCAAATTATTCAATCGATCAATTTATTTGGAAGTTTGACTGGAATTCTTTTACACATCAGACCGGAAGCTAAGAGTGATTTTTCTGCTCCGCATCCGCGATTGTTTTAGATATCAACAACTCAAAGTGCTCCAACTGGCCAGCAGGTATCAACTGGTTTTGAATTTCGCGTCGCTTATCAGAATCAAACAGACGTTCTGCTAGCCAACCAATGAGATACATGAGTGATAAGCAACCACCTGCTGTTGCAATATTGCCTTCTACAACGAGAGGAACATCTTGAACATCCCCTCCCATGCTTTCCAATACTGGTTTCGCATCTGGGTTTGTTGTGAGCTGTTTACCATCAAGTAAACCCAATTCATGCAAGATAAAAGAGCCGGCGCAAATCGAGCCAATCAGTTGCTTTTCAGGGGCAAGCTTCATTGCCGACATAAACTCTCTATCTTGGAGTGCTGCTGGGATCCCTTTCTTGCCACTTGCGATTAGCACAACGTCTTGTGTAGCAACTTCAGAGATATGGCCATCCGTTTTTACCGCCATACCTAGGTGAGAAATATGTTCTGACTTGGTTCCTAACACTTTGACGGTCCAACTGTCTTGGGTTCTTCCCAACAGGTCATACATCAAGAAAAAGTCTACGTCAGTGAAATCATCAAACAACACAATGCCAACGGTATACATAAGCCAACTAACCTAACCAATTATTAAACTGTGCGAAGAGTGTAACGACAAACCAAGTAAGTCGCGAATTGTTCATTAGAAATAAGCTCACACATTCGTACATACTTAATAAGCCCTTGCTAATTAGCGTATTTTTGACATTCAGAGCAGACGTAACATCAGTTGTATTGATATCTACTTATGATAATTGCGCGGTCAATCACATCGAAAAAATCATTGAAATCAATCGATTTAATTCCTTATTAACTTTTATAAATCCGAACTACTATCATGTAGAACCATCGCTCAACATAAATAAGGTTAACAATAATGAAAAAGGCTTTCTCTACTCTAAGCATCGCAGTCGCACTGTTTTCTAGTGCCGCATTTGCTGCAGACAACTACACGCTTGATTCCGATCTCTCTTCCCTAAGCTTCGCAACAATCAAAAAGCAGTATATTGTCGAGCCCGCGACCATTGATGCCCTATCCGGAACACTCAACAGTGATGGGCAATTCGATGTCGCTATCGACCTAAACAGCATCAATACAGGGATTCCAATCCGAAATACACGCCTGAACGAGATCTTCTTTGAATCTGCAAAACACGCACCAGTAAAAGTGGCTGGCAAAGTGGATTGGGCCGCTCTGGGTGAAGGCTCACACAAGGTAAAAGTACCGGCAGAAGTGACGTTGTTTGGTAAGACAAAATCCGTAGAATTCCCTGTTGTGGTACTCAATGCAGGTAATACCGTAATGGTAAGTTCAAGTGCCCCTGTCATCATCGGTGCTAGTGATTTCGGTATCCCAACGGAAAACTTGACCAACTTGGCGGCAACGGTTGGTGGAATTAAGATTTCGGATAGAGTTCCGCTTACTCTGAACCTAACCTTTAAAAAGTAGTTTAGTAGCCCAAAAGCGGCTTGCTAACTGGCAACAAAGGCTTGGATAGGCTCACCAAGCCTTTTTTTATGCGCCATCAAACAAAACCTTTCTTTAAGGTTTATGACCGACTTAGCTTGGACAAGTTAAACGCCATACTTCTTAAGACATCATTCTTATTCACGAAATGATGTTTCAGAGCGGCCAGTGCGTGTAGCAAAACCAAGCTTGCCAAAGTCGCGCAACCAAAACGATGAACCATAAAAAAGAACGCATTCACTTCAGCATTTGAAATTGGGTTTGGAATAGTAAACAGCCAAAAGAATGGGTACTCGTGCTTAAGCATTAAAAAACCGCTAACAAACACAACGAACATCACTAGATAGAGAGTGCCATGTGCAAGTTTGGCCATGCTTTTCTGAGTGTTTGGAATTGTGTCTGGTAGCTCTGGTGTCTCACGAAAAAATGACCACCCCCACCTCACAATTAATAGTACCGAAGCGATCGTTGCAAACGACATATTAAGCGTCGATAAAACGTGGAACAGTTGCGGCATATCCATAACGAATAACATGCCGTAGCCTGCAATCGTTGCATAGATAATAATCACTGCCATAATCCAGTGTAGCCATTTGCTGAACGCGTCGTATTGTTGAGTGGATGTATTTTGGACGTGCGGAATCGCTTTCTGGTTCTGACCAGAATCTAATTTCGACATATTGTCACCACTGACTTTTATTTGAGATTGGCATGGGAA
The DNA here is from genome assembly GCF_010092875.1 of Vibrio sp. LB10LO1. Taxonomy (NCBI): domain Bacteria; kingdom Pseudomonadati; phylum Pseudomonadota; class Gammaproteobacteria; order Vibrionales; family Vibrionaceae; genus Vibrio; species Vibrio sp. LB10LO1. The sequence goes on from NZ_JAADJW010000013.1 coordinate 36,440, forward strand.
TACGGCGAGCAAGAGCGTTCCCATGATGAAGATTGAAGAAATAACGGAAGGCATAAGAGCCTTCCGTCGTTCAAGTAGATTACAAGATGAGGTGAGTACTACTTGCTTACGCCGATCATGTCGTTAAAGTAGTCCACTTGCTCTGCCATGCTCAAACCTTGGTTGTTTGAACCCAACGTCCACATAAAGAAGCCACCATAACCGTTATCTTTCTGCCATTTAGCACGATCTAGGTTGTTCTGGCGTGTTTCGACAAAGTTACCACCTGGTGCCCACTGACTGTTGATCGTATTACCTAAAACAATCTTCGACTTGTCTCCAATGTATTCAGCATAGTTTGCCACCGCCACTTCGTATAGGAAGTTTCGACCCGCGTCGTATGTCATCACGTTGAAGAAATCAAAGTCGTTCTTGGTCGCTTTCAACAAATCAATCACTTCACCGTGGTGAGATGAGCGGCCAGACTCTTCAATGTAAGAACAGTTTTCAAATACGCTCGCGTCCATACATTCAACTGGATCCGCGCCTACGTGGTAAGTCGTCAGAGACAGAACCTTCGTATTGCCCACTTTCTCACGGATCAGTTTGATCAAAGCCGTCAGGTCCTGATTCTCTTTGTCCGTGATTCGTGCCGCTTTCTCGAAATCGAAATCTAGACCATCAATGTGCACGTAACCCGCTAATTGGTACTTACTGTAGTCACAGCTACCGTCTGAATTTGTTGCAAGACACTCGCCTTCCACCTCTTCAGGTTTTAGGTTCTTTTTGTACACAGGGAATGGCGTATGCACCAAATCAACCAAACCTGTCGCAACCGATTCACGGCTTTCAGGCGTACTGATAGCCGACCAAATGCTTTCGTAAGTTTGACCACCAAACGCGACCATCATAGTGACATTTTCATTGTCATGCTTGAGCGTTGACCATGCTAGGTACTGTGTTGGCATCCAGTCCGGGTTGTAATCCGGTGGCGTAAGCATGCTATCAGAGATCGTGATATTACCGCTTGCGTCCCACTTACCAAATGACAATAGGTAACCATCACCTTCTGAGTTGAATAACTCTTGGTAGTCATTCAAACCCCAAGACGTTAGGTAACTGATAGAGCGGTCAGGGTTATCGACTAAGCCGCCACCACCTGTGCTTTCTTTCACCGTAATGTTAGACGTTGCAGACGTTTGCTCTTGGTTGGCCGTATTCACCGCTTTTGCTGTGATAGCGTATGTACCCTTTTGAGCACCTAGCCATTCATATTCATAAGGTGCTTCAGTGTCTTTAAACAGCTCGCTGCCATTCGCAATGAAGCTAACCGAGGAAATATCGCCTTCGTAGCTCTTCGCGTCTGCTTTGATCGAAATCGCACGACCTTCGAAGTAGCTTGAACCATCGACAGGAGATGCTAAAGAAACAACCAAGTCTTTATCAGTAATCGCTAAAGAAATTGGCGCCGCCTCTGCACTCGCACCTTGATCATCGTAAGCAACTACCGTCAATGTGTATTGGCCTTCGACTTGGGCAGGCACCGTGATGGTGTAAGTATCTCCTTGTGAAGGCGTGTTTGATGTCGCAACCACTTGACCATTCAATTGAACATCAACGCGGGCAACTTCATTGTCATCCGTAGCATCGACAACCACGTCGAATGCTTGGTTAGGTGCGATTTTCTGTCCATCTTGCGGCGATTGAACGTCCACCACTGGTACTGGGTTTGGATCACACTCACCAACTTCATTCCATGCATCTTTCCACGCATCCGGGTAATCAGGGTGACCTGTTCCCGGTGTCCATACTGGGTTGCCACACCAACCAGCCACCGTACACGAGTAGATATTGCCAATGTTAGTGACTTCATCACCGACTTGATAAGCCACACCATCTTCGTACTGAGGTATGTCACCACAGCTTGTGCTTGTATCTGTCACCGTGATGGTTAAGTTCTTACTAGAGACATGTTGCTCGTCATCTTTTGCTTCCGCACGAAGCGTTGTAGAGCCTGCCGTTTGCGTTGTCCAGTCACAAGAGAAATCTTGCGTCGCTTTCGCATCAAGAGAACACACTTCTGCATCGTTAGCGAAGAACTTAACGGTCGCTAAGTCATCATCTGCATCCGTCACATGCGCTGAAATTGTGATGCTGTCACCTTTTTGGTGAGAAGAGCCTGCGTCTGGCGAGATAAACTCAATTACAGGTGGATTTGGCGCCGTCGATTCTGACTCTACCGTCACTTGAATCGCTTTCTCTGTGAGTTTGTCACCATTGTCATTGAACGCCATTACAGTGATCGACGCAGCACCAACTTCTGTTGGAAGCCAAGCTTGCTGGTATTCTGTTGTGCCTTCTACAACGTTTTGCTCGCCCAATTTGGTACTGTTTGCCCAGAATTCTAGTTTGCTTGCACCGTCACCTTCGACACCCGTGATGATGTCAACATTCGTACCTGTGTAAACCACTGAGTTTTGAGCAGGCGCTAAGATATCCAGTGAAAACTCTGGTGGCGGAACAACTTCGCCATCCACTTTCACCACAACAGAATTCTCAAACGCGTTCAGGTCATTCAATTCGCCACCGAAAGAGATAGTCAATGCCGCAGATTCACCTGAGGCTAGCTCACTATCAACCCAAGAGCCCTCTGGGAACGTCAATGTCACCGAGTTCAATACACCATCCGCTTGCGTCGTATGTGAGATTTCCCATGATGGGTAAGAAAGATGGTTTGACGCCCAATTGATTTCGTTAATCGCTACCGGCAATAAAAATTCGATCACAGCTTCACGCATGTCTGCGCTATCTGAGCCTGTGTTTGTGATATCTAGCTTATAGGTGCTCCAGTATTCACTTTCTGACTGAGCTACCGCATCGGTGCTGAACTCTGCGGCCATGGCTTGTGAAATTGGATTCAACAATAAGCCAGAACAAAGCATTGTTAGCCCTAACGTACGATAACCAATGGAATTGGTCTGATTAGCACTGCCCTTTCTTAGATACATATTTAAGTCCTTAGTCTTATATTAATTATTTAGGTACTGTACAAAAACCTGCAATTAGCAATTCAACGATTCCTTGCAAGCACACTTAATTTATAAATAAAAATAACCAAGGCAAAAATTCATTTTCACTTCTGGGATAAATATCAAAATTTATCTATTTATGGGAATAAAACCACAATTTTATAAACCATATGATTATATAAGAGCCAATTAAATACTATTTATAGAATAAACTTAATTAGCCACCTTTAATTTAGCGAAACGAAAGCTATTGAATTTAGCTGGAAAGGAGATGTTTCAACGACATAAAAAGAGACTATAACAAGCCGGTCAAAAAAAGAATAAAAATCCAATATAACAACAATTTAAATGAGACAACTCAATAAAAAATCATATTTAAAAGAATAAACCACATGATTGCCATGTAGTAAATTTCGCACAATAAATAAGTCACATGAATGGTTATTTCATTTCAATACCACTTTGGAATATGAAGTAAAGATGCAAAATTAATAAAAAATCGAAGTCAACATTTGCTTTTATTTGGAATTAACGTCACACATTTTTCATGAGCTACAGAAATAATAATTATCCTACAACATCTAGAGTATTAATTCTATTTTCAACTTAATAGTTCAATTAACAATCTAACTATCATTCTAATCCTTTCACTTTTTCTAATATAGCTCGACCTTGACAATAATGTATTTACGCTTGTTTTGTGTTTATTTTACCCACTATTTCTCCAAGTATTACAATCAAAAAAGGCAAGCCGAAGCCTGCCTTTCACTGCGTATTGCACTTTTTATCTGAGATTAGGCTCAAGAAGTCCGTTTTTCCTCTTTCGCGTCCACATTGCTCGCGTTTTGCTCTATGGAAACCATGTCATCAAACTGAGAAATTCTTGCCAAGAATGCAGGCTTGTCTTTACTTGGGATCGAGCTTGCAAGTGGCAAGTCTGCTTTCATTGAATCGACCGCTCGATTTCGTACCAGTACTTCGAAGTGCAGGTGTGGGCCTGTTAGACGACCTGTCGCTCCGGAAAGCGCAATCTTCTGCCCACGCTTAACATGGTCTCCTTTCTTAACTAAGAAACGGCTCAAATGCAGATAACGCGTTTTGTAGACACTGTTATGCTCTATTACCAAGTATTTCCCCGCATAAGGATGGTTACGAATCGCAATCACTTTACCATCGCCAGTAGAGTAGACTGGAGAGCCAACAGGCGTCGCGAAATCCGTGCCATTATGTGGTGAGATACGTCCTGTCACTGGGTGTTTCCGATAAGGGTTGAAAGGTGAGGTAATACGACGGAACTGTTTGTCGACAGGGTAACGATTGAATGCTTGCTCAAGGCTGTTTCCATCTCGGTCATAAAAACGTCCATCTTCCGCCAAAAACGCCTCCACATCTTTGCCGCGCATCTTGATTGCAATGCCTTGTACTTCTGTATTGCCAGTTAAATGATCATCAACATATTGGCGACGAACCAACACATGAAAACTATCACCAGCACGAAGTTCGCGAGCAAAATTCACTTTATCGCGCAATACACGTGTGATGTTGGCAATCTGGGTCGTAGTTAAGCCTTGTCGATGAGCAGACGATGAGAAGCTACCGTTGATCGTCCCTGAGTGCATTTCCTCACGCCATTCACCCGGCTCTTCCACAAAGTCATACGCAAAAGTACCATCGCTGTTTTGCGTGTAGATCGCGCGTTCAACGAGACTCTCATGGAAAATCACTTGCTGTAAGGTTTTAGTGTCTCTATCCACCACAAACTCGAGGTGGTCGCCTGGTTTAATGGTATCGAGCTTAAGTGAGATTAAGTCAGCTTCAAGAAGCTTCTGCGTCGTTTCGTACGGCACACCCCATGAAGAAAAAATCGTGCTAAGCGTATCGCCGACTTTGACGAAGTAATGAATACGAGCAATGTTGTCATGACCTTCAGCGGAGCGGTCATTCTTTTGTGTCGCCTCCGTTGATTGAGTGCCAGACTTTGGAGCGCTCTCTAACTGAGAATAAGGCGTCACCTTAATAGTGATTTCTTCAGGTTTCGTTTCTGCTTGATAGGTGAGGTATGCTGCGAGAGAGAATGCGGTAGCAGCGACAGCAATGAGTGAATAACGAACAAACTTCATAATACTTGGATTGACTGAAAACAATAGTTGTTATGTTATAACATCATGCAGTCACAATGAAAACATTACGTATTTGAGAACTTTGTTTCTAAGCTTTATTGGGTTCTATAAGCCGCTCTTTTGATCAGGAAAGCTTATAGAAAAAAAGACCAAGTCAACCTTGCCCTTCTCTATGATTACCAAATCGTGTTTTAGTTCATCGGACTGACAAAACTTCTGCAAATTCGTCTTAACGGCCCCTCTATGCACGGAAATACTAGCCTATCATGGGACCGCCTTTTAGGCTTTCGAGTATAAATTGCACTCGTTGCTCGACGTTGAGTGTTGGAACTTCAATCAGCGTGTATCCGAATCGTTCGTATGCTGCAACCATCACCTGATAAGTTCTCACGGCTTCCGAAAAGTTTTGCTTTCTCTCTTCATCGTTGACAAAAATGGCCTCCCAAGGTGGGAAGATGAAAATGTGTTTGGCGTATTGTTGTTCCTCACAGGCATTCGTTAACGCTTGCGGGATAGGTAAACTTTCGAGTTGGCTATAGCCGTATGAATCCACAATACCGCGGTCAAAGAAGACGAACTCATTATGATACTTGTGGGCTTCATAATTGTTTTGCTCTTCGCGCACCATTTCATCACGAAAAGCGATTTTGTTTTTCCAAGGTAAAGCCTCACCACCAAGTGCCACTTGATGTTGGATCACCTTACGCCCGGTTTCTGCTGCGCAAACGTAACCAAGCTTAGTAAGATGCTCAATCACTGAGGTTTTGCCCGAACCCGGACCACCAGTAAATACGATTAGGTTATTCATTTAGACCTCAATGGTTAAAAATAGAAGGTTTAAAGGTAAAGGGTTATCTTATCGCCGCTTATTCCGACTTAAGGGCGTTAGTGGCATTAACGTAGAAACAACGCGAAAGAATGGATGTCATGACGCAAAGTTGGTCTTAGACGACATTACGCGGGAAAGATTAGGATAACGCTTCGAGAGGAAATCAATAGAAGTGCACAAAAAGGCGCTAGAAACTGCCTCTGCATTATAAACGTACTGACGTAAAATGCACGGCTGTAAATTACATTACCCTCCCCTAAATCTGTGACCAAGCATGGCAATCCTCTGAATAACAGACGAAATGAATCGGCTTTTTGAGTATAACCATTGAGCATCAGTTGTTAGTCGCAACTTACTCAGTAAGAAACACCACGTTTACGTTGCCAAAGAACTTAAGACATACGAAGGATCTTATGACTCGTTTCGCTCCGCTAAAAGCCGCTAACCACCAGCTCAAAAACCGTCTAGTTGTGCAACCATGGCTTCCCAAACCGCGACGACCGATGGCATTGCTACACAAACCACCATTCAACACTATGACAAACTGGCGCAATCTGGTGCGGGTCTTGTGATGGTGGAATACAGCTTTGTCGACTTTACTGGTCGAAGTGAGCCAAACCAATTAGGGGCATACAGCGATAATTGTATCGAGGGAATGCAAGCGATCGCAGCAGTCATTCATGCTCGCGGAGCAAAAGCAGGCTTCCAAATTACCCACTGTGGCGGTAAAGCCCAGTTAGATGTTTGCCCAGAATTAATGGGACCTTCCGGCATAACCGTGCCCGCTTTCGATCGCGTGTTACCACAACCAAAAGCAATGACACAGGAAGACATGCTTGTTTGGCGTCAGAACTTTATTGATGCAGCCCTGCGTGCCGACAAGGCTGGGTTTGATTTTGTCGAACTGCACTGTGCCCACGGTTATGGTTTAAACCAAGTTCTTTCTCCGGTCACAAACCAGCGTAATGACCAATACGGCGGGTCATTAGAAAACCGCGCTCGTTTGGTGGTCGAGATCATCGAAGCCATCAAAGCTCAGAGCCATATTGGCGTGATGGTTCGCATCCCCGGGCAAGACCTCTACCCAGAAGGGTTAACGCAAAACGACATGGTGAAAGTGTGTCAGTTACTCATCAAAGCGGGTTTAGATGTTATCGACGTTTCATCGGGTATTGGGGGCTGGAATCGTCCCAAAGACCGCCGTGGCGAAGGCTATCTTGTATCAGAGTCAACCTTCTTAAAACAAACAGACTTGGGTGTTCCAATCATCGGTGTGGGTGGAATTGAAAGTGCAGAATACATCGACCAAGCGGTAAACAACGGCTGGCTCGATTTGGCAGCCGTCGGCCGTGCCATATTGAAAGACCCTCTCGCCTTTAATAAGCAGATCATGCAACAAGAAGTCAGTGCATAACCCCCTATTCAAAAACAACAAATGCCGAAGCAACCTACATCACTTCGGCATTTTTGTTATCACTCTTGGTTCTGTTTTCGCACTTATTTCTGTCTTTCCACTTGGTTTGACTTTCGCGGTTAAGGCAAGATACGAATTACCACTTAACGATTCCCAGCGTCACTTTGACACCGCCAACTAACGTTGAACCGCCATAGTCTTTTGCTAGGCGCAGCAAGGTGTCATGAAAGCCTAAGTTTGGAAAAGCCGCTTCAACTTCTGCGATGGTTTCTTTACTCAACCCTTTGCGAACACTGCCTTTGGTCGCATCAATCCAGTCTGCTTTCCGACACGCTTCTATCACTTTTTGGTGCGGACCTTTATACGGAGAAATCTTATGATGCCAATGAATCGCTCCACGCAAAGCATCAGGATCTAAACCCCATTCAAAGTGTTCATTGTCAGCTAACGCTGCAGCTTCAGAGGGTTCGAGATAAGCCAACTCATAGTCAGTCCACAAGCCAATGTCGTGATAAACAAATGCCGTTTCAACTAACTGCTCGTACCGCTCATCATTGCCTAAAAAATGCATCGCATATGTAATGGTCCGATATACATGATTTCTATAACCGGGAAAATCGTCACCGATCTGCTCTTTGTATTTAGCAAACAACAATTCGACACGTGGCCGGTCCCGTTTAATTTCTATTCTCGACATATCACAGTGCTCCTTGGCGCGTGCATCTGTGTTGTACAAAGTTAAAGCATAGCACCTGAATGATTTGTTCAATTCACTGTCGCGAAATGGCAATTCAGCTCAAGCCTATTTTCCTAAGATAGCCTCAGTTCCCAAATTCAGTTTGAAATTCAACGAGGTTTTTATGCTTAAGAAAACACTTATCGCTACTTCTCTTGCTGTTGTTGCTGGCTCACTGATGGCGGCACCAGTGGTTACCACGACTCAAACCGAAACGGTTGCCGAGCAACCCCAGGTTACCGTGTTCACTAACGTGAATATCTTTAACGGCACCGATAACAAGCTGTTTAAGAATCAATCGGTTGTTGTCACTGGCAATAAGATCACCGCGATCACCGAAGGTAATCCCGACGTACCTAGCGATGCTAAGGTCATTGATGGTGAAGGCAGAACCTTGATGCCGGGCTTGGTGGAATCACACATGCACCTTGCATTGCCAAAAGGCTTATTGGGCACAAACGATATGCGTTGGTCGGAAATCGCGGTTCATGCTCAAGGCTTTGGTGAGATGTACCTAAATATGGGCTTCTCAACAATTCGTGATGTGGGCGGTGCAGAAGGCTCATGGACAGATATGGAACGCGATGGTCGCTTAAACGCCTTCCCTCGTACTTTTGTTTCTGGTGCTCCTATCGCCCCTGTCGGTGGTCACTCTGACGTTGGTCTGCAATCTCGTCGCCTAACGGATTCACCTCAAAACCTTGAGATCCTGAATATCATGTCGACACCTGCTGGTGTGGATGCGATTCATGAACAAGGTCGATACAACTTCCGTCAGGGCGCGCAGTTTTTAAAGGTATTCCAATCTGGTGGAGTGTCGTCTAAGTTCGACCCGTGGCAGTACCAGTCATTGCTAGATTCGGAACTGAAAGCGGCCGTTGATATCGCAAATTCATATGGCTCTTACGTATCGACACACGCTTATTCAGAAAAAGCGATTAACCAAGCGCTAGATACAGGAGTGAAGACCATTGAGCACGGCTTTATGTATTCACCTGAGCACCACAAACGCTTTAAAGAAGAAGGTGCATTCTTAGTGACAAACCTAACTGCGTTTTCTCCAGAACTTGCGAAGACGCCTGTAGTGCAAGATCCAATGATCCAAGCGAAGCTGCATTCGGCGCAAAAAGCATTCGACTCTTACGTTGATAACGTCAATGAGGTGAACCCAGACTACCGCGCGTTTAATACCGACTGTGTTGGCGTTGCGTCGACCTGTGCAAAGCAAATTGCGCATGAGATTTACCTAAACGCGAAGTTCTTTGGAAACTACAATGCACTTAAAGCAATGACTTCGGTCGGCGGTCGAATCCCAGCAGAGTTGATGGAAGATTGGATCAACCCATATTCAGACGGCAAAATCGGTGTGATTGAGGTTGGTGCTTATGCAGATATCTTGCTTATTGATGGTAACCCGCTAGAAGACATTACCTTAGTCGGCGGACGTGAGACTTGGTTTACCAACGATGCGAAGCCAGACGGTTCTCACCTAACAGAAATGGATCTCATCATGAAAGATGGTCAGATCTTTAAAAACACACTGTAATTAAATACAACTCACCTCGCCTTTGCGGGGTGAGTTTTATCGAACTAAGACGATTTAATTACCGTAAACTCGTTCCTTCCAGCTTGGCTGCACACCGAAAACGCATCCGTCATCTGGGCAATGAGCATCAAACCTCGTCCTGAAGGCATCCAACTCTCTTCATCGAATAGATTTGGCGTCTCAATTTGCTTTGAGGTGTAACTTTGGAAGGTTTCATCAGAAATGCGATTGCCATAATCAAATACACGCACTTCTATGTTGTGCTGCTCACCTTGTGTTAGTTCGCATTCTAACTCAACCGTTTTTCCGGTTTGTTCTTGATAGGCATGGATGAAAGCATTGTTCATCAACTCAACCACACACAGCTCAAGGGTTTGCGTGACATGAGAAGAAACCGAATGTTGTTGAAGGAATTCAACCAATTCGAGACTCGCTTGGCGTGAAACTTCTAAAGACGCTTGATAGGATTTCTGGAATAGCGAACTTGTCGACTTAACAGCTTGCGATTGTGCACAGCCCAACCATTGCACTTTCAACAAGCTCACATCATCGTCGATTTCTGGTTTTCCTTGCCAGTTTTGCACTCGCTCCAAAACGGCATTGGTTTGTGCTTTTTCTGGCATCGCTTTACTCCCTTCGATGTTTGATAGCAGTCGATCAATGCCGTAAAGCTCCTCACCTTGCTTGGCTTCCAATAAGCCATCGGAGAAGAACCAAAGCGCATCATTAGGCTTGAGTTGGATACTGCCACCTTGGTACATCATCGGCTCCAATGCCCCGACAATGAAGTTGTTGTCACCAACAAGTTCCAAGCGGTTTTGTTCCGTCTGTTGCCAAACGAATTTAGGGTGGCCTGCAGTGCAATATTTCAGTTCACCAGATTCGGTGTTCAACACGGCGTATTCAATAGTGAAATAGAGCTTGCTGTTTTGCGTTTGCTGATAGCGTCGATTAAGCCTTTCAATCACAGCGGCAGGCTCACTGATACGGTATTCATTATTGCTCCAGTCTAACGTTATCGACTCCGACTTGTTACGTTGTGACAAAGTTTGTTGAATCGAGAACGCCATCAACGCCGAAGAAATACCGTGCCCGGAAACATCAAAGACATAAAACGCAACGTGCGATTCATCAAGCTCCACATAGCCCAACATATCCCCACCGATCTTGGTACAAGGGACATAAGTGAAGCTAAATTGTGCCGTGTGAATCTCTTCTTCCACGGGTAACAACTGCTCCATTAGTTCCCCAGCAGAATCCAAGTCTTGTTGAATAGTTTGATAAGCCAAGTTGAGTTCTTGGTTTTTCGTGGTGAGCGTATTGTGCAGCTCTAACGTACGAAAGCCCGCTCGAATGCGCGCTTGCAGCTCAGCGACAGAAGTCTTCTTATCAACAAAGTCATCGGCGCCTGCATCCATACCTTTGATGATGGATTCTTGATCGTTACGCGAAGAGAGAAGCACAAAGAAGATGTAACGTGAAAACGCCGACGACTTAAGCGCACGACAAAGCTCAATGCCACTAATACCCGGCATCATCAAATCGCTGAGTACAAACTGAAGATCAGTTCGGTGAGTCAGCACCTCTAAAGCAGACTCACCATCTTCAACGGCAATGACTTCATATCCTTGCTTTTGCAGTGCGCTGGTCATGTAAAGCAGAACCGTTTTACTGTCGTCAACCAACAATATGGACTTCATGCGTCTCCTTGCTTTTTTGCGTTATTGCAGCACGCTACTTATGGATTGTTCATCTCTAAAGCGGTTGTAATCTTCTGCTAAAAGTTGGTGTTGATAACGGGTGTAAGATAACGCCTCATTCGAGATGACAATTTGGTTTTCTTTTTCCATCAATTGCCCGCGCAGCAACTCAATTTGCTGATGTTGCTGAGTGTGACTTTGATACATTGCAACGAGTCCGCATACAGACGCTACGAGCAGTGTACAAAGCACGCCATTAAGGGTTTTACTTCGAACACGCATAACCTCTCCTTGTCGCTTGGTGTCCTTCATTACTTGATGAATTCCAATAATGATTGGGACGTCTACAAACTAAGAACGTAACGTTCCAAAACGCCGTGAGAGCCAATTGAGGTTGTTTTATTATCAAAGTTAATTATAGGAGAAAGGCAGAAAAAGAAGAGAAAACCTGAGCAAATTGAAGATCTTTGCGCTTAAAACGACAAAAAGCAGCGAACTTGTACAAGCTTCACTGCTTTGTTGATGAGGACTCAGCCTCAGTCTTGGAATGCCTCACGCACCGAGACTTGCTCAAACCAACGCGCAATATTTGGGTAAGTTTCGAACACTTCAATACTCAAACCATTTACAGCAAAACCAACAAAAATGTAGCCAGTAATGTCCACGATGGTGAAGTTGTCCGTCGCGAGGTGCTCACTTTCTGACAAGCGCTTATCTAGCGTAGGTAGGAACTCCAACACGCGAGATTTCGATTCGTCACCCCACGCAGCAACACAGTTTTCACGATCTTGGTAAATTGCTGTGATATTGCGAAACGCCTGAAAAGCCGTGTACAAGCCTTGGAATTCGACAACGCGATGCCACATTTCCACCTGAGCACGTTCGAGCTGGTTAGCGCCAAACAGAGCCAGATCATTTTCAAACGCTTCATCTAGGTAGCGACAAATCGCCACGCTTTCACAGATCGTCGTGCCATCATCCAATTCCAGTAGAGGCACTTTGCCGTTCACACTTTTCGATTTAAACGCTTCAGATAGGTTATCGCCCTCTCGAACGTTCAGCGCAATTCGCTCAACCTCGCCACCGATTTCCTTCAGAAAAATGCTAACTCGCTTACAACTTGGAGTCATTGCGGTTTCATAGAGCTTCATTTCACATCCTTTTATCTTTTTCTAACCGATTGGTTAGGATATACTGTAGCCAGTTTATAAACGATCAGTCAAGAACTTCACTATCTAAAATTTTCAAACAGTTGTGGGTCTGTTTGCTGAGCGAAATTTTTGATGCCGTTTGTGAGTTCACATGAATTTGGGGGCTGATACCCAAGAATAGATGGGTATTCATCATATTGGTTCAGTTCGAACGCTAGAGGTTCTCTGTACCATCCCTCCAAAGCAATTCAATTACCCGATAAGCAGACCCAGGCAGGTAATTTATGGCAAGAAAAGCCAACTTCGACCGAGATGAAAAGCTTCTCGTGGCTATGGATGTGTTTTGGCGCAAGGGCTTTGCGAACACGTCTATCTCGGATCTCACCGACGAGTTGAATATCAACCGCTTCAGTCTTTACAACACCTATGGTGACAAGCAACAGCTCTACTACGAAGCGCTCGATACTTACTTGAAAAAGGTCTCGCTACCGTCATTGAATGATTTGGAAAAAGACAACGCGTCTTTACCTGAGTTGGAATCGTTCCTTAAATCTTTTGCTGAGCTGCAACGCAAACGCAACTGTGGATGCTTTATTCAAAATGCGTTGATTGAGCATGCAGGTGAAGACGATGACGTACTGCGCAAAGGGCATTTTTTGTTTGACCATCTTATCGACATCATTGCGGATGCGCTGACCAACGCGCAAAAGGAAACCTTAGTGCCAAAAACGCTGAAACCAGAAGAGCTTGCTCGTTTTGTTCTCAACAACATGCAAGGTATGCGTGTACTTGGCAAAGCCAAACGTTATGCCGACTTGGATACGGCGCTTTCCTGCTTGCTGGTTTTGATTAGGAAGTGACATGTCGATTGAAGTGATAGCAGTACGTCTTACCAAAGGCATGGACTTAAAGCTGAGCCTAGCGAAATTGGTCGAGCAGCACGGTATCAAAGCGGGTTCAATTGCTTCATGCGTTGGCTGTATCTCTGACCTCAACCTTCGTTTGGCAGGTGCAGAGAGTACGTTAACCAAACAAGAGCCATTTGAAATCGTCTCTGTGATGGGAACCCTAACGCCTGAACATCAACACGTTCATATCTCGGTGTCTGATCGTGAAGGACGAGTTTGGGGTGGGCATTTGCTGGAAGGCACTGTGATTGATACTACCGCAGAATTGATCATCCATTCGTACTCAGAACTTGAGTTCACTAGAGCGATGGACGACTCGACTGGCTATACCGAACTACAAGTGAATCCTTCTAAATAACAAAAAGCTCCAGAGCCATACTGTGCTGTCTCTGGAGCTTTATTCGCTTATCGCTTACGCTAAGAATTTACTCATATCGAGCAAGCTAATTTCGAGGATCATTCTTCGACTAAGTAACAAACCTGATTATCGTCGACCGTTATTTGCCACGTTTTTAGACAGTGCGCTTCGTCTTCCAAACACTGTCCGCTCTTTAAGCTGAAATGCTGTTTGTATAAAGGCGATGCAACACACATCTCACCATCAATATCACCTACAATCCCTCGACTCATCACATAAGCCTTACCAATTGGGTCCCAATCCTGAACAGCGTAAACACCGTTATCAGGAATGTAGAATAACGCGACATGCTCGCCTTCAATCAATACAGTGGCACCGATAAACGGCATTAAGTCATCAAGCTGACACAATTTCACTTTGGTTAAAGCTGCCATTTACACCTCCTGTTTCACTGGAATACGCTGACCGCGCACACGTTGGTACGGCAAGACTTTGCTGCCCGACGTGCTGTTCAAGAAAGGACGGAAGCGTTGCAATTTTTGAGGATTATCCAGCGTACTCTTCCACTCACATTGATAGGTATCTACGACGCGCGCCATTTGTTCATCCAAAGAGTCACATAGATTCAGAGAGTCATCCAGAATCACTTGCTTAAGGTAATCTAAGCCCCCTTCCATGTTCTCCATCCACACAGACGTACGCTGCAAGCGATCTGCGGTGCTGACGTAGAACATCAAAACTCGGTCAATCATGGTGATCAACTCTGATTTGGATAAGTCGGATGCAAACAAATCCGCGTGTCTTGGTCTCATGCCACCATTACCACAAACGTATAGATTCCAACCGTTTTCAGTGGCGATCACCCCAATGTCTTTACTTTGCGCTTCTGCACACTCGCGAGTACAGCCCGATACGGCAAACTTAAGCTTATGGGGCGCTCGCAATCCTTTGTAGCGGTTCTCTAACTCAATGGCTAATCCAACTGAATCATCAACACCATAACGACACCAAGTAGAACCCACGCAAGATTTCACGGTGCGCACCGATTTACCGTAGGCGTGCCCTGTTTCAAAACCAGCATCAATTAAGGTTTGCCAGATTTCAGGAAGCTGTTCTAACTGCGCACCAAATAAATCCACGCGCTGACCGCCAGTTATCTTGGTGTACAGATCGTATTGCTGAGCGACTTCACCTAGCACGATAAGTTTGTCTGGTGTGATTTCGCCGCCTGGAACACGAGGCACAATCGAGTAAGAGCCATCTTTTTGGAGGTTTGCCATAAAGGCATCGTTAGAATCTTGCAGAGATTGATGCTGTGGCTCCATGATGTGTTCATTCCACAAAGAAGCAAACACAGATGCCGCTGTCGGCTTACAGATATCACACCCATGCCCTTTGCCATGCAGTGCAATTAAGGTGTCGAAGTCTTTGATTTGTTCCACTTGGCAAATATGGAACATCTCTTGGCGACTGAGCTCAAAGTGCTCACAAAGGTGGTTGTTAACCTCTACTCCCATGGCTGCTAATTGAGTATCCAATACCGACTTCACCATATTGCTACACCCACCACAGCCAGTACCGGCTTTGGTGTTGGCTTTAAGGTCCGTTAGGTTGGTGGTTCCGGCTTGAATCTCGGCAACTAAGTCGCCTTTTGTGACGTTGTGACAAGAACAGATGATGGCGCTGTCTGGCATCTCTCCGTCCAACATTCCGGTATCAAACAGCAGGTTCGCAGCGTGGTCTGGCAGGAGCGTTTTGTTCAAATAACACTGCAAAAGCGCATCGTAGTCGCTGTTGTCACCAACGAGAATCGCACCAAGCAATTGAGTGCCACTCGCATCAACCACCAACTTTTTGTAGATGCCTGCAACCGCATCTTGCAGCACCATTTCTTGAGCGCCTTCGGTTTGCATTTGTGCATCGCCGATAGACGCCACATCCACCCCAAGCAGCTTGAGTTTGGTGCTCATGTCTGCACCTTTAAAACCTTCGCTCGGCATCCCAGTCAAGACATCGGCGGTGGTTCTCGCCATAGTGTAACCGGGT
Organism: Vibrio sp. LB10LO1; assembly: GCF_010092875.1. NCBI lineage: Bacteria > Pseudomonadati > Pseudomonadota > Gammaproteobacteria > Vibrionales > Vibrionaceae > Vibrio > Vibrio sp. LB10LO1. The sequence goes on from NZ_JAADJW010000013.1 coordinate 52,256, forward strand.
GCGACTAAACCAAAGATCTTCTGCTCCCAAAGGGCACATTCGCCAATCGCATATATGCTCTCATCGCTAGTTTTGCATTGGTTATTAATCACAATACCGCCTCGCTCGCCTACTTCTAGCTCAGCCAACCTTGCCAACTCATCCTGAGGGCGAATGCCTGCGGAGAAAACTATGACATCCACTTCGAGAGGATCTTTGTCTTTAAAAACCATACGATGCTTAGCCGTTTCACCATCGCAGATTCGTTCCGTACCCGTTGAGGTGTGAACGGTTAGCCCTAGCGCTTCAATCTTCTCTTTTAGCACTAAGCCAGCACCATCATCTAACTGCACGGGCATCAGGCGAGGAGCAAATTCAATCACGTGAGTTTCTAACCCCAATAGTTTGAGTGCGTTTGCCGCTTCTAAACCCAATAAGCCGCCGCCAATCACTGCCCCTGTTCTTGCGCCTTCACATGCCTTTTTGATTTGTGAAAGGTCATCAAGTGTGCGGTAGACAAACACGTTGGCGCGGTCTTTACCTTCAATTGGCGGCACAAATGGGTATGAACCGGTTGCGAGCACGAGTTGGTCGTAACCCAGCACATCTTCACCATCAAGCAGAATGCGCTTTTGCTCTCTGTCGATGCCTGTTACTTGGCTGCCAAGTACGAGTTGGATGCCATGCATGTCGTACCATTCTTGGGTACTCAGCATCAAATCATCATGAGAGTTACCCGCAAACAAAGAGGACAACTGTACACGGTCATACGCGATAAAACGCTCTGCACCAATCACGGTAATTCGGTGCTCCAAATGCGCGTTTTTCTGCACTAATTGCTCGACGAGGTGTTGCCCGACCATACCGTTGCCTACCACAACGATGTGGCTCAATGCGTTCTTTACTGGAATCGTTAAAGGACTGTTCATCGCTGCCTCCTTATGCAGTTTGCGCTGCGGTTTTGGGTTTGTCTTCTTTCGAAGCAGGAATCTCGACTTTGGATTGCTTCTCGTAAAGGAACTTCAACACCGCTTGTCGACACTTCTGATACTGCGCATCATTTGCCAGTGCTACACGCTCACGAGGGCGAGGTAGATTTACTTCTAACACTTCTCCAATGGTTGCTGCCGGTCCATTAGTCATCATCACGATTTTGTCAGATAGCAACACGGCTTCATCCACGTCGTGGGTAATCATGATGACAGTGTTGTTTAGCTCGGCTTGAATCTTCATCAGTGCATCCTGCAAATGCGCACGTGTTAACGCATCCAACGCACCAAATGGCTCATCCATCAGCAGAACCTTCGGTTGAAGTGCCAGTGCTCTCGCAATGCCGACTCGCTGCTTCATACCACCAGAGATTTCATCCGGTTTTTTGTGCGCGGCATGCTGCATTTGAATCAACTCCAAGTAGTGATTCACTTGTTCCTGAATCCACGCTTTGCCCTTTTTGCCGGCAATTTGTTTTACTGCAAGCTCAACGTTTTGATACACGGTTAACCAAGGCAATAATGAATGGTTTTGGAACACCACTGCGCGGTCAGGTCCCGGTCCAGCTACTTCTCGTCCATCGACGATCACACCGCCGTCTGTTGGCATGTGCAGCCCTGCAACTAAGTTCAATACCGTTGATTTACCACAGCCAGAGTGACCAATTAGGGATACAAACTCGCCTTTATTTATTTGTAAATCGACGTTCTTAAGCGCGATGAACTCGCCATCTGGCGTTGGGAATCGCATCCCTAATCGCGTTAGATCTAATAATGCTTTTTCCATGATCGTTTCCCTTATCTCAACGCTTGTTGTTTATTCCAAGACAACCACTTTTGAAGTTGCAGCATGCCTCTATCGAGCATCAAACCGATAAAGCCGATGGTGATGACAGCCACCATGATGCGCCCCAATGATGCCGAGCTGCCGTTCTGGAATTCATCCCAAACGAACTTGCCTAACCCTGGGTTCTGAGCGAGCATTTCTGCCGCAATCAACACCATCCATGCGATACCTAAAGAGAGACGTAAACCTGTGAAGATCATTGGAATGGCAGAAGGTAAAACGATGGTGCGGATGTGCTGCCACCACGAAAGTTGAAGCACTTTGCTCACGTTGATTAAGTCTTTATCAACGCTCGTTACACCCACAGCGGTATTAATCAGCGTCGGCCACAAGCTACACAGCGCCACTGTGATCAGTGAGTTGATGAACGACTTAGCAAACATCGGGTCATCACTCACATAAGTGGCACTCACCACCATAGTAACGATAGGCAGCCATGCCAAAGGTGATACAGGCTTGAGCAATTGAATGATTGGGTTGAACGCTTGATACAGCCCTTGATTAAGACCAAGCACGATGCCAAGCGGAATCGCGATAACCGTCGCCAGCAAAAAGCCCGCAGTCACAGTCACTAAGCTTGTTATGATTTGATCGAAGAACGTCGGCTTACCTGTGTAAGGACGAATCTTCACTTCCGCGTCTGGATTCTTGGCTAACTTCGCAGCATTTCGTTTTTCCTGACGTTCGATAAACGCTTGTTCCTTTTCTCGCTCTTGCCAATGGTCATCGACAAGGTTGCTGAACTGCTGAAAAGTTTGCACAGGTCCCGGTAGCGTACCTAATGAGGTTTGCACTTCTCTCGCTGCTAAGTGCCACATTGCCAAAAAGATAAGCAAACCAATGACGGGCAAAAGCACCAACCGACTTCGGTTCACTACCTGCTTAGCAGGAAACAGGGAAATGACATTACTAGACATACTCACTCCTAAGAAATTTACATCCTTGTTATTGCGGGCAGACTCACCTGCCCGCTGTATTTTTTGTAGGACTGCTCATCCTAAACTTTGTCTTTTCCTTTAAGCCCGATAGAGAACTTCTCTAGATATTTATTTGGCTCGCGACCGTCATAAACGATGTTGTCGATAAAGTGTGTTTGTGGCGCGCGAAAACCATCTTCAGCACTGAAATCTGGGAAGTCTTTTTTGCTCAACACACCATCTTCAATCAGTGCTTGAGCTGCTTGTTGGTAGATATCTGGACGGTAAACCTCTTTTGCCACATCCATGTACCAATCATCGGATTTCTCGCTTGAGATTTGTCCCCAGCGGCGCATTTGAGTCAGATACCAAATCGCATCGCTGTAATACGGATATGTGGCGTTATGACGGAAGAACACGTTGAAGTCTGGCACGTCTCGTTTGTCGCCTTTCTCGTATTCAAATGTTCCGGTCATTGAGTTGGCGATAACTTCGGCATCGGCTCCGACGTACTCGCTCTTCGCCAACATCTTCACAGCTTCTTGGCGGTTGGCATTGACGTTTTCATCCAACCAATGTGCCGCTCGAATCAAGGCTTTCACTACGCGAATGTGCGTGTTTGGATACTTCTCAGCCCAAGCTTTAGAAACACCAAACACTTTCTCTGGGTTGTTCTTCCAGATCTCGTAATCGGTCACGACTGGTGTGCCTATGCCTTTGAATACGGCTTGTTGGTTCCATGGTTCGCCTACGCAGTACCCTTTGATCGTACCCGCTTCCATCGTTGCTGGCATTTGTGGTGGCGGTGTAACACTCAAAAGAACGTCAGCATCCAACTGACCACTGTTGTCACCGGATTCTGGTGCGTAAAAACCTGGATGAATCCCGCCTGCCGCTAACCAGTAACGCAACTCATAGTTGTGCGTCGATACAGGAAACACCATGCCCATGTTGAACGGTTTGCCTTTATCCAGATAGCTGTCGACCACAGGCTTCAATGCATCCGCTTTGATTGGGTGAACTGGTTTACCATCCGGTTGCTTTGGAATGTACTGCTTCATCTGCTCCCAAGTATCATTGGAAACCGTGATTGCGTTACCGTTCAAATCCATACTGAACGCGGTTATCACTTCTGCTTTTGTGCCGACACCAATCGTCGCGCCCAATGGCTGACCAGCAAGCATGTGTGCACCAGCAAGCTCACCATCGATGACTCGGTCTAATAGCACCTTCCAGTTTGCTTGCGCTTCTAAAGTGACGTACAAGCCTTCATCTTCAAAAAAGCCTTTCTCATAAGCAACCGCCAGCGGTGCCATATCGGTTAACTTAATAAAACCAAACTTCAGGTCTTCAATTTCTGGCTCACCCAACTCTGCCTTTACGCTGACCGTGGTGAATACCGATAACGAAATTGCTGACACTTTCAGCATCGAACTCCATTTCATTGGTTTGCTCCCATAAAAAAAGCGCCACTACTCCGAAGAGCAGTAGCGCCGTTGCTAAGTCTACAATTACCGCCGTTGATAATTGAGATAAGCGATTCAACAATAAACCCAAATCTACTAATCCAATTACTGTGCCAACTTATTTTTCATTGTAAATACAATAAATTAGCGTATCTTGCTGTTTGTTATTCCCTGTTATTGCTTGCTGATAGTGCAACACGCACCACGTTAGAAAACGCACCCCAACCCCAAAGTGGTAGAACAACTAATCCAACACTTCCAAAGTTGTTATCAAATTCTTGGCAACTTGTGCGAGCGTTTGGCTGGATTGCATAGCTGAATTTCTAAGCGCTTTGTAAGCCTGTTCTTCATCAACGCTGTGCATCTTCATCAGCAGACCTTTGGCTTTTTCCACCAGCTTGCGCTCTTCAATCTTGTGGGTCAGCGATGCAATTTCCGATTGCATACTTTCGAATTTCGCTCTCACTAATGTTGCATGCTCAATCCAAGGTTGAAGTGCAAACTCACTATCGTGCGGCATAAGAACATAGCCCATTTTTTCCGATAAACGATTGATATCATTGGATGACAATTGCTTTAAGACGATAAGAAGTGGTGCCGATTTTCTGCGACAGAAATCGATAATTAGACGCAGCTCTGCGGTTGGTTGCTGCCATCCAACCACAACGCTTGCTGACGGTTCTCGTTGCATTAACGTTTCTAGCTGTGCCAATTGGCAACCGATGATGTCGTCGTAATCTTTGCTCAATAAGCCCGATAATCGAGCCTGCTCTTGGAGGCTATCACAGCATACTATGATGGGTGTTTTTGACGTTGATTGAGTCATGCACATTCCTTGTTTATATCTCACTCACTAAGAGAGACATAACAAGGACTGTGCCAACTAAAGTAGAAGCCTTTAACTAGAGGCGAGATGTTCTTTGAAGAAGCCGAGTGTGCGCTCCCAAGCGAGTGCGGCTTCTTCCGGTGCGTAGCGTGCTGTTGAGTCGTTATGGAAACCATGGTTGACGTTCTCATACATTAGCGCTTGATACTGTGCGTCGGTTGCAATCAATTGCTGTTCATAAGCGGGCCATGTGTCGTTAACACGCTTATCGAGTCCTGCAAAGTGAATCATCAACGGCCCTTTGACTTGCTTTTGGATCTCTTGTGCCGCTGGTGTTCCATAGAAAGGCACACCTGCATCGAGCTCATCGGGCATCACTGCTGCAAGCATATTGACAATATAACCACCGAAGCAGAACCCTACCGCCCCCAACCTACCGTTCCCATCCTCGTGCTGTTTGATGAAATTAGCTGCGGCAATAAAGTCTTGTTCAATCTTGGCTCTGTCCATCTCTTTCTGCATGGCGCGACCCTCATCATCATTCCCCGGATAGCCACCAAGTGGGTATAGGCCATCTGGGGCAAAAGCAATAAAGCCGTCTTTCGCGAGTCGTCTTGCGACATCTTTGATATAAGGGTTCAGACCTCGGTTTTCATGAATCACCAACACGGTCGGCGATTTCAAGGTCTTCTTCTGTGGCATCACCAAATAACCACGCCCTTCTCCATGCCCATTTGGAGATGGAAAGGTTTCGTAAGTTGCTTTGATGTCAGGATCGTTAAACGAAACTTGTTCTGCGAGTGCGTAATTCGGGGTTAGTGCATCGACCAGTGCCGTCATGCTAAAACCCAGCACCGCAAGGCCACCCAGCCTATTAAGGAACTCGCGGCGTGAGATCTTTCCGTGAGCGTATTCATCGTACCAATCGAAGGCTTCTTGCGGGATAGGATGAGAAGCCTTTTGTTTGGGAGGGGTATGCTTTAGAACCATTATCCATGTCCTCTACGTCTTACCATATGTTTATTTCAAACTCTCAGCGGCGAAACGAAGTTGAACGCGACTGATTCTTGAACGGTGGTTTCACCCCTGATAAGGAACGCAGCGGTGAAACACACATTGGCGAGCTAGGATCTTTTACCTTCTTCAAACAATAGATAATGGATTCAGATTCAACAACTTTGCGTCGTTGGTTTTACATTCATTGACAATAGTACGTTATTGCTGGCCGCAATAGGCTTGCCAGTAAGAGAAGGCGCGTTCGAATGCTTTTTCTCTGTCGTGCATTTGTGCAAACAAGACCACTGTCATGGTAGCGAGAACCGTATTTGCCATTTGGTTCATGTCATCTTCTGACGTACCAAACGGGCAATTTACTGACATTGACACCTCAGACAACATTTGCTCCGTCCAGTAGTGCGATGTCACGCCGCTTGTTTGGCTTAACCATACCGTTTGGCTTACTTTCGGGTTGTATTCTGACTCACCCGATTGTCCTTTAAATGACACAACGGCGTGAGCGGTTTGACCAATCTCATATTCGACTTCAGCATGAAGTTGTTGGAATCCAGGATGGAAGCTACCACGAATACCGACGGTCGCCTGCCCCGGGTTCAGTGCTCGAACCACAGTATTAATCGGCGTTCTAAGCCCATAACGATTCTTCCAACCAATCATGGTTTCTGCTTGAGGTGCAAACGAACTCAGCGGCAGATACACAATGTTTTGTGTTTCTAACACACGCTTCGCGTCTTCTGCTGATTCCGCTTTGTTGATATCAAACTTGTCGAGGTAATCTTCTGCGTGTAAACGACCAGATTGACGATCGTGATAACCATGCATCAACACTTTATGACCATTATCGGCGAGGATCTTCGCTGCCAACAGGTGCCAAGGTTGACCTGCCGCTTCACGTTTGCCTGCGTAACATGGCCAATCAATGTCTGCACCAATAGCTGGCATGCGGGATTGGAATGCTTTAACAAAGCCAGCGATTTCTTGTTGAGTCTCGTTCTGTACGCGGATCAGCATCAACAGCATTGCCATCTGATCGTCGTCGCACTCACCGTTTAGGTATTCATCCATAACTCGAAACGCTTGGTCAAAGTTCAGTGGTTTTCTGCCACGTTCGCCACGACCGACTGTTCTAATACATTCCAAAATGCTGCTCATATTCCCTCGTATTCCGTCACTGACTGTACGGTTTCTATTAGTTGTTCGCGCAGTTTGACAACTTCTCCCATCACAATCAATGCTGGGCTCACGCCTTTAAGTGTAATCGATAAATCATTGAGCTGATTGAGTTGGGTAACATGAACTTGTTGTTGAGGACTGCAACCATGAGTGATGATCGCGACAGGGAAATCTACTCTCAAACCGGAGCCTAATAAACCCGTTTGTATTTGCGATGACTTTTCTAACCCCATATAGAAGACTAACGTTTGTCCGCTTTGCATCAGATTGCTCCAAGCCTCAAATGCGCCTGTTACCACTTGCCCTGTCACAAAGGTAACGCTGCGAGCAACGCCACGATGAGTCAGCGGAATCAAGCTGTTTGCTGAACATCCAATCGCAGCGGTAATGCCGGGAATGACTTCGTACGCGATTGAGTGTTTGACGAGCGCTAATGCTTCTTCGCCTCCACGGCCAAATACGAAAGGATCTCCCCCTTTTAAGCGCACAACTCGCTTTCCTTGTTGAGCGAGCGACACCATCAAATCACAGATTTCTTCCTGAGCAATGCTGGGTTGTCCGCATCTTTTGCCCACGTAAATCCAATCAGCTTGTGGCGAAGACAACTCCAAAATATCTTTGTTAACCAAACGGTCGTACAGCAGAACCTCTGCCGACATAATCGCTTTTACAGCCTTTACCGTTAACAAGTCAGGATCGTGCGGCCCTGCTCCGACAATCGAGACAAAACCTTTGTGGTTCGCGTCGAGGTCTACTGAATGGTCTTCTAAAAGTTGGGTCAGTTTGCTTGCTTGGTCATGCTTAGAAAAGCGAGACGAGCGTTCTTGATTCTGACTCGCTTGTCCTTTCTTAAACCAAGACTTTTGATAAGGCGCTTCCATGTGCTTATCCTCTTTATGACTTACTTTATTTGAATAGCCAGACTTTGCTGGCTCGCTTGCTGTTTGCCCTTTTGATGCTGATGGCTGTCGACCATTTGTTTGATTTGAGAAATGCACGAGCCACAGTTAGTACCGCATTTGAGTTTGTTTTGCAGTTGAGTCAATGACGTGCAATCTTGTTTCTCCATCGCGTCATGTATTTGTTTATCGGTGACGCGGAAACAACTACAAACCAGTTTGGCACTGCTTTGCGATTGAGTGATGGTAAGCAGTTGCGATAGCTCCATCGGTTTGCCAATCAAGCCGGTAAAGTTGGTGTAGTCGGTTTGAATCGGTTCACTAGACACCACCAAAACAGAGCGAATGATACGAACGTCTCCAACAAGGTCGTAATCCACCGCTAGCCAACCTTGGGCAATATCTATCGTAATTCTGCGGCTCTTTTCCGTTCGACAAAAACTCTGCTTCTTTGGCCGCTTATCGTGTGCAAAGCGCCAAATGCCCAAATTGCTTTCTGCTTGAAATGCGCTGTAGAGAAATTTACCGGAATCAAACTGTGTACCGATGAACATACCGTAGGTTTTTACCGCCGCATCTTGCACTTCAACATAAGACGACTTAAACGCAGGCTGCCCGGAAATAGGGTCTTTTGCGCTGTTTACTATCGCGTTAACACTGCTTTCACCGCCATATCGACCCGCCCAGTGCATTGACATAAATAGCTCTTGAAAACCTAAACCTTCATCAATGGCAACTTTGGCATAAATACTGGTGTTTGAAGTAGGCTGAAACAGCTTGGTGAGTTGTCCTGCTTTTAAGCGATTTTGAGTAGCAGAGAGTGTGTTCATGTACACGGTTGGTTCTAACTCAGAGGCGGCAAGGTGTGCGATATGACCTGTGCGCGTCATGGTATGCCATTGGTCGCGTTGTCTGCCCGTATTGAGCCACCAGCCTTTTGTTCTCTCTAAACGCGTTGGAGATTCACTGGTCACGACAAAACGCGCTTTACCATCTGGGTGCGAATAGATGCCATCAGCAAAAGGGCGCTCTCCTCCCCATTGTGTCGGTACCCACTCTTCGTATTCTTGCTCGGTTAAGTTCGCGTGTTGAGACAGGTCGAGCTTCAATGGCGAATCGGCATTCATGCCTGTCATCGCCGCATATTCCCTGAATACCGACCGCTCAGAAGTAAATGCAAAACCATTTTGTGTCTTTTCCAATGCACACAGAGCTTGTCCGACTTGGCTTATCGCCCACCAATCTGATTTTGCTTCACCCGGAGGCGTTTGAAACTGGCGCTGCCTTGAAAGTCGACGCTCAGAATTGGTCACCATGCCTTGCTTCTCCCCCCAGCCAGCGGCGGGTAGCAATAGGTCCGCGTAATGCGCTACATCCGAATCCGCTGTGATATCGGAAACAATCACAAACGGACAAATCTCTAGTGCTCGTTTTACCAATTGGTTATCTGGTAAAGAGACAACGGGATTGGTTGCCATGATCCACAGAACTTTAATCTCACCACGTTCTACCGCCTCAAACAGCTCAACGGCTTTTAAACCGGGCTGAGTGGCAATTTCTGGTGAATCCCAAAACGCCTGCACTTGCTTGATAGACTCTGCGTCAAAAGCACGATGAACCGCTAACTGATTGGCCAATCCACCTACTTCTCGTCCACCCATCGCATTCGGCTGACCTGTAATAGAAAACGGCCCGCAACCTGACTTGGCAATTTTACCTGACGCCAAATGTGCATTAATAATGGCATTGCCTTTATCGACACCATTTTCGGCTTGGTTAACCCCTTGGCAAAACAACGTGATTGCGGTTGGGCTTTGTGCGAACCATTGGAATAATGTCGTAAGTTTTTCTTCTGAAATACCAATGGAAGACGTTAGATTAGTGACATCGTAACGCAAATCATAAACTTCTTCTGCAAGCGCATCAAACCCGTCGGTATAGGAGTTTATGTATTCAGAATCAATACATTGCTGCTCGATAAGAAACTTGAGCAGCCCATTAAAAAGTGACACATCCCCATCGTTTTTAATCGGTAGATGCAAATCCGCTTGCTGCGCGGTGACCGTTTCACGCGGGTCAATGACCACCAGCTTGAGGTTAGGATTGTTTTCTCTCGCTTGTTGAATACGTCGAAATAAAACAGGGTGCGTCCAAGCGGTATTCGCACCGCAGATGATCAACAGCTCGGTATTATCAATGTCATCGTAATTGACGGGAACGACATCTTCACCAAATGCTCGTACATGAGCCGCAACCGCCGAAGACATACATAGACGGGAGTTAGTATCGATGTTTGCGCTGCCAACATAGCCTTTCATAAGTTTGTTGGCGACGTAATAGTCTTCCGTCAACAACTGGCCTGACACGTACATCGCGACGGAATCCGATCCAAACTCCGCTTTCGCTTTATGAATCTTTTCTGCAATTAGATCTGTGGCTTGTTGCCATTGTACTTCTTGCCCTTGAGGTCGCTGCTTGGTGACAAGCTTTGGATACAGCAAGCGCGAAGGCATATTCAAGCTCTCTGCCAGCGCGACGCCCTTTACGCACAGTGATCCCGCATTTGCAGGATGACACGCATCCCCAACGATTCCTTTCGCATTGACCTCGACACCACACCCAACACCACAATAGGGACAAGTGGTTTTTTTGCATCCTTGCGACATTCCGCCCCCTGATTCTTTCCTTAGAATGACGAGCTACAAGCGAAAAAAAACCTCTCCCGAAACGAGAGAGGCTGCATTGCCTATAAAAGCTCAAAAAAGTAATACCCTATCCGCTTAACCGCCTGCTAAGGGAAAGCGGCGCATCGAGTTAACGATGAACATAATCTAAGTTGCAAACCCGATGCCAATTTCATATTAATCTATATTTCAATAACTTAACAAAACCAGCTTTAACTTTATAATTGGCAATGCACTGATTAGGTGCGAGTTTGAATCACAGAAGTGCAAGATTAATGGGCTAGTGCCATGACTAGTCTCGGTTCTCCATCACCGAAATAATCTTCTTCTTTTTCCAGAACCTTAAAGCCTAGCGAAGTGTACAACTTGCACGCAGGCACATTGTTCGGGTCGACAGTCAGTTTGACAACAGAACCCGCGCTGGCTTTAGTTAGAACCGCTTGTACAAGTAAACGTGCAATCCCTTTGCCTCTATGTTGGCTATCAACCGCAAGTGACAAGATCCAATGTGTGTTTCGCTCATCGCTTGTCGCCATCAGTACATAACCCGTAATTTGATCTTCTTCTTTGGCAATCAACAAACCTTGCGGCCAGCAATCAAATGCTTGTCGAAAGAAAAAGTGAGGGTAAGCGTGATGACCAAACAATACGTGTTCAAGTGCGTGTACTAACGCCAAATCCTGTTTTCCTGCTGGGGTAATCTTCATTAAAACGGTTCCTTTTGAACTTAAGAAGCGGAATATAGTAGCGAAAAGCGATAAAACCTAATGATTTCATACCTTTCCTAGCAATCTGTTAGAATAATCACACTCAGTAGATTGGTAAGACCACTTCTCATTGATGAGAGGTAGTTTTGATTAATGGAACGTCGTACCAGTTTTTATTTGATTGTTGCTTGTTTTTTGTAGAATAATCGCCGCTCTCATAAGCAGAAACAATAACAACAATAAGGGCGAACTCGCCCACCATGAGCCATTGCGCTCCTTTAGCTAGGCGAATCATTATAAAAATGAGGCTCTCGCATTATTAGTGCAGAGACTTCAATTACGCTGTCATAATTAGAGTTGAATAATGTCGATGTCTGGACTCGAGCAAATCAGCCCTTTGCTCGATTATAAAAATAAAAAGTGGTGGCAGTTTTTAGGGACTCAGATCCTAATCTTTTGCGCAATACAAGTTAGCTATAGCCTCTCCAATTTCTATGTGATTGCGCAAGACCGCGTTCACGTGATCTCTTTTACGGCCGCTTTCGTTGTTGCAGTTACGCTCAGATACAATTTTAGGGTACTGCCCACGATCATCGTGAGCTTGCTGTTTTACTACACCATTTGCTCTGAACGCCCATTTGATATGGCGCTGATGTTCGCTCTGTTTCTTCCTGCGCTTCCATTATTGTTCTGCCAGCTCTATCGCTCGGCTTTGAAACATGTTGCGGCCTACAATTTTACTGTAAAGCTAAGCTATTTCGCTCTGTTTATCGGTATTCTTTACCCAATCGCCAATACGGCATTATTATTGTTAATCAGTGTGCTACTCGGCGGTAGCCCCAACTTTTCATTTGAATTTATCGCCTATTCGGTTTTAAGTGCGGTTCTGACACAGATGGTACTAACTCCCTTATTGAGTCTAGGGTTGAGTTACGTTCTCGATGGAGAAAATGCGCCATACCTAAAGCTCGACCGTGCAATGATGAACGCACACTCCAGTCCATTTCACTTTCGTATATGGGTGATGATTTGTGCATTATTCCTAGTCGGATGCATATCTACAAATAACCCACTCACACTGAACACGCTCAGTTTGATATTGCTCTGCTTGGTTGGTATGGGATTAGGTAAGTTTGGACTGATTCGCCCTATGTTAGTTGGTGCTGCAACATTGCTGATTTGTGTTTTTAGCATCATTAATCGTTTTAATGCCGAACTACTTTCACGTGAACAAGTTTATGCGATGCTTCTGGTGTTGTTCGTTCTCACCATGCTCACGTTTATGTTGGGCGCGCACACGATCAAAAACTATGTCACGACACGTAACGCCATTCGCAAAGAACGTATCGACAGCTTTACGGGTTTATATAATCTCGCCCAGCTAAAAGAGGATGTTGCCAAGCAAGCCAATGCAACCGTGATATATATCGACCTAGAACCAACGCTATCCAAACTCAACGGTCTAGGCCACCAAGGTAGGGCTCAGCTAATGAAACAGCTCAGCCAATATCTTGCCTCCAACACTGAGCATTTAAAACGCGCCTATTTACCTCCGTTTGCCAGCGGCTTGCTGTGTATCGCTCCGCGCCTACCTGATATGGACGCTGAGTTAGAAACCCTTATCGCTCTGTTAGATCGTTTTTACTTTTACTTTGATGATAAAGCGATAAGCTTGGTAAAACGTACCATACAGTGTGCTTCGGTTTACGGAGACAAAAGCCTAGATCCATTAATTTCTAAACTGTGCGAACAGCAAGGTCACGAACATCGCTGTGTGAACTGGATTACTCAGGATCAAGAGCAAAAAAATACACTTGATCAATTAAGTTTTATTCAGCAGTGTTTTCGCAAAAACGAGTTCGAGCTCTACTGCCAACCTTACCGCGCACTTAGTGAGGCACACCAAGCAGCGAACTTTGAGATACTTTTACGTCTTAGACCCTGCGAAGGTACGTTGATGTCACCGGGAGAGTTCTTTCCGCTGATTAACGAATTTGGTTTAGAACTTGAACTGGATAACTGGGTAATTGAGCACACCTTTCTCTCACTAAAAGCACAAATTCACGATTGGCGTTCAGTCGGTCGTTGCTCTATTAATCTAACGGCAAAAGCGCTCAACTCAGAAGGTTTGGCAGAGCAGATACAAACAAAAGCCACACTGCACGAAATTCCGATGAATAAGCTCTGCTTTGAGATCACAGAATCTGATGCCCTTTGTAATGAGCCGATCGCCATCCAGAACCTGAACTTACTACGCAAAGCGGGCTCAACTATCGCACTTGACGACTTCGGTACAGGGTACGCGAGCTTTGACTATTTACGTCGCCTTCCACTGGATGTACTAAAAGTGGATGGTTCTTTTGTCAAAGATATCGTTGCTAGTGAGAACGACAGAATTATCGTCCAAGCCATTAGCCAAGTAGCAAGGAGCATGAACCTCGTGACTGTTGCTGAATTTGTAGAGTCAGAAGCTCATATAGAGACATTAAGAGCATTAAATATCCAGTTTGCTCAAGGGTTTGGCGTTTCTAAACCGATTCCGCTCTCTGAACACCTTACAATGTTATAGAACAAAGCTTAACCGCAACATCTAAAACCATAAAATCATAAAATTTCGCGATATTATTTCAATTAATACACACCAAACTGAAACTATATATCGCTTTTTTCAAATTTTCATGGTTCGATAGTTTACACCACCGCCTTTTCACTAGCACGATTCACCACAAACTCAATGTGATAACAATCACTAAAACATATACCATCCGCGCGATTATTATTTTTATAAAAGCGAGTTTTAAGTGAAAGAATCTCGAGATACGTTAAATTTTAGTGAATTAAACACCACAAATACTTGGACAAAGCACGATACACACTGGCTATTAAGCTTGTTTGGTACTGCTGTTGGTGCAGGTATTCTATTTTTGCCGATTAACCTTGGTATTGGCGGCTTTTGGCCTCTAGTTGTCATGGCGTTTCTTGCATACCCAATGACTTACTTAGCTCACCGTGGTCTTGCCCGATTTGTCCTGTCCTCAAAGATCAAGAACGCTGATTTTACCGATGTGGTAGAAGAACACTTTGGCGCGAAAGCGGGTCGTTCAATTTCGCTACTGTACTTCCTCTCTATCTTCCCAATCCTACTAATCTATGGCGTTGGCATTACCAATACTGTCGACAGCTTTATGGTCAACCAAGCGGGTATGGAGCCATTACCGCGTGCTCTGCTGTCTGGCGTATTAGTGTTTAGCTTAATTGCTATCATGATGGCGGGTGAAAAAGTCATGCTGCGTGCCTTTGCCATCATGGTTTACCCGTTGGTGGCGATTCTGGCATTTCTATCATTCTACTTAATGCCAAACTGGAGCATGCCAGTAATGGACGCGCCAGAAATGTCGTCTTTTGCAAGCACCATGTGGCTGGCGATTCCTGTCGTCATTTTTTCTTTCAGCCACGCAGCAGCAATCTCAAGCTTTGCCAATGTTCAACGTCGTCACTATGGTGAGGCAGCGGATGCGAAGTCTGAGCTTATTTTACGTCGCACTAGCATCATGCTGATCGCTTTTGTGCTGTTGTTTGTCTTCTCTTGCGTGCTTGCGCTATCTCCGCAGCAGCTGGCAGAAGCAAAAGAGCAAAACGTATCTGTGTTGTCTTACTTAGCAAACGCTACGGACAATCCTTTTATTGCAACGTTAGGTCCACTTGTCGCATTTGTCGCGATCACCTCTTCTTTCCTTGGTCACTTCCTTGGTGCACGTGAAAGCTTGAATGGTTTGATCACTAAGCATTCTGATATGCCAAAGCAACGCGTAGATCGCATCAGTGTTGTTGTACTGTTTGTGTCTATTTGGATTGCTGCGATCATGAACCCTAGCATCTTGGGGATGATGGAAGCCCTGTCGGGACCTGTCATCGCAATGATCTTGTTCATTATGCCAATGCTAGCGGTATACAAAGTAAAAGGACTGCAGAAGTATCGTGGAAAAGCATCGACCTACTTTGTACTTATGACGGGAGTTATCGCAGTAAGTGCGTTGGTTTTTAGCTTGTTGAGTTAAGAATAGAGACTTAGATAGGATTTTCAGGGGAATACCTTATTTTTTGTTAAGGTAATTCCCTGAATTTTGCTATGTTTTCTTAGCAGTACTGATGAACTACCGTCTTATTACATAAGAGCGAAAACACCTGCGATCATAAGTACTGAAGCGATACAAGTACGACCGATAATACCAAAGCGAGAAGGTTGAATCATTTCGTTGTGCATAGGCAATCTCCTTTTTAGTTGGAACAGCCAGTTTTTCATGGCTTAATAACACTATGTCTAAAAAGATGTTTTTTCACAAGACATACCAATATTAAATATTTATGACAGCTAAATGAAATTTTAGAGATCGAAGGATTTTTTACGAGCTGTTACCCCATCGTTTATCCTCTTTATGAACAGAGTTACCTACTCATCTTTCCCCCTACTCTATTGTTAAGATTCTTATGGCAACAGCCTTTAACGAGAAAAGCTGAAAGACATCCGTCCAACCGGGTAATTTTGAGCATTTTGTGTTAAAAACGCCGGTATTTCAGTGGCCTATTTTCACTCATTGAACAGTTACTTTTAATGTACAGATAAAACAACTAAATCTGTGGTTATTCATAGATGAGAAATGATAGACTTCTTGCGTGTTTCACTTTGAAGAGTTCGCTTTTATCAACCGTCTAAAGCTTATACCGTTTAAAACGTTACGGTATCTATTTCCGATTGTGTTTGGCGCGATGTGTTCAACCAGCAGTTTCTCTGCAGACCACGCGAACAAAGAAAGTTACCTCAGACACCATATCTCGATAAAAGACGACCCGATGTTGGAATTTTATTTCGACTCTATCGGTAAGCCTCGCTCAATCAAATCAAGCGACTTCACATTACCCGCGGATGCGTCTCCGGATTCACAAGCACTTTATTACTTCGCACATATTTATCTTGAGCGTTACGAAGGCGTTCCAATTCCAGAGCTCCCTGACCTCGTTGAATTCGGCAAACAACATGATTTGCCTTGGGTGATTGCTGAAGCAAAGTTAAACCAAGCGGTCGAACTGATAGAAGCAGACGAAGTTTGGCAAGGCGAGCTTCTTCTGCACGATGTCATCAATATCTCTCGCCAGATTGGCTATAACTCTCTTCAAGGTCGAGCTTACCGCTGGCTTGGAAATGCAGAGGTTCAACGCGCTCAAGTACAAACCGGTTTAAAACATTATCGAACCGCTTATGATTTGCTTGAAGGATCTGAGTTTGAAATCCAGATTGCGATGACACTCAACAACATCGCCTCACTTTATATGGAACTGTCGGATTGGGATCGGGCAAAAACCTATCTCGACCAAGCGATTAACGGCTACTTAAACAGCGATAATAAGTATGACAACAGCTTGTTCCTTGCCATCATGTATGCGAACTTAAGTGTCATTAACTATGGCATGGAAAAGTACGAAGAATCAGAACGTTACTTTGAGCAAGCTGCCCAACTCTCCATGGCAACGGGCTCAGTCAGAATTAAGCATAACTCCGTTTCTAACTTATCCCAACTTCTTAGCACACTAGGTAAGATGGAAGAATCTTATCAACTTGCACAGGCATGTTTAGAACTTCCGAACCCGCAAAACTTAAAAGGCCTAAAAGCCGCCTGCCACGAAGCTTTTGCCGAAGCCTACCTTAAGGATGGGAAGTATGAGCAAGCAATTGAGAGTGCAAAAACTGCATTAGAAGGCCTAAGTGAAACGGCAAGTGCAGAGACTAAGCAGCAAATGGACCTGTATTTAGTACTCGTGCGCGCCAACCAAGAATTAAAACATTTTGAAAAAGCATTCGATAATTTGGGTCGTTTACGTAACTTAGAAAAAAGCTTTGATAGCCATGTTCATGGCGATGAGATGATCAATATCAAACTCGACTTAGAGGCGAAGCTGGCTCAGAAAGAATTGACCCTTCTCGAAGCGAAGAATGCGCTCCAAGCTTCTGAGCTTGAATCCCAACGCTACCGCGAAATCTTCTACTTCCTTATTGTTGCCGCTATCGGTTTTTGGCTTTTCCGTTACATTCGCCAAATGAACAAGATCAACGAAGAATTGGCGCAGCAAAATACCACTGACCCGCTAACGAAGGTACATAATCGTCGCTATCTGCCTAATTGGCTGGATCAAATGGCGCGTCGAAGCCCTGATCGTAAGTTCGCCCTTGCCGTTATTGATATTGACCACTTCAAAGCCTTCAATGACCAGTATGGCCATGACCTAGGCGATAAAATGCTGTTGCACGTTGCACGCGTCCTCGACGAGGCAACGCGCGCTGGCGACTTACTCGTCCGTTGGGGTGGCGAAGAGTTTGTGCTGCTGTTCGAAATTAGACACGCTGATGACTGTGCAAAAACGTTAGATCGTTTGAGACTTGCAGTTGAAAACAACAACCTTGAGGTTGACTCTGAATCGCTAGGCGCGACAATCTCACTCGGCGCAGTTAACGAGCTAAGTGCGCAAAGCATCAAACAGGAGTGGGATCAATGGTTCTTTGCCGCTGACCAAGCTCTGTACGATGCCAAACAATCTGGTCGAAACCAGTACCAAATTCACTCGACGTCATAGAAAAACACAATGAAAAAAACATGGATTCTCGCTGCACTGTCGCCCTTAGTATTGGCCGCGTGCAGCAATCAGCAAGCCGCGCAATTAGGAATGAGAAGCAGCAGTGTTAATGTGTACGCTCAGCAGATGAGCAACATGCAGTTATGTGAAACCCTGTATTACAACCGCGCATCAAATCAAACCCGCGTGGCAATTGGTGCCGAATTCAACCGTCGCGGTTTGAACAAGCGTTGGTGTGATAAGGAGTATAAGAAGTTTTATGTAGAAAAAGTGGTTGACGGTCTGCTGTCTCGTAAAGAACAAGCCCCTACAGAACCTGAGGCAACCATACAACCTGCCATATAAATCATCCCATTCCATAAAAAGCAGAAAAATTCTCTAGTTTTTCTGCTTTTTAAACATGCAATCTTTCCTGCAAATATCTAGATTCTAATGTGACTTCAAGCACTTATTGTCAAGAAAATGTCGTGCGTCGAAAAACAAAAGTAAATAAGATGTAAACAGTTTTCGTTTCCATTCTAAGCCGCTAGCTTTGTTTAGACCTGTTTAAAGGAGTATCGAACAGGGACAAAAATTCCAAACAAAGACATGAGGTCACAAATGGAAACACGCATTAATCGCCTATTCGCTGCAATGTTAGCAGTAGGCCTTTCACCTGCCGTCTCGGCTTATGATCCGCTCTACTCTGAGCAATGGCACCTAGACAACACAGGCCAAACTGCATTTGCAGCAAACCCTGCCGTTGCGGGTAATGACTTGAACACCAAACTGACACAAGCGATGGGCATTGCTGGTGTTGGTGTAAAAGTTGCCGTTATTGACTCTGGCGTACAGATCGATCACCCAGACCTTGCAGGTAACGTAGTCACAGGTAGTAGAAACTTCGTTGAAGACTCTTCATTCCCAGCCGATTACCCAGTTGATACAAATGGCCACGGTACCGCTGTTGCTGGCCTAATCAGTGCAGTTGGTAACAACGGTGAAGGCGTTCGCGGCGTAGCTTCTCGCTCTTCTCTAATGGGCTTTAACTGGCTCGCGAACCAAACACTGGAAGGTTGGTTGATTTCTCACGGCGTGGACGCTGCAACCAGCGATGTTCGCGTTTTCAACCAAAGTTATGGTTTTAGTCCAATCTACCCTATTCCATTCGATGAGAACGATCCGCAGTTCAAGCTTGAAATGGATGTAATGAAAGACGTCAGCGAAGGCAATGCTTGGGGTCGTGGTGCTGTCTTCGTAAAATCTGCTGGTAATGGTTACCGCTACTTCAACACTGGCCGTTTCTTCGTGCTTCCTAGCGACTTCTTCGCAGGCGGTGGCAATAAAGGCCTACCAATGCATAACGCAGCACAGTCTTACGACAATGCGAGTTACTACAACCTTGTAACCAGCGCACTTCGTGCTGACGGAACTCGCGCAAGCTACTCATCCGTTGGTGCTAACGTGTGGGTCGCAGCACCAGCAGGTGAATACGGTCAAGACTTCCCAGCAATGGTCACGACAGACCTAGTAGGCTGTGAAGAAGGTCAAAACACCAGTGCAGATTTAGGTATTAACGGTCTTCACGGCGGTACTGAGCAAGATCCGAACTGTAACTACACCAGCACAATGAATGGTACGTCTTCAGCGGCGCCAAACACTTCTGGTGCAATTGCGGCGATTATGTCAACCAACCATGCGCTGACCGCTCGTGATGTCCGTGCGTTACTAGCAGAAACAGCAAGCGTAACCGACAAAGACCACCCAGGTGTTCAACTTGAGTTCGTTAATAGCCAAGGAGACTTGGTAAGCTACGAAGCGATTTCACCATGGCAGACAAACGCAGCTGGCGTTGACTTCCATACCTTCTACGGTTTTGGCGCAGTCAACCTAGATGAAGCAATGAAACGTGCTCGTATGACAAACAAAGTTCTACCTGCACAAGTTATTACACCTTGGGCAAGCAATGGGACGGCAGTGAGTGTTCCAGACGCAAGCTTGGCGGGTGGTTCTTCAGCGATTGCTGTTACCGATGACATTACTGTTGAGTCAGTACAAGTGAAACTAACACTTGAACACTCGCGTCTACCAGATTTGGCAATTGAGCTGATTTCTCCATCAGGTACACGTTCAGTTCTGCAAACACCGCGTAATGGTCTTGTTGGCCAATCTCTTGATCCAACAGTAGCAGGTTATGAAAACCAGCTGATGCTTTCTAACCAATTCTACGGTGAAAACGCGAAAGGCGAATGGACATTACGAGCGATCGATACCAACGGCGATGAAGTGTTCTCATTCATTGCATATTTCAATTCTTCAGCTATCTATGATGTACCGATGGCTAACAACGCAAAACCAGGTGTTATCAAAAACTGGTCTATGCGTATCTTCGGTCACTAAGGAGTCATTCACATGAAATTTATGACATTTTCTATTCTGGCTCTATCGACAATGGCAGCGGCTGTACAAGCAGAGCAACAATTGGCTCAGCAGCCTACACCTGAACTGTTTGTCGCATCTGATGCCGTACAAATTAACGGCCAAGATTACCGTAAGCTTTCTGTTGATAGCCTTGCCGAAGCGGCAGAGCTACACGCTGGTGACGAGGTGTTTAAGAATGCGTTTAGTAACGTATCTAAAGCAACGGGCCTTATCTTTGTTACGGTGAAAAGCCCAGCCGATGCTAAGGCAGTAGCTAAAGAGCTCAAACTTGACGTCGTCTTTGCACAAGGTGAATCAGCCGTATTCAAAGCTGCGGAAGGTCAAGATCTACTGGGTATCAGCGATTACCTAAATGCTGACAGTCGCGTAAAAGCGTCTAAAATTGAACTAAACAGCGGTAAATACCGTGCACAATAATTCTCTAACAAGAGAAGTTGGCCTATAAAAAAATGCCTCAGCACATGCTGAGGCATTTTCTTTTCGCTTACGAGAAACGGACAGTTTAAATCTATGAAGTTGAGAGCCTACTGAATAAAACTGATTAACTTCTTCGCGATGTCAGTGTTATTTTGCGAACCAACAAACTTATCCGCACCTTGCCCATAAGCAAACACTTGGACGTCAACGGCAGTATGGCCTTTTGTCGTCCAACCGGTGTAGCTCTTCTCATTAATGATCGCTTTCACCTCCTTGTAGAGGGCTTTAGCTGGCTCTTCACTCAATTTAGCGTATGCCAGCTTTCGACCTTGCTCTTTAGATAATGGCCAATCGACCGACTCATTCCATGTCGCGATCATGTCGTGGGATTGCGCAAGAGACATCGCCAAAGGCCATGCCGTTTTGTGAACCCCCTTAATCACCTCAGTGTCCCACTGATACTGCCCATTCGCACCAATTGTTAAGCCGCCAGTTGAGTGATCAGCGGTGATCACCAATAAAGTATCAGGGTGAGCATCGACATACGCTTTAGCCAATTCAATTGACTTAGCAAAATCATTCATCTCCGCCATCGCACACGCAATATCGTTCGCATGCCCACACCAGTCGATCTGGCTACCTTCAATCATCACGAAGAAGCCATTGTCTTGACGTTGTAATAGAGAAAGCGCTTTGTTGGTCATCTCTTCTAGGCGAGTGGGGTTTTCATCTAGTGCGAACGGAAATGCCTTATCCGCGAACAAGCCTAAGGCGGGTAAAGTTTGTAGTGCAGGAAGCTGACCAAAGTCGGCAACGTATTGGTAGCCTTGCTGCTTGAACTCGTCAACTAAATTACGGTCTTCACGCTCGAAATAGCGAACACCACCGCCCAAGAGTAGATCGACTGGTAATTTCTCACCCACTTTATTGTCGATGTAATCATTGGCGATATCGTCATAGTTTCGGCGAGATTCATTATGAGCGGCAAAACTTGCAGGCGTTGCGTGGTTAATTTGCGATGTGGCCACCAAGCCTGTGGTCATGCCCTTCTCTTTCGCCATCTCTAACATCGTTTTGATCGGCTTCTTATCCGTATCCACCGCGATAGCACCATTGTAGCTTTTGATACCGGTACTCAGAGCGGTAGCACTTGCAGCACTGTCAGTAACGTAAGTCGCATCATCAGGATACGTCTTCGCCATACCAACCAAAATAGAATCAAAAACCGTCGGCTCTATTTCATCTGTGTTTGGATCATCATGATAATAGCGATAAGCGGTCGTAAAGGCTGGCCCCATGCCATCACCGATCATATAGATAATGCTCTTCGGCGCGTCACCTGCGTAAGAATGGGTAGCCAAGAGGCTCGCGGTAATTAGGGAGTATTTAAGTCTCATATCTCATCCATGACATAGTGCGATGGCACCATAAAGGCGCACATCAACTTGAGTATCGTTCTAATTTGTATGCCAATACTATCATGCACTTAGGATGAAACATGGCGTTGCTTCATAGTTTTACAACGCACATCATTTCTTGAACACAATCACCTCAGTCAACAAGTCTGCTTTGTCAGTGTCATTTGGGTTATTAAGGTAACGTTCGATGCCCAACGGTTTGGTCTTCACTTTGATGCCATTGTGCCGAGTAAGATTCATCGCATACGACCATGCATTCCCCAAAAATTGATACTCTCCCTTGTGTTCAATCACATAGGTGTCACTTTCAGGAATGGTTCCGGCAACAAACTCACCAGTCGCGACAACGCCAGCTTTGACAGGCAAACAAGTAATGAACTCAAAGTATCCTTGCTTCATGTCCATTGATAGGTAGTAGCAAAATAGCTCACCAGTGACAGGCAGGTTTTCTTGCTCTGCCATCTCATACAATCGCGCCACATGCGATTGCATCATGGGGCCAAGATCAGGAATCGTACCCGCACCGGATAATCCAATGTAGCTGACTTCATTTTGCTTTCGGGAACCCAAATCAGTCAGCAGGGATAACACTTGCCCTGTTTCCAACTGGCTTTTCAACATACGTAAGCCACGGTCATAATCCATTTCGATCATGGACTTAAACACGTTTTTAAGAAAAAACAAGAACCAAGGTACACGTGATTGCATTAGCCACTCGACGGTACAACCAGCTTGTGACGGCGTCACGATTAAAGTAACTTTCGCATGAGTTTTTAAAGGCCGAAAGAAGTGAAGTTCCATGTCCAATCGATGCTCTTGAGTACTTTCGAGAACCATAGCACCAGTACCAATTCGTTTTCCGTTCCATTGATAACCTGCCCCTACCACACCTTGCTCATCACTGTAAGTGAGTTCGCAGTCCGGCTCGAGAATGATCCACGGCGACCACTCAGGCCAACGAGTAAAGTCTTTTAGGTAGTTGATGATTTCACTTTGTGTTTTTTCTATCTCGATACTTCGATTGACCTGATATGAGAGCATAGCCACTCCTCTGAATTCACTTTGACTCTTTTGAGTCTAATCGATATCGAACTTATTTCTTGTTTCACTGGCAGTTAGATGCAAAAAAGCCAGAGTATGTTCTCTGGCTTTCAAAACATGCACACAAGGTTTAGGAATAAAAGTCGACCTTGGCAGTAAACCTCATACCATCATCATTGAGTTCAAACGACCAGCTCATGCGTTCACAAATACGTTCCACGATCACTAAGCCACATCCATAGCCGGCGTTGTAGGTCTCATTGCCATCGTGACGGTTCACTATGGTCAATTGAGTTCCATTAAGGACAATTTCGATATCTCCGATACTGTAACTGAATGCGTTCTTGATCAGGTTGTTGATCACGATCGTCACAAAGCTTTCAGGCGCATGCACCACACCGCTATTTAGCTCATCCAGTTTGTACTCTGCACCCTGTTTAGCAAATAGTGGTGCCAGTTCCGCTAATTGTTGATTCAAGCACCCTAGTAAAGCGTGATCCGCGTAATGTTGAGCTTCAACTTTCTCTTTGCCCAACAAGAGGAACGCTTCAGTTAACACTCGCATCTCTTCACAAGCCGTTTGCATGCGTCTCACCGCCTTTTGAGCCACCGGAGGCTGATCCGGCACGAGAGCTAAAATATCGGCAGAGCCTTTGATTACCATGATTGGCGTGCGTAACTCATGAGAGGCAAAGCGGCTAAACTCTTGTTCACGACGGAAGTAACCTGCAATCTCATTTTTGCTGTCGAGCAACGTCTGCTCAATATGGCGAGTCTCGCTGAACTTGGTATCAACATTAAACGTCGGTTGATCCGGGGGCATGTGACCAATTTTGTCTTCGATCTTAGCTAAAGGTCGAGACAAAATCCGTACCATGTATACGCCATACCCGACCATGATAATGGAGAACAAGCCCCCTAAGAAAAAGGTAAACTGATGCAACGAGCTTTCGTATTCATCCAAATAGTCGTCTGAGTCATCTTGGAAGACGATGTACATCAAACCTTTACCAGAAGGATGCTCAAACACCACGAAGTGCTTATCCTCTTCCCCTAAAAGATACTCGTAGAATCCAGGAAACTTAAACGACAACAACCAATCCGGCGTTGGCGCTTCACTCCAATAAGAATCAAACTCCAGCACATTGGGCAATGGTGCGTCCCACCCCTGTTTTTGGTAGTTTTCTTTATAAAGCTCAACTTCTGTGTCTAACCAATGGTGCAAGCTCAATACTTCAAGTTTGTTCTCAGCAACGTAGATCAACGACCAAAACAACGTAAACATCGCAAAGGTCATCAAGCCAAAACCCCAGCGGATCTTACGATATATGCTTGGGTATTCTTTATGCTTTGAGTCGGTAACCTTGTCCATGAATCGTCTCTAATCTGGAATCATCAAAACCCTTGTCGAGTGCCGTTCTTAAACCATAAATGTGGCTTCTCAGCGCATCACTTCCCGGCGGCTCATCACCCCACACGTTGTCAATCACTTCAGTACGAGAAACCGCTGAAGGAGCACGTTTCAATAATAGCTTCAGGATTTTGGTTTGAATGCGACTGAGCTTGATGTGTTTACCCATCCGAGTCACTTCATCAGTGCGGGCATCCAAGCTAATATCAGCAAACTTCAGCGTGCCGATGTCTTGTCTTGGGCCTCGATTAGCCAGCGCGTGAACTCTCAAGCTGAGCTCTTGCATCGCAAAAGGCTTCATCAAATAGTCATCGCCACCCGCATTAAAAGCAGCCACTTTGTCATCTAAGGTATCTTTGGCGGTTAAGAATAAAATTGGCGTTCCACATAAGAATTCTTGACGCAGTTTCTCAACCGTACTAATGCCATCGAGTTTTGGCATCATGATGTCCATAATGATGACATCATAATAATTTTCTTGAATTAAATTTAGCGCAGCCTCTCCATGGTAAGCGCAATCTATCGTCATCCCTTCCAGTTCTAGATAATCAGCAATAGTTTCTGAAACATTGTGATTATCATCGACAATTAATATTTTCATAAGCTCACGTTTCTTCACGAACACTTCACGATACGCGTCATAAGATACAACCAAATTCATAAATAAGCTTTCAAAAATAGGTCGATATCATGAAAAAATTAGCGCTTGTAGCGGCAGTGGGTTTGGCATTATCTGGTTGTGGCGGTTCTGGAGACGGTGGTAGTTCTTCACCTCAACCGGCGGCAAAACCAAGCTCTGCAATTGGTACGGTTGAATCAGTCAACGAAGCGAAAAGCACCATTACAGTAAACGGCTATACCTATCGTGTTTCTGAAGTCATGTATGGTTCAAAAGAAACGAATCTAGGTGCTGTTCAGCCAAATATGATGGTTCAAGTTGGTTCTGGAACAGAGAAATCGACAGAGGAACCAGTAGTCGTTACGCTAGAGCCAACCATGACTGGCACAGTGACGGCAATTGATCATGTAAGCAAAACCTTCACTGTTAACGGTGTCGAACTTCATTTTGAAGGTTTGAGTAATGAAATCGACCAAGGCGATTGGGTTATGGTGTCCTCACTACCAACCGCTGATGCTGGCTACAAAGTGCTATCCGTTGTGAAGTTTGACTTCGACTACAACGGTCCTGATGAAATCGAAGGCCGTATCTCAAGCATTGATGCAAATAACAGCACCTTCAAACTGGGTGCAAACACGACCGTTTCTTACGACCGTGTTGATGGCTTAGAAGTTGGTCAATGGGTTGAAGCTGAAGGCTCAATGCAAGGCGACCTGTTTGTAGCAACCGAAGTAGAAGTTGAAAACTATGACAGCCTTGTTGGCGATAATGATGTGGAAGGCATCGTAACATGGGTTGCGAACGATTACAGCCAATTCTCATTAAACTACCGTGGTAACTTCGCTGTCGATAACGCAACACGCTTTGAAGATGGTACCAAAGCAGATCTTAAACAAGGCCAAGAAGTTGAAGTGACATCAGTAATGAAAAATGGTGTTCGCACAGCGACAAACGTTGAAATCGACGGCCCTGATTTTGATGGCGACCACGACAGCAACTGGCAAGGTAAAGAGTTTGAATGTGAAGGTGTGGTATCCAACTACGATGTCAACACTGAGACTTTCCAAGTAACGCGTTGTGAGAATGACGCTGACCAAACTATGTCGAACAACACGGTTGTGATTGACGCTCAAACTCGTTTCGAAGGTTTAAGTCAACACAACCTAAATGGTTCTCGAGTTGAAGTGGAAGGTGTGATCATCAACAACCAAAACATCGCGCGTGAAGTGGAAGCAGAAGGCCACGACGACTAACGCAATGTAAATACACGCAAATATTTAAGAAGCATCACAGTTTGGTGCTTCTTTTCCTTCCGTATCGACTTTTCTTCTATCCTTTTTTAAAACAGATACGTATGACCAAATGAGGGATTAATAATGCGTAAAATAACACTACCTCTAATTATGCTTTTCGGTGCTTGTGTTTCAGCAAGCAGTTTCGCTGCGACAAATGCTCAGGATGCACCAGAACGACTAGAGTCTTTTGAGTGTACAGGCCTTGTAAACAGTTACGACGCAAACTCCCGAACTTTCGTACTGGCTTGCCAAAACGAACACGGACCAGACTTCCAAACCAAAACTGTCGTGATTGATAGCAATACTCAGATTAACGGGGTGCAAGAAGCGAACCTAGACGGGGCAACCATCGAAGTTGATGGCGTGGTTATGAATGATCAAAATATCGCAAGAGAAATTGAGCTCGCTAACGACTAAACTTCCGAAAATACAACAGAAACTCTCAAGTGTCGCGTCGGCGGCACTTTTCTTTTCCTGCAAACTCACATCACTCAGTTACACTTAATTCATGTTTACACGAAGACGGTAACTGTAATGAACAAACGTAACCTTGCCCTACTTCTTCTCCTATTCGGCGCAACCTCTGCGCACGCAGGTGTGTTGGGTCCAGACTGTGATGCAGAAAAAGCAGCTAAAGCAACAGCCACTAAAGCGGTTGTGGGTGTCGGTGGACGATGCACACCAAAAGAAGCCTTAAAAGACACGACGGTAGAAGCTGGTAAAAAAGCACTACCAGACGAAGGGCTTGCTGGGAAAGCCGTTGATGCAGCCATGCCAGAGAAAGAAAAAAAACCAATTAAAAACACGACCAAGAAGATCATCACAGATTAATCTCAGCCTGATGTGAATCGATTTGTGTCTACTTGTTTGAAGTGAATATAGGTATAAAGTGGCTGTTGGTTTAAAGTGACCATTAGTTTAAAGTAAATAAAAAGAGCGTCCATCTGGACGCTCTTTTGTTTTTCGTTCGCTATGCTTAAGCCGCTTCGGCCTGACCAATCCAGTGGTAATGGTGGTTGGCTTTCTTACCGACTAAACCAAGTTCGGCGAGCTCTTCAAACACTTTGTCGACTTCTTCTGCCGAGAGCCTGAACTGCTTTGCCACCGCTTTTTTGGTGCAAGTAATTTGGTGACCTTTTAACGCATCACTCACTTGCTCTAATAACGTTTTTGGCTCTTCTGGTTCAAGCTCTTGTTGCGCTTCAGGCTCAGCTTCCTCTTTGATATGAGGCAAGTATCCCGCTGGCTCTGGGTCAATATCTCGAACGTTTGCTAGCGTTATACCATCGTTACGACGGAAGAAATGGCGGAAGCGGTTCTCTTCACCAATCAAACCTACAAAGAAAGCAGCAAAGAAATCTAACAAGATAGATAAGAACACCACCAAGCCCAACTGCGCTTGAGAAGAGGTCGTTCCAAATGCTTTCGCTAAGCTGTCGATCAGACCAATTACAGAACCTTGTGCCACTGGCGGTAAGCTATCTCGCTCTGTTGCCAAACGTTGCTGCTCTTCACGTAGCTTTTTGTTCTGCTCTTGAATGCGCGTTACGCCAGTCGCGATACGCTCCATCTCGATGTACTTTTGCGCCGCCATGTTGTTCAGTTCAATCTGCTTATCGATTGACGCAATCTGACGGTTGTACGCTTCCACTTTCGCTTGTTCTACCGAGATATGACTTTGGGCACTGTTGGTCGCACTGTTGATGCCACCGATACTGCCGCCAATAGAAATAGCAGCGAGCACCAAATAGAACACTAACGCCGTTAGGGCTCCTGTGTAGTTTCTGTGTGCGCGACGCTCACCGTATTCATACCAAGCGTAAAACTTGCCCGCTTCAAAGATGATGGCCAGACCGCCAAATAGCGCCTGCATCATTGGGTTTTCGTCAATCGACAAAAACAGTAAAAGAGAAAAAATAGTCGATGCTAAAATCGCAGCGCCAGTAAACGCGTACACGCTCACCATAGCAAATCGACCTTTAGGATATCGATATCCGATCTGTTGTTCGTATTTCATTGGAGAAATTTCTTAAGATTCCGCAGCCCTTATATGACGGGCGCTTCAAGCAACTACAAAGGTGCGGAGAATACCGTATCCTTTATTAAATTACTGTCATAATTCCGTTAATGGAAAACAAGTGAGGAATAGATAATCAGTTTGAATTGAATCAGTGCGATTCTAGCACGCAAAATCACCAGCTCAATTTGCGACATTCAGCGCACCAATAGGTTTGAAAGCTTTCCGAACGATAAATCTTTGCGATATGTGTTCTCAGAATAAAAAACCGCAAAACAAATAAAACACACTCACATCACCGTTTTATAAACTCGCGATTACAATTTGATGTTCGTTTGTTACTATCCTGCGCCGAAACATAGTCTTACAGCCAATTGGCGTATCTCCGCTTCATAATAAAAAGTCGTATGGACACACTCAGAACACAGCATGGAAAGAAAGCGATAAGCGCAGTCATGATCATCATTGCTGTGCTGTTTCAGCTGTACCTAACGTCGACTGCGGCACTGAACCCTACGCAAATCCACAGCGAAAATTGGCTAAACCAAGTTCAAGATGAAAAGGTGTTGCTGTGTACCGCTGATGGCTTTAAATGGGTGGATATTAACGAACTGATTGAAGCCAACGCACTGCCCAATTCTGAATTTGTTCAAGACCTTAATCTGCACGATGGCTTTCAGTTTGAATGTCCATTATTACAAGCGGCGCAATTCTTTATCGCTATCGCGTTCGGTCTGTATCTGACTACGCTCTCTTGGTTAAGACGCACCAAGCACGTTTTCACTCCCTATCATTTCGCAGCTTGCGGAAGAAAAGTTTACAAGTACGTAGCGCCCAAGCAGTCTCCGCCGTGTGTTTTCCACGCCTAAATACTCAACGAAGTAGTCGGTAAATAAACATAACGTATTAATCCTATCGAATAATCGATAGAGAACAGCCAGAATTAAAAAGGAAAACACAAATGATCAAACTGATGAAAACCACAGCCATCGCCCTTATCGCTTTTATGCTAAGCCCACTCAGCCTTGCTCACGAATACGAAGCAGGCAAGATTCACATCGATCATCCTTGGAGCCGTGAAGCGCCACCAAATGCCCCTGTGATTGGCGGTTTCTTTCAGTTAAGCAACCTAGGTGACGCTGATGACGCGCTGATTGCGGCTTCAACACCGATTGCTGACCGTGTGGAGATTCATACTCACACGAAAGAAGACGGCATGATGAAGATGATTAAGATTGATGAAGTCGTGGTAGAGCCTCAGCAAAAAGTGGAATTCAAGCCAGGTGGCTTCCACCTAATGATCTTCAACCCAACCCAAACGCTAAAAGAAGGCGACCGTTTCCCTGTGACTTTGACGTTCAAAAAAGCAGGTAAAGTGGAAGTCGAAATGGCGGTTGAGAAGAAAGACCACATGGAAAAGCACACGCACCATCACTAATCGCTTAAACGAAAAGAGCTCGCTACTTCAGCGGGCTCTTTTTCTTTTGGTACCTATGATTCTAGCCGTGTGCACCTTTGGTTGTACTGATGTGCACTTTAGAGATTCCCTACTCGTTCGTTCCTCGCTCTAGGGAGTGACCCTATTTAGTCTTCTGTCAAAGTTTGAGTGGCTTAGTGCTCGCCACATCAGCCAAACTCCCCCCCTCGTCATTCCGACGAGCCTAGGCGAGATCAGGAATCTAACAACAGCTAACTCGGTCTTACTTAAAGCAAACCTCTGCCCAGCGCGCTAGACCAGCAGTGACCGAACCAAAGTAGTTGCCACTCACCACTGGAATGTTTGGCAATACTGTCTGCACTGCATCACGCAAAATAGGTGAACGTGCCGAACCGCCTGTCATAAAGATCGCATCCGGTTTCACACCTGCTTGCTCTACCGCTTCGGTAACCAAAGCCGTCATTTTATTCTTCGGTGATTCAATTGCTTCAATCATCTCATCACGTTGAACATCGACTTCAATCAACTCAGACAACAAGTTAATGCCCGCACGGTAAGACGCTTGGTCAGACAACGCGACTTTGGCTTCTTCTGCGCGACGCACGATGTTGTAGCCCAGTGACTCGTGGTAAACCTCTAGCAAACGAGCCAGCTTCTCAGGCTCTTGCGCTTGCTTGTGCAGCAGTTTCAACGCCGATAAGTTTTCACGTGAGTAGAAATCGCTCTGCGCTTCCACATTGTTGATCGCAATTGGGTTCCAGAACTGCGTGGTTGGCATCATGATGCCCGATTCCATCTTGCTCTCCATACCGAATGGGAACATCAATTGTTTGAACGCCAAGGCGATATCCAAATCGTTACCACCAATACGTTGACCACTGTGCGCTAACAGACTTGCGGTACGGTCGGCTTTACCTCGCCAAGATGGCCCCATCTGAATCAAAGAACAGTCTGTCGTACCACCACCGATATCGACCACTAGTATGGTTTTATCTTCGGTTAGCGTTGCTTCGTATTCCAGACCTGCGGCTACTGGTTCAAATTGGAATTCGATGTTCTGAAAACCAGCGCGTTTTGCTGCTCTTAAAAGAATGCCTTCTGCTTGAATGTTCGCCGTCTCACCGCCACGACCGTGGAAGTTGATTGGACGACCAATCACCGCATCAGTAATGATTTGCTGTGCGCTGTTCTCTGCTTGCGATTTGATGTTGTCCATCATGGCGCAAACCAGATCTTCAAAGAAACTCAGCTGAACATCACGCAGACCAGAAGCACCGAGGAAAGACTTTGGTGATTTCACATAGTAGATATCGCGAGGATCTTCCAAATAGCGATTCAGTGCCGCTTGGCCAAACGCCATGTCTTCTGGCTCAAGCTCAATACTCTCTTCACGATTGAGGTTGATAGCGCGACGCAAAACCTGCTCACCAACCTGATCGAAAGGTTTGATGCTGCGATGGCGGAACAAGTGTTCAGACACCGACTCACGCGTTGGTGCAGCAAGGGTGGAAGGAATGTAAGGGCTATTCCCTTCAAGGTTTAAAAGTTGCGGCTCACCTTGTTCCATTTTCGCCACCGAACAGTTCGCGGTGCCGTAGTCAAAGCCAATATACATAAGTCCTCCCACTGACGAAAAAAGGTCGGCGATCCTACCTCAACCTCAGTGGAATTACTACCGCAACTCAATGAAATAAGTGGTGCTTACTCTTTTTCAGCTGGTTCTTTCTTCACCGATGGCAACACAACCGCAAGCAACAAAGCCAACAGCAGAAATACCGGAGTGAGCGTAAGCCCGTGCCAAATGGAGTATCCGTCGTGGAACAGCCAGAAAATACCAACAGTCAACAAGTACGCAAAGTAACTGCAGAACACCAAACTGATCGCGACAAAGCGAGTACGATTGATGATCAAGATTCGCACCAAATACTGACTCATGATCCCGGCGCAATGCACCGCCATTTGCCAATTAATGATGAAACACGCCAGTGCGACAAACCCAGATACCACCAAGGCATCATGAGTATTGAGGATAAAATAGCTGCCAAAGCGGCTGATGATGATGGAATAGTCCCCTTCGTACACGATCGACCAAGAAATGGCGTTTGCTGCAGCCACAAAGTTGGCAAAATAGGCGATGGCATAAAAGGTGGTTTGAGAACTGAACGGCTGAAAGACTTCGGAACAATAGCCCTGCCATTCTTTTTGATTCGACGTGGGTCCAACCCAGTTACGCTTTTTGTTTGGCACTCGCTCAGCAAATGCAGGACCATTGCGAAACAACAGCCAAAAGATATACAGCGCAAGTGCAACTAAGAGTATTGTAAGCATACCCTTTCCCCTCCAGAGATGTCCTTTTCCACTGCCATTGGCGTTGGGGTCGTAAACTGCACTTCCCTGTTTTTGTGCTTAATCTTGTTTTAATGCATTGCTAAACATCACAAATATTTTCAAAACGGCAGTGACTACTTTATCACTACCGTTATTAAGGTTTAGCACACGATGGACGGAATTGCTGTATCTAGATAGGCCATTGGGAGGGAAAGCAGTGGCCTATACGAATGATTTATGCTTCGAGCTTTTCTTCAAACACGCCAAGTTCACGTCCCAACCAAATCGCACGCTCGGTATGATCACGTAGCTCATTGTCGCTGACTGGATGAATTAGGACTGAAAAGCCACCTCTAATGGTATCAAGCCAAGCAAGAAACTCATCACTGACCGATTCAATATGCAGTTCAAACATTGGCATCTTGTGCGGGCCGACTAATTTGCACACTAACGGAGATACTCGCAAAACATCTTGGCGCTCCTGACGAATGATCTCATTGAGCGCTTGAGCTTTATCTTGTTGTTGAAGCGGAAAGTAAACATGAACGTGGTACATAACTTCTCCATGTGTATCACAGGCTTTAATTTTTCGTCACACTACCTTCATTCTATGACATTGGGAAGTCACAAGTGTCGTTCGATCGTCAAAGCGTGACAACGAGATTAACGTGTTACGACATTATCGTCTCAAACTGCTGATAAATCGCGCAATGTGTAAAATTTCACAAAACAATTTTATTACAAATTTCATGTCAAGCTCAGTGAATCCCTTCAACTTTGAAATCGTACAATTCTTAAAAGCAGTATTTTATCCTAGAAAAGTACGGTGTAAGCGAAATTTTACTGATGAAGACAACTCAAATTAAAGCACAATTTAACAACTTGTTTACACTTACTATATCTGGTTATACCAAGATTCATCACTGGATTAGGCGGTGTAAACAGCAGTATTAAACGACGCCTTGTGTTTTACCAGAACACAGTTTTGCTAGAGAGACGGAAAAGAGGTGCGTCGATAACTAACAAAAACAACTGCAATCCTAGGTATGGCCTTTTGCGCTGATATCAAAGACTGAGTACCCATACAGACTTTGATTTAACAATAAGCAGCTGCAGTCCAAAAGACCCGCAGCTTCAAAAGGAGCTTGAGATGAACGTTCAGGCATTACCCATGCATCGGTTTATCGACCATGATGGGAACCTCGTCAGCCAACTACCCAACTGGGCTGACCTAGAAGTACTGGTCGGTTTTTACCAAGACATGGTATTAACTCGCACCTACGATAACAAAGCCGTTGCTCTGCAACGCACCGGTAAATTAGGCACCTACCCTTCACACCTTGGCTCGGAAGCCATTGGGATTGCGGTTGGCAGAGCACTAAAAGCCAGTGACGTCTTTGTTCCTTACTATCGCGACATGCCAGCGATGTGGTGTCGTGGTATTGGTATGGAAAAGAATCTGCAATACTGGGGAGGCGATGAACGCGGCAGCGACTTCGCACCAGAAGGCAGCCCATTCCCTAGCCGAGATTTACCTTTCTGTGTTCCTATCGCCACCCAATGTACTCATGCGGTGGGCGTTGCATCTACACTGAAGATCCAAGGTAATCATGAGGCAGCTTTAGTGATGTGCGGTGACGGAGCGACATCTAAAGGTGACTTCCTCGAATCCGTCAACTGTGCGGGCGCTTGGAACATTCCATTGGTCTTCATAGTGAACAACAACCAGTGGGCCATCTCCGTACCGCGCACCTTACAATGCGCCGCGGAGTTTTTATCAGAAAAAGCCAAAGGTGCAGGTATTCCTGGCATTACTGTAGATGGTAATGACGTCGTTGCGGTATTTGACGCAACAATGACTGCCCTCGACCGAGCCAGAAAAGGCAAAGGCGCGACGTTAATAGAAGCCGTAAGTTACCGCTTGAGCGATCACACCACTGCCGACGACGCGACCCGTTATCGTAACGAGGATGAAGTTCAAACGGCTTGGCAATATGAGCCAGTCCGTCGCCTTAAAACCTTTCTCACCAATCAAGGCGTTTGGAATAACGAGCAAGAACAAGAGTGGCAAGCCCACTGCAAGGAACAAGTTGAACTCTCCGTTGAACGTTATCTCAATATGCCGAATCAAGCGCCTGAAACGGGCTTCGACTTCCTTTATGAATCCCTACCCCAAGAGCTTCATGCGCAAAGGGATGAGCTAATCAACAAAGCAATGCGAATGCAGGGAGGGAAACATGGCTGAACTGACGTTAGTTGAAGCAGTGAACCTCGCACTGCACCATGAAATGGAACACGACCCGAATGTCATCGTCCTTGGCGAAGATGTGGGTGACAACGGCGGGGTATTCCGCGCCACTGTCGGGCTCAAACAAAAGTACGGCCTTAAGCGCGTTATCGATACGCCATTGGCCGAAGCACTTATCGGCGGTGTCACCGTCGGGATGGCAACGCAAGGCTTAAGACCTGTCGCAGAGTTTCAGTTCCAAGGCTTTGTCTTCCCCGCGCTGGAGCATTTAATGTGTCACGCAGCGCGAATGCGTAACCGTACTCGTGGTCGACTTACCTGCCCCGCAGTGTTCCGTGCACCTTTTGGTGGCGGTATTCACGCACCAGAACATCACTCTGAAAGTGTTGAAGCTCTGTTTGCTCACACCGCAGGTTTTAAGGTTGTGATTCCTTCCTCACCGCAACGTGCTTACGGTTTGCTCCTTGCAGCCATTCGTAGTAACGATCCGGTGATGTTCTTCGAGCCGAAACGTATCTATCGCACTGTGAAATCAGAAGTGATTGATAACGGAGAGGCACTTCCTCTGGATACTTGCTTTACCTTACGCAAAGGTCGCGACGTCACATTAGTGACTTGGGGCGCATGCGTGGTTGAATCACTGCAAGCAGCTCAAACGCTGTCTAATCAGGGTATCGAAGTTGAGGTGATTGATTTAGCCAGCATCAAACCCATTGATACCGCGACCATCTTCCGTTCACTTGAGAAAACCGGACGCCTCTTGGTGGTACATGAAGCCAGTAAAACCTGTGGTGTCGGCTCAGAACTGCTAGCCAGAACCGCAGAACATGCGATGTGCCTACTCAAAGCGCCACCAAAACGCGTCACAGGTATGGATACCATTATGCCGTACTACCGCAACGAAGATTATTACATGGTTCAGGAAGAAGACATTGTACTCGCCGCGCGCGAACTCGTGGAGGATTGGAAATGAAGACGTTTAATTTACCCGACCTCGGCGAAGGTCTCGCTGAGTCAGAAATTGTGAAATGGCACATTAGTGTTGGCGATATGGTCCAACTCGATCAAATAGTGCTTACCGTAGAAACCGCAAAAGCAACCGTGGATGTCCCTGCTCCTTATGGTGGTCGGATCGTCAGTCGCCACGGTGAAGAAGGTGATGTGATTAACATCGGTGCTCTACTTCTGGAAATCGATGAAACTGGAGCAGAACAAGCAGCTACAGAACAAAAGCAAACGGCTGATGCTGCAACCGTGGTGGGTAATGTCTCCCAGCACGCACATAGCGTGAATGTCGATGACTTCTGGATTGGCGGTGAACATAACCCCTCTCCCGATAATCTCATCAGCGCTCTCCCTTCGGCGCGTTTATTAGCGAATAAACTAGGAGTCGATTTAGCGTTGGTGAAAGGTAGCGGCCCCGACGGTTTGATCCTTGATTCAGATATCTATGACGAAGCTGGCAAACAGCGCCCAGGAACAGAGGTGCTGAAAGGTGCACGTCGAACCATGGTGTCGACAATGGCGGAATCTCACCATAATGTCGCAGCAGTAACCATTACTGAAGAAGCGGTCTTAGATGGTTGGAAGCAAGGCGAAGACATCAGTATTCGTCTCGTCCAAGCCATTGTGCATGCTTGTCAGGAAGAACCCGCCATGAATGCATGGTTTGATGCGGAAACCATGACGCGTTGTGTCCACAGTACAGTGAACATCGGTATTGCGGTCGACAGCCGACATGGTTTGTACGTGCCTGTACTTCGACACGCTGATGAGTATGAGCCGCAAGAGGTGCGCCGTTGGTTAGATCAAACCGTACAAGGCATACGCGAACGTAAGATTGGTCGTGATCAGCTACAACATGCGACCATTACGCTTTCTAACTTTGGCGCGATTGCAGGTATCTACGCAACGCCTGTTGTAACTCCTCCGCAAGTTGCGATTGTCGGTGCGGGTCGAATCATTGAGAAGGTCGTAATTCGAGACGGGCAAGCTGTAGCAGTGAAAGCCATGCCGCTGTCGATTACGTTTGACCACCGAGCATGTACTGGTGGTGAAGCAGCAAGGTTCACAAAAGTACTGGCAGAGCACTTGAGAAAACCGAGTGTTTAAGCAGCTTTTTCCATAATTAGCGAAGGGCTTCCAATCGGAAGCCCTTTTGTTGTTTAAAGTGCATTTAAAGAGAGATTCCCTACTCGCTCATTCTTCACTCTAGGGAATGACGCTGTTTGGCCTGCGATCAACAAATAGCGCCGTAAAAACCTGACACTTAAAGGAAATTTCAACGCGTCATTCCAGCAAGCCTAAGCGCGACTAGGAATCTAATGGCAAAGCGCACTGAAGGGCTTTCATATTAATGAACCCACAGCGCACTTTGATAACAGATTCTCAATCACGCTCGTTCCTTGCAACTCAGAATGACGACTTAAAGTAGTGAGCAAGAAAGAGATTCCCTACTCGCTTACTCTTCACTCTAGGGAATGACTCTTTTTGCTCCGCACTCAGCAAAAAGCGCCTTAAGAACCTGATTCTTCTTAGAAAACTCTAGCGCGTCATTCCAGCAAGCCTAAGCGCGACTAGGAATCTAAGAACAACGAACACCGCAGGGCTTTCATAGCAATGAACCCACAGCGCACTTTGATAACAGATTCTGAATCACGCTCGTTCCTTGCAACTCAGAATGACGCCCGAAAAGTGGTGAACTTACACCTTCTCTAGCAACTCCGGCATAATCTCAAAAAGGTCGCCAACTAAACCATAGTCTGCAACTTGGAAGATTGGGGCTTCTGGATCACTGTTGATTGCTACAATCACCTTGGAGTCCTTCATCCCTGCCAAATGCTGAATTGCACCAGAGATACCCACAGCAATGTACAGCTGAGGCGCGACAATCTTACCTGTCTGCCCAACTTGCAAATCGTTAGACACAAAACCCGCATCGACCGCAGCGCGAGACGCACCAATAGCGCCACCAAGCTTGTCAGCAAGTTGTTCCACCAGCGCAAAGTTCTCTTTGCTGCCCAACCCACGACCGCCGGACACAACGACGTTCGCCGCCGGTAGCTCTGGTCTTTCACTTTCCGCTTTTTGCTGTGAAACAAACTCACAGTGTTCTGCCTTAATTACCGTTTCTAACGTGGCGACATTCTCAACTACTGGAGAATCAGACACAGCAATTGCGTCAAACGCAGAGCTTCGAATCGTCATCACTTTGGTAGCATCGTCCGAGCGAACTCTGGCTAACGCATTACCGGCATAGATTGGACGAACAACCGTATCAGGCGATTCAATCGCAATCACATCCGACAGCTGCCCAACATTCAGCAATGCAGCGACACGAGGCATTAGGTTTTTACCAAAAGTACTCGCAGGAGCTAGGATATGAGAAAAATCCTTACCAACGTCGGCAATTAATGTCGACAGGTTTTCTGCCAACGGATGCTGATATTCGGCAGCATCAATCGCGATGATCTGCGAAATACCTTGTACACACTTCAACTCGCCCAATACAGAACTGCAATGATGGCCGATAAGCAACGCCGTTACAGGCAAAGGTGTACCGTCTTGTTGAATATAAGAAGCCGCACTCAATGCGCGTAATGTGTCCACTGAAAGTGATTGGTTATCGTGTTCCACAATGACCAAGGTTGCTAACGGTTTGTTTTCCATGATTATGCCTCCTAAATCACTTTCGCTTCGTTTTTGAGCTTGTCGACTAACTCGCTCACACTGCCTACCATTTCGCCCGCTTTTCGTGCAGGCGGTGTCATGACTTCAAGTACCTGTTGAGAGCGTTCAACACTCACATCAAAGAAGTCTGGTGTCATGACAGACAAAGGCTTCTTCTTCGCTTTCATGATGTTCGGTAGAGAGGCATAACGCGGTTCATTTAGACGCAAATCTGTGCTGATAATTGCAGGCAAATCCAGTTTGAGCGTCTCTAAACCGCCATCGATTTCTCTCGTAACTAAAGCCGTTTCCCCTTCGACTTTCACTTCCGATGCAAATGTCCCTTGAGGACGATTCGTCAATGCAGCCAACATTTGTGCAACTTGGTTGTTATCGGTATCGATTGACTGCTTACCCAAAAGCACCAGTTGAGCCTGTTCTTGCTCCATCACGGCTTTGAGCAACTTCGCTACCGCAAGAGGCTCTGGCGGCAGCTCAACATCGATATGGATCGCACGGTCTGCACCCAGCGCCAGTGCTAAACGTAATTGCTCCTGACAGCTAGCATCTCCAATAGAGACCACTAGCACCTCTTCCGCAACGCAGGATTCTTTTAGGCGTACTGCCTCTTCCACCGCAATTTCACAGAACGGATTCATCGTCATTTTTACGTTGTTGGTTTCCACGCCGGAACCATCCGATTTCACCCTAACTTTCACGTAAGGATCAACTACACGTTTAATCGCAACCAGTACTTTCACATTCCCTCCTAGCAGATCGCAATAGCGATACGCGTCCTAGCAATTGGGTCATACGTGACCAAGATTTTAATTAAAGCTAAGCATTTTCATCGTGTTGCTTGCAAAAAACATTTGGTGACATTGTCACTGAAAAATCTTATCACGCCCTTTGACGTTACCATTTGAGCTTAGTTTAGTTTACGTTTACGTCAACTGGACTATAGTTCTTTATACGAGCACTGCTTATTAAAAGAAGCACCTGAAACACGAAGAAAGGTTTTACACAAAGGAAGCAAGATGATGGAACGAGAATGCATGGAATTTGATGTGGTGATTGTTGGCGCAGGACCTGCTGGGTTGAGTGCCGCCTGTCGATTAGCGCAACTCAATCAAAAGCGAGAGGATGAGCCGCTTTCTATTTGTGTGGTTGAAAAAGGTTCAGAAGTTGGCGCCCACATTTTATCTGGCGCGGTATTTGAGACTCATGCGTTGGATGAACTCTTTCCAGACTGGCAGAGCATGGGCACGCCTCTCTCGGCATCCGTAAAAAACGACGCCTTCTTATACCTAACGACAGAACTTAACCACGTCCGCGTGCCTCACTTTCTGACACCAAACCCAATGCTTAACGATGAAAACAACTACGTTATCAGCTTGGCAAACTTGTGTCGTTGGTTAGCAGAGCAGGCGGAATCGCTCGGTGTCGAGGTCTATCCCGGCTTCGCGGCTTCCACCATAAACTACGACGAATCAGGTGCAGTAACCGGAGTAAACACCAGTGACATGGGTTTGGACAAGAAAGGAGAAGCCAAACCCAACTTTGAAGCGGGTATCGAGTTAAAAGCCAAATACACTGTATTCGCCGAGGGGTGCCGAGGCCACCTTGGTAAAGAGCTCATCCAAAGATTCGGCTTAGATGATGGTAAACAACCGCAACATTATTCGCTCGGGCTAAAAGAGATCTGGGAGTTACCTGCTGGCGCCAAAGATCAATCTGGCAGCGTGATTCATTCTGCAGGGTATCCACTGAGCGAATCGAACACCACAGGTGGCGGTTTTCTTTATCACATGGAAAACAATCAAATCGCCGTTGGGCTTATTGTCGACTTAAACTACAGCAACCCTTACTTGAGCCCATTTGACGAGTTTCAACGCTTTAAGCACCACCCTGCAATCGAAAAACACTTGAAAGGTGCTCAACGCATCGCTTACGGAGCAAGGGCTATTGCCAAGGGTGGACTTTCTTCTCTGCCGAAACAACAATTCCCCGGCGGTCTATTAATTGGTTGCGATGCAGGCACCTTGAACGTCGCCAAAATCAAAGGCAGTCACACTGCGATGAAATCTGGCTTGCTAGCGGCAGAAGCCATTATCGAAGCATTCACACAAACAAATCCAGAACCGGATTACCAAAGCCGATTTGAAAGCTCATGGTTGTATGAAGAACTCAGCGAGACGCGTAACTTTGGTGCGAACATTCATAAGTTCGGCAGTCTACTCGGCGGTGCACTTTCGACATTTGAACACAATATCTGGCAACCACTAGTCAAGAAACCAATACCGTGGACAATTGCCGATCCTTCGCTCGATCATGAACAGCTGAAACCAATTGATGAGTGCCAACCTATTCAATACTCGAAACCAGATGGTGTAATTAGCTTCGATAAACCTTCATCAGTGTTTTTGTCCGGGACACAGCACGAAGAAAACCAGCCATGCCATTTGCAACTCGCCTATCCTCATATTCCGATTCAAGTGCATTTGAAGAAGTTTGATGAGCCGAGTCAGCGCTACTGCCCTGCTGGTGTATATGAAGTAGTAGAAGTAGAGGGCGAGAAGTTATTCCAAATCAACGCCGCAAACTGTGTGCATTGCAAAACCTGTGACATCAAAGATCCGTCGCAGAACATCACTTGGAAGGCACCAGAAGGTGGCGGCGGACCGAGTTATCAGAACATGTAACCAATGAATGACTAGCGCAATGGCACAGCTGTTGCGCTAGCTTAATGTGTCGGCCAGTCTAAGAGTCAAACTCCTTACTCAAAAATTCTTTAAGCGGCATAGGCTTAGCAAACAAGAACCCTTGTAGATAGCTTACGCCTCTCTCCTTTAAGTACTCCGCTTGAAATTCCGTTTCTACCCCTTCAGCGACCACATCCAACGACAAGTCATGAGACAAAGTAATCATATTCTGTAGTAAGTGGCCGGTTATCGTGTCGACGCCAATATCTCGTACAAACGTTTGATCAATCTTAAGATAATCTAAATCGACTTTACGCAAGTTGACCAAAGAAGAATGCCCTGTACCGAAATCATCGATTGCGATTTTACAGCCCATACTTTTTATCTGAGTGAATATTTCATCGGTTAAATCGCAGTAATTTAACGCCTCTCTCTCCGTGAGTTCTAAGACCAAGGTAACGTCTTTAGAGTCAACAATATCGATGAACTCTTGGCAAGCGCTAACAAGCGTCCCTTTTGAGCAATGTTGCGGTGATATATTCACACCGACATGAAAAGGTTTTGGTAGCTTGTCTTTCCAAAGGCGAATTTCTTTCGCAGTATGTATCATCAATTGATGTGTGATCGGGAGGATCAACCCTGAGCGTTCAGCTTTAGGGATGAAAAGATCCGGTCTTACCGTCCCTTGCACTGGGTGCTGCCAGCGCAAAAGGATTTCAATTCCCTGAATCTCTCTGTTTGCACTGTTCAAAATAGGTTGCGCGTAAGGGACAAACTCTTTGTTTTCCATCGCCCTCTCTATCTCTAGATATAGGTTTGATGGACGTCTTGATAGCCACAGAAGGTAAAGCGCGAATAGCGTCTGAATGATTAAGATAACAACAATATATTGATTATCATGCTCCCAAAATGCAGAAATCATACTAGGGTAATCAAACCCCGAATACACACTGTAAGGAAAGTTCGCTGACGACACTTTATGCCAAGCGACCAGCTTGTCCGCTGGGTTAACTTTAAGCACAAGGTCTTTGTTATCGAGCCACTGTTCACCTACAGCCAAGTATGAGCGCAACTTGTCGTGAGGCTCTAACAGCTGCCTTAAGTACAGGCTGTCTATACCACTAAATGCGGTATCCTCACCCGACTCAGACCGAACCACAATAAGAGGATGTTTGGCATCGACTTTACTGCCATGCATTAAGCGTAAACGCCCGGAGCTGTAATCTGCTAGATCGTACTGGTAATGGCTGTCTCCCCAGATCGAGGTACAGTAAATCACATTATCTTTGGCTAAGTTGGCACTTCGTACATACGGCACTGTCGCAACCAAATGGCGCAAAGCCACACTGTGAGCCTCACAGCTATCGGGCTTCTCCAAAAGCATTAAGGATTGGTTGTTAGCCTCTTCACCATACTCCAGAATCTCATCGACCTCTTGAACCACACTCGACGCTTTTAACTGAGATAATTCATCAAGTGACTGACTAAAGCTGAAATACAAAAACGCCAGCGCGAAAAGACTCGGAAGAAAGGAGAGCAAAACTAGATTCGTTGAATTTTTCTTATTGTTTGCAAACATGAAAGGCCTAGTTAATGGGATAGATGTTTAGTTTGTAGCCTGCCTTCTCAGAAGTGATAGCACTCAACAAACTTATTGGAGCGATTTAATGTATAGATATCAGTATATAACGTGACTTCTACATACCATGTGAGAATAGCTTTCTTTTTGCGCATTATATTCTCAACTTTGAGAAATTGTAACATTATGATGTATTTTTGTATAAATAGCTCTTGATCTCGTTGAACACAAAGTTTAATTGCAGGAGCATGATTAGGACGTTAACTTACCTTCAGAAAACGATAAGCGTACTGTCAAATCTTCCCGTGACAGAGAGGAAATAAAGGGGGCTAAGAGAGTACACCACTGGAATCCACTAATGCGATTACACAGCCTGAAAGTAATAAAGCAGCGTTCATTAGTGGCAAGCAATGCAGAGAAATCATTTCGAGCAAACCGAAGTGGCTTAATACATGAATAGTAAGCATGAAAAGCAAGCAAGGTATTTTGAATAGAGCCTCACACTCGGTGAGGCTCTTAATGTTCGAACCCTTACCTGTCCCACCGAGACTAAGGCTCCCATATCGACAATTGTAATTCCTCAGCTTGCTCTATGAGCATCATTCCATCTTCAATCAAAAGATAGCGCTCAAAGATCAAAGACCATACAGATAGCACAACTCTTTGCACGTATGTTTGCTTGGTTGGATAAAGCATTAGCAATGTTTCGTCGTCATATTCTGAAAATGTCCCACCGTTAGCAAAGAAGATCCCAGGGCCTCCGGCATAGCTGTAATCAATACCGCCATAGATACCTAATGGAGCCCCCATCTTAGATGAGAATGAACTTTGCTTTGAACTAGGCATGTGAGGAAGACGTATCCCGCCTTCGGCGAAGCCATCTCTATTCGAGTCAGTGATGTATACCTGACCACCACTCCAACTCAATAGAGAGTCATCCCCTCTTAGATCCAAGAACGCAACGAAGGCCTGAGGATCCGGCTTTGAAAAAAGCGTACGACTTTTTGGTGTTGGGACGTCATCTTTCAGTTTCAAATACAGATTCCAAAACGCGGCTCTAACGGAAGGTGCAACAGAAACCGGGTTTTGCTTAAAGTTGAAGCCTAAACCACCAAACAACACTTCAAATGGCAGAAACTGCTTATCAATATGAGCGAGGCCAGCGTACTCATAAATACTAAAGTTCGACGTTGAGCTTCTTAACTTGCCATCTCCGCGAGCAAGTTCTGTTTCACTTTGTGTATTGTAAGCGACCGTCGGGACATGTTTCATAGGCGCTTTTGAGCAAGGTGCATATCGCCAAGGAAACACATCATTAATTAAATGACGACAAATGCCACCAGCGACACCAAGGAACAAGCCATCAAAGGCGGGATTTTC
Organism: Vibrio sp. LB10LO1; assembly: GCF_010092875.1. NCBI lineage: Bacteria > Pseudomonadati > Pseudomonadota > Gammaproteobacteria > Vibrionales > Vibrionaceae > Vibrio > Vibrio sp. LB10LO1. Next base: position 96,370 of record NZ_JAADJW010000013.1, read on the forward strand.
TATGCTCCCATTGAGCTCTTCCGTAAGCATGGTCGCTAGCAACTTACCAGTTTGCGACCAACCGAAACCAATCGTTTGTTTTATTTCACAGTCAGTTTCGAGCTGCAACATGGAAAGGACCTCATTCGTTTTTAAAAAATGAGCAAACTGTCGCAAGATGCTATAACCATCCGTCCCCTTGACGATCGTTCCACTCGTCTGGTCTACCACGTTTTTATCCCAAATAACGCTCGCATAAATAAAACTGTTTTCACCTCTCCCCGAAATGAAGTTTTCTCCGAGTATTATTTGTCCAATATTTAGCGTGATGTAACCAAGAGGTGTGGGTGGAAATTCAAAAAGCACGCTGTTCACAACATCAACAATCGCAACCTGATTACAGCTTTGCTTCGGAATCATTAAAGAGACAGGGACACTAAACGGTGAGCTTGTTTGGCTAGGCTCTTCAACCTCCCCCCCAAACACAGCGGAAATAACATAATACGGTTTATTCCCAACGTCTTGTTCTTGCATATCCACATCATTTAGCGTCGAAGCATGCGCCATGGATTGAACCATTAATAACAATCCAATAGCGATGTTCCTAAAAGTAAGTCGTCGCATACCAATCCTCCATCGAAGTAGATTTACTTTCGTTGACGTATCTATATTTTTATTTTTAACAACAAGATACGCCCAACCACCTCGGGATTGTGCTTATTACTCGGGATGCCACCTTTATGCCTGACATCTCTAATGATAGCTTGTTTCTGCAACAGCCATGCGAGTTCTGAAGCCACGAAACAATGTGGCTTCAATGCCCATATCGACCAACTACTTCTCACACACGATTTTTTAGACCTCTACCCCTGCTTCATCTTCTTCTACGATATCCGTTTCTTGGTTCGCCTCTTCCAACCATTGCTGTAAAGATTCACTTGCTAGTACCTTCTGTTGGTAGGCTTTGGCACCTTCCGATAACTCGATACCGTAAGTTTGGAAACGTAATGCCACCGGAGCATACATGGCATCTACAATCGACCACTCTCCAAATAGCCAACCGTTTGGATGCAGCTCTGATTGCTCTGCCCAAATGGCATCAATACGAGCAATATCTTTACGTACACCCTCCGTTAAATCGACTTTTCTGCGGGCGCGGATGTTCATTGGGAGTTCGTTTCTTAAATCAAAGAAACCCGAGTGCATTTCAGCGGCGATAGCGCGGGCTTTAGCTCGTTCTGCGGAGTTGCTTGGCCATGCTTGGCCTTGTAAGTATTGCTCGTTAACGTATTCCAAAATCGCTAATGAATCCCACACGGTTGCATCGCCATCCACCAAGGTCGGTACTTTCGCCGTTGGTGTAATACCTTCCAAGGTCTTGTAAAAATCTTCCGTGAACAACTTCAGCTTGGTGACTTCCACATTCAATTTGAATTGAGAAAAGATCAGCCATGCACGCAGTGACCAGCTTGAGTAGTTTTGGTTAGCAATAAACAGTTTCATGACGCCTCCATGCGGTTCGTGTTTTGAGTACCCATTCACAATATCTGATTGTGTTTAAGGGGACTAACGGATAGTTTTGATGGAACACTTCAACAAAAACGATGGATGAGTTTTAGATATGGATATCGATGCGTTACGCAGCTTTCTTGCTTTTGTAGAAACGGGAAGTTTCACTCGTGCAGCCAAGCAGATCAATCGCACCCAATCAGCGTTTAGTGCACAAATGCGTAAGCTGGAAGACGAACTCAGCGTCAGTTTGTTTGAAAAAGAAGGTCGTAACCTTGTCTTAAGTGAAGCGGGACTGGCACTTCGCTCTCATGCAGAGCAACTAGTCAGCTTGCACAATCAAGCGCTGAAACAAGTTAAACGTTATGAAAACAAGCGCCCTCTTCGCTTAGGTTGCCCTGAGGATTACAATGACAATATCTTGCCTAAAGTCATCCGCGTATTACAGCAATCTGAGCCCACATGTTCGATTCAAGTCTTTAGTGAGCCGAGCATCACCTTGAGAGAAAAACTTGATGAAGGAAAGCTAGACGCCGCTATTGTGACAAGAGCACCGGACAGTGAGGAAGGTTACTGGCTAGCAAGCGACAAAGGCGTGTGGATTGCTCATCCTGATTTTGACATCGAGCAAGCCCAACCTCTCCCTCTCGCCCTATTCCAAACCGACTGCAAATACCATGCGGCAGCGGTAGACGGATTAACCAAACGTGGTACTCCTTATCAACTACTGGCATGTTGCAATACGGCCTCTGCACAACGAGCGATTGTACGTTCAGGCATGGCTATCGGTGCGATGGGCAGTATTAGCGTTAGCGAGGATCTTAAGATCTTAGACGATATGCCATCGCTGCCTTCCGTGGATATCGTTTTGGTCACGGGCGTCGAGCCTCATCCGATACTGGATAAAGAATGCTTGGCGCAATTGGTTGAGTTAATGGCTTAACCGGATTCGCTAACCAATCACAAAGTTAAATTCGCCCGTTAAGCGACCGTCGATTCGTATAGTCTCAAACTGTAGATAATCACGGGCTTTGCCACCCCACCATTCATCACCAGTATTGCCTTTTAAGTATAATTGAGTGGTCAGAAGCTCTTGGTTCCCCCTCCACAACTTAACGTGAATGTGCGGCGGACGAGAAGCATAAGGCACAGGATACAAAGTCTGTAAAAAGTAACGACCATCCGATTGAGTTTCTGCCGCGCCAAAGCCTGCAAAGTGGGCATCAAACTTATCATTATTTGGCTGGTTAGGATGATCGTAAATCCCCTGCCCATCACATTGCCAGATTTCTACTTTGATGCCTGAAACAGGCTTTCCTGTTGTATCCACGACTTTGCCTTGCAACACAATAGGTTCACCGACCAAGCCTTCTGATTGCAGAATCAAGTTTTGACGAAGAGGAATGTCCACTACTGGATAAAATGGCCCTTCTGTTTGTGCTGGCGTCGGCCGCATTGGTGTTTTCGCTTTTAAAGAGGGGGCGAACAACAATGTCCACAGCGCTAAAAAGTGTCTTCTTTCCATAGTGCCACCAATACAATTACGTTGAATTAAGTTTGGGGGAACTTGAGGAATTTGCCATGACGAATATAAAAAATGCCCCTGCAAGAGAGTCATTTGCAGAGGCACTGTGGAACTAAATTGAGTGTTGATTGAAGGTTTATGCGGCTTCGAACGCCAATGCTTTCTTCTCTACCTGACGGAAAATGAGAGTTAGCACACCATTTACCGTTAAATAAAATGCACCTGCAATACCAAATACCGTCAACGTATCGTAGGTTTGTGCATTAATGCGCTGCGCGTAACCCATCAGATCCATGATCGTAATCGTGCTTGCTAGTGACGTGCCTTTGAAAACCAGAATCACTTCGTTCGAGTAAGCCGGAACAGCGCGACGAATGGCGTATGGCAGCAGCACTTTCAGTGTTGCGGTTTTGTTCATGCCTAATGCACGACACGCTTGCCATTGACCGGAAGGAATCGCGTTAAACGCTCCTTTGAACAGCTGAGTACTGTACGCCGCGGTATTCAACGCTAACGCCAACATCGCACAGAACCAAGGTTGGCTTAACCATGTCCAGAATACACTTTCTCTTACGGCATCAAACTGACCCGGACCGTAGTACACCAAGAAGATCTGCACCAACAAAGGTGTACCAGTGAACAAGGTGATGATGCCACGACTTACCCAATGCAAACCCGGAGTACGTAGGATCAGAGTCAGCGTCATCATCAAAGCTAAGAGACAGCCCACAACCAAAGAAGCGGCGGTCAATTGGAGGCTAGTGCCTAAGCCATCCAGCATTTGCCAAACGTGTTGTTCGTTCATGCGGTCGCCTCCTGTCCCATGCTCATGCCTTGAATTGAGAACTTCTTATCAATCAGTTTGACGGCACGTTGTGTAATCAAAGTAATGCCTAGGTAAATCGCCGCAGCGGTTGCGTACCATGTAAACGCTTCATGCGTCGCTGCAGATGTTAGCTGCGCTTGTTTCAACAAATCCGTCACGCCGATCAGTGATACAAGTGCGGTGTCTTTCAGCAAAACCAACCATTGGTTAGTTAAACCTGGCAGTGCGTGTCTTACTGCTTGTGGCAAAACAATGCGAACAAAAGCGTGTGCTTGACTGATGCCGAGTGCACTTGCTGCTTCTCTCTGCCCTCTTCCAACGGCTTTTAATGCGCCACGTAGAGTTTGAGAAGCATAAGAAGCGAAGATCAATGACAACGCCACCACGCCAGACAAGAACGGGCTAACTTCAATAAAGTCGCCGGTGATTAAAAACAGAACCTGAGTCGAACCAAAATAGATGAACAACACGACAAGGATTTCTGGCAAGCCACGTACAATCGTCACAAACGCCGTCATTGGCCATTTAACGAAAACGCGGCGAGACATTTCACCACTGGCGAATACCACTGCCAGAATCAAACCGACTAAAAGGCTTGTGAATGCTAGCTGGACAGTCATCCAACTAGCTTGAACAAGCGATAAAGAGTAACCCGTTAGTGCCATATTACTTACCGAAGTACTTGTTGTAGATTACGTCGTATTCGCCGTTCGCTTTCACTGTTTTCAGTGCCGTGTTCAGCTTGTTCACGAGCTCGTCGTTACCTTTGTTTACTGCGATACCGAAACCGTTACCGAAGTATTTAGGGTTAGTAACGTGCTCGCCCACGTACGCTAGGTTATCTTCTTTCTTGAACCATTCTGCTACGACTGCTGTGTCACCGAATACAGAATCAATACGGCCATTCTTCATATCGATGAATGCGTCTTGGTAGCTTGAGTAAGGAACCGCTGTTACGCCCGGCATTTGCTCAATCAGGTAACTTTGGTGTGTTGAACCGTTTTGAACACCAACACGCTTACCTTCTAGTGCTTTTTGATCAGCCACTTTTTCTTTGATAGAAACAAACGCTGCTGAGTTGTCGTAGTAAGGGTCAGAAAAGTTCACTTGCTCCAAACGCGCATCCGTAATATCCATTGCAGAAATAGCCGCATCGTAACGCTTGAATTTTAATGCAGGGATCAGGCTGTCAAAAGATTGGTTGTGGAAGGTACATTTTGCTTCCATTTCTTTACATAGTGCGTTCGCCAGATCCACATCAAAACCTTGGATTTGGTTGTTTTCATCCATGTATTCGAACGGTGCGTAAGTTGCTTCCATCGCGAATTTGATCTCTTCTTGTGCTGCTGCATTTGCTGAGACAAGACCGATTAGTGAAGCTAGTAAAATCTTTTTCATTGCAATACTCCGTGTGTACTTAGTGGGCTGACACTCGCAATGACAGCCGAGCTTATCTGTTAAATAGACTGAACTTTAAAAACGTAATTTAGTGATTTAGGTAATCAGCAAACTGAGTGGTTTGCGGATTAACAAATGCGTCGTGCGTGCCGTGTTCTACGATGTGTCCTTGTTCTAGGTATAGAACATGGCTAGCGATTTTCTTGGCGAAATCCACCTCGTGGGTCACAACGACTTGTGTAATTCCGGTTTCGCTTAAATCATTAATGATTTTGACCACTTGGTTCGTAATTTCAGGGTCAAGCGCCGCGGTAGGCTCATCAAAAAGCAAGACTTCTGGTTTCATCATCAGGGCACGGGCAATCGCCACACGTTGTTGCTGACCGCCAGAAAGTTGCATCGGCCATGCATCCGCTTTGTCTGCCAAATGCAGCGTTGCGAGAATTTGCATTGCCTGCTTCTTCGCTTCTTCTTTATCCATGCCAGAGACTTTTACTGGAGCCTCAATCAGGTTCTCCATCACTGTCATGTGTGGCCATAGGTTGTACTGTTGGAACACCATGCCCACTTTACGACGAAGCGCTAAACCTTGCTTCTCTTTGATTTCAGTTGAAAAGTCGAATGCGTCATCAGCGATGTTTAACTGGCCGTTATCCGCCCCTTCAAGAAGGTTAAGAACACGTAGCAGAGAGCTCTTCCCTGCACCACTTGGACCGAGTAACACCAGCGTTTCACCGCTTTCACAATTAAAACTGACATCGTGTAGAACTTGGGTATCGCCGTAAGACTTATTGATACTTTTAACTTGAATACTCATGCTGCCATACTGCATTAATTGTCACCTGAGACTTATACTAGCAAGAAAGAGATTTTATGCAATAAAAATGTATAAAAATTTAGATTGTTAATTTTTTGTATAAGAAACAACCAGCCAAGCAGAGTATCTGACTGGTGCAATGAGTAGAGTTTTAACCGTATTTGTTGATCAAAAAAGCCAGCGGTTAAGCTGGCTTATTCAGTCCAATAGAAACTCTATTTAGTGTAACCCACCAACGCTGATTGGGAGTGTTGTCTGGAAAGGGAGTAAGTGATTTTCATCATCGCACTTTCTCTCTCATTTTGAGAAAAAATCTCGCGTAGTATTTCCTCGATTATGCAAGGTTCAACCTTGAGACAAACAGGATTCATTTTGTAAAAATCTGATTTGCTTAGCGTATTAATCTTATAAAGAATTTATCAAAAAAGAGATGTTCTAGTACTTTCTTGAATTGGTCTGACCGATCGCCAATACTTTCTTCTAATTTGACTCGCAATTTGAGTAATCGAAGTTTTTGATTGGGACAACTCAATAATGAAGCCATATCGTTCTGCGCTGCTTGCGCTGGGTTCTTTGAGCCTGTTGTTTACACCTGTGACATGGTCAACCACAGCAATCGTTTTACCGGGACTGCATGAACAAGGTGTTGATCTACAAGATGCACCGGTTTCTGCAGCGGCAGCGCTTGAGTGGGAACTAGATAATGCCGATGTCGTTTTTGGCGCATATAAAAATAAAAGCGATAACGAACGCGTGAATGCGATTGGTTATATGTACAACCAAAAGCTGGAACTTAACTCAGGTTGGCTGGAAAACGATATACGTAACCAAGCAGAAATAAATAACATCGATTATGAGGACTTTTTTCTTCATTTTTCGGAAGACACTATCCTCGCTGAAGTCGACTCAAGCCATGGCGAGAATACCCTACTCAATCGAAAACCAATGATTGTTGGTTATACGGCTAGTGTTGACCACGCAGGCTTTTGGTTATATCAACAACCACCATGGGACGCTGACGTATTTGGTCAGACGAATAATGGTGGTGCTCTCTATGTTTATCACTCAGAGAAGTTCGACCGCTTAGCATTTACGTTCTCCCAGTTTGCTCAAGGCGGCAGCTTCACGATTGAATACCCTTCTGCCATAGACTCATTTGGTCAGGTATCGGAGTGGAAGCCGTTTGATATTAACAAAGATAAAACGCACGGCATGACCAAAGATCAAACCGTAGACTGGCATGTCCCATCGGATTGGGCTCGAGCCACAACGCACGATGGCAGCGGAAAAACCTATGGCGGCGGTCAGTACTTTGGTTCTACTTTTTTGCGCGATGGTGGTCGACTCTATGTAGCAAGAATTACTTGGCATGACGATAACATTGATAATCGCCCTCACCTCGATAACATCCAGCTTAAAGATAGCTTCCCTGTCGTGAATGTTTCTGGTGCCCCAACGGCGACACCAGAGGGACAGACTATTCAGCGCTGGCGACAAATTCGAGGTTTTGACGAATCGGCAGATCGAAACCAAGATAACTATCTTTCTTGGCGAGAGTTCAAGAGTCGCTCTAACAAGAATGCAACGGCGCGTTTTCGTTGGGAGTCACGAGTTATTCCATTTGGTCGCATGTGGAATCAATCTTCTTCGTGGGCACTGACCAACCTAAGCCACCCTGCCTTTGCAAGTGTAATGAATGACTATTACCAAGCGAAATGGGCAACACAAGGCTTAAACGGTGCATACAACGACGATACTAATAAGTTACTTGGAGCAAATCAGTTCTACGTTTATTCCGGTGGTACGGTGGATGAACTTGGTTTGGTGGCAGGCAGCCAAGCTGCTGACGATGCTTACAAAGCGCAATTCTCGGCGTTCTTAAACAAACTGGCAACGCTGGATGCGGATGCGTTAATTGGTCTCAACATAGGCACAGCGAACTTATTCGGTCGTAATGGACAAAACCACTTGGTTGACGCTGGATCTCTGTACTTACGTGAGCACTACCTTTTCCCATCTACTGGCTTTAGTGGCTATGCTGGCTTAGCGAAGTTTTGGGACAATTCTGCACTCGCCAAAGCGGGCCAAAAGGTAATTTACCAAGCGACGACACGTTATGGACGCGTTCAGTACTTTGGTAACACAGAAGACAATTGGAAAAAGGACCAATACTCTGCACTGGCGGCATTCTATTTAAACCACCATCCAGAGCGTAGCTTTTTTAATCAATGGAACAGTAGCTACTTATATGGCAGTAACAACACTACCGCCGACAACTTCTGGAAAGCTGGCGTACCAAAAAACATCGCTTATCAACCCAGTGCTTTACTCGCCGTCGACTTGGGCGAACCTGCCAATCTAATGCCTGTAGGTTCTGAAGCGGTACCACTTATGATGTCTACTAGCACACCGACAAAGTCCGATTATACAATCATTGGCGATTCCACCATGAATGAAGTCGTGCACGCTGATTTACCCGGAGACATTACTTATCTTTATCCCACCTATACATACTTTGCCTATCGTTCAAGCACAGATGTCGTCGCTCAAGGTCCATCAGAAATGGTGTTAGCACGTGAGTTCACCAACGGGCGTGTGCTATATCGCACCGACTTCTTCGGCAAAAGCGCAGACTATTTCTCCGCGCCCAAAATTACCATCACATTAGACAAACCGATGAAGCCAGTAGATAAGGAAGGCAACATTGGTGAATACGTGTCGCACATTGAAATCGGCGGTTATGAGGGGGTGTTCTTACTTTATTGATCAACATTCGGTGAGCGATTTCTTCCATCGCGTAATTTTTTCAACTGAAACTTTCTTTCAGTCTTGGCTTCCTTACCACAAAAACCAACAGTTTCACTTTTGAGACTGCAAGTATCCGGATTCAGGAATATTCATTGCAGTGAATATTTTGAACGCTCTTTTGGCTCGTGTTTCTCTCATATTGAGAAAATATTAGGCAATTTGAGAAGAGATGTGCAACTAAGTAACTGATAAGGAAAAAGTATGAAAACCATTTCAAAATTAGCACTCATCTTAGGTGCTCTGTCTTTCACTTCATATAGTTATGCGGTACCAGGTGCAGTTTGTAGTAATGGTAATCATGTTGGCAATCCGCATTGTACAGGTAGCTCGATATCCTCCTCTAGCGCACCAATGCCCAACCTGTCAGCTAACTGGTCAGGAGCAGGAATTCTGCTTAGCGCAACATTACTTGGCCTTTATATAAGAAGAAGAGACCTACACAATGCTTCAGAGAAAGAGCTCAAGTAACGTAGCAAGTGACTCGGAGAGAAGGAGTGTTTTTAACGAAACCTCCTTTATCTTATTGGTTTTAGCCACCATCGCGAATGGGCTCGCAAGCGATTTTGTCGTTTGGTCCAAAGACGCAGGCAATTTCCCTTTATCGCCATTAGTTGTGTTTACTCTGTTTGTCTTCGTCTATTTACACCAGAAAAATCAGAACCATACCGCAGCACTTGGCATTCCAATGGCAGTCTTGGCACTGTTTATGATGATCCCGAGTTCACTGGCATCATGGATAGGGCTGCTGCTCGCGAGTCTTCTTTACCGAATTCAAACCGACAGGTTCCACCAATCTCTCACTCTCTTGATTATGCTAGCGCTAACCTTCATCTGGCAAAACAGCATATTTAAGGTAGCCAGTGGTTTTATTCTCCATGCAGAAACTTGGCTCATCGGGGCATTCTTAGCGCCCTTTTACCCAGAAATGACGGTTTATACCAATCATCTCCTCTTTCACAATGGACATGACCTTTCCATCAACGTCGGTTGCTCTGTATTTTCCAACTGCTCTTTCGTCTTACTTGGCTGGGTATCAATGTATTTTCTGCTTGGGAATCGTTCACTGCCCATTAAGTGGCTGGCCATTTTATTCATCCTCTTAGCACTGACCAACGTTGTAAGAATTGGCGTAATGGCTATTGATTACCCAACCTACGTTTTCGTACACGAAGGCTTGGGTGCTGATATTTACAACACAATTCTTATTTTACTCTCAGTGACGCCACTTCTTTTCTCATTTTGCAAAAAGGAGAAAAAAGCATGCGATTAACAGCGCTCTCATTCGCGATGATCTTGGCGCTGGCTTTGATCAGCCTTTCTCTAAAAGTGGTGAGATATACTCAGGAAATGTCGACACTAGAACATGTCGCGCTAGAGCAACAGTTTATCGAAAGCGTGGCGCGGAGTGAGTGGCGTATCAAAAACAAAACACCAATGAACACCAACGAGAGTAGTTATATCTATATACTTCAAAACGAGTCTTGCTCTAATCCCGTCATGGTGAGTATTTTAGGTAGAGACGCAAGTGACAAATACCTACTTGCTCAATACCTTCAACAAGATGATATTGTTTTTCTCCTCAATGGTAAGGAAGTAAAACACCTATCGACGCCAAAGCTTTACATCATGAGCGTGCAAAGCAATATTGAGCGCCTCTATGATGAGAGCAAACCTCTTCCGCTCGCACTCTCTGTCTACAACGAAACCGATTCAGCTCAGTGCAACTTCGTACTTTGAGCGACACAGCGGGACTCCAACAGCACCAAATACCAACTCGGTTGCTTATGCTGTTTTGACAAGGCATTATAAAGACGACAATTTATAAAATAAAAATGGAGACGCTCAAGTGAGTGAAATAACGTCATTGGAAGCACTAGAAACCCTGTATGGTCAGCCAAGCCAACGAGCGAAAAACAAAGTAATGTTCGAGCTAGATGAATATGCCCAGACATTAATCAATCACAGTCATTTTGTCCTCTTTACAACCAGCGATGAACAGGGTTTTACTGATATATCCCCCCGTGGTGGACAGCCAGGATTTATTAAAATTTTAGATAATAAAACCCTGCTAATGCCCGACAGCTCTGGTAATAATCGACTGGACAGCTTTAAAAACATTCTTGCAAATCCAAAGGTCGGACTTTTATTTATGGTGAGCGGGATTGATGAGGTCGTGAGACTAAAGGGCGTTGCCAGTTTACACACAGATGAAACGTTAAAGTCAATGTGCCCTGATGGGAACAAAGCGCCTAAAATCGTCATCAAAATTCAAGTAGAAAGCTTGTACTTCCATTGCGCTAAAGCCATCATGCGTGCAAAGCTTTGGAGCGATGCGTACCGCGTCGATAGAAAAATCCTCCCTTCTCTTGCTCAAATCATGAAAGCACAGCAGAACAACCCAGATTTAGTGGCGGCCACTCAAGAAGAGATGGTCGAATATTACAAGTCAACGCTTTAACGAGTGCTTGTTTAAAAATGCCGCATCATGGCTTGATGCGGCATTTATCGTTGTATCAGAGTGTATTTAATCGAAAGCAATACCCAGCAAGCATTACTTCGCTCTGATGCGAGATACAAACATGGTGAGTACTTTACTCTGGTTTCGATACAACTCGCATGTTGTCCAGATAGTAATCGGGGATAGCACGGGGATAGAATTTATCGTCTAAGCAATCAAAATAGAACGCGTTTTTGTCTGATGATTCCGGGGCCAAACCACATACTTTTAGAGCACGTGTTTTGTTAATAAACTCTGGTTTTTGGTTATCAAAGATCTCCTCAACAAAATAGAATTTGTTGCCCTTAACCACACCGCCGTTGGCACGTTCAAACATGCTTTCCGTCAATGCAAAATTTGCGACTTCGTTGTCGTTCATATTGCTGTATATCTTCAATGTGTAGTGACTAACATCAGCATCAAATAGCTGATCTTTTGTCAGCACTAATTCTTGCTTGGCAAACATAATGTTTCGATACACGATTGCTCCACTGTTATGAGTGAGGATCACTCGGTACCCGCTCACATCCTGTCCAGCGAATTGCAAATCGGTATTAAGAATGGCTTGCGTATTATTGAAGAGCATCTGCCAAGGGTTAATCGCACCCGAAATATATTTATAAAGCACCATTAGAGGTGTTGTACCGCCGGTATTATCTTCTAACGTTGCTGTGCCTTTTGGTTGATCGAGCAATGAACCCACGGTAATCGGGAAAGCACGGTAGCCAAAATTAGGCACATAAACGCACTTTTCTTCCAAAGTAATGCCATTGGTGAACCCACTCCCGGCAATCTCATCGCTGTTACACAAGTAACGCTCCGACTCTCCAATAATGACTTTTGGTAAGTGTTTAATCACCGCGTTCACCGAGCTTGCCAGGTTGAACGTTTTCCCGATATGGGCGAGCTTAAAGTTGGTCGTCACCGCACTATTCATCGCCTGAGACGCCTGGTTAACGAAAGTCGCGCCAGTCGGGCCCGTTGTGATTTTAACAAGGGAGTTAAACAAGCGACGAATGTTCGGAACCATCGCTTTTTTCCAAATATCAGAGCTTAAGTTAACGCGCGACACACCTTTCTTCATGACTTCCCAAGAAGCTTGCTCAATATTGGCAGGTTTTGCATCAGCGCTTACTTGGTCTTTTGATACAAATAAGTAGGCCTCGTTTTGTTGGATATATGAGCGAAGGTTCGAAAGGAACTGGACAACAGAAAGAGTCTTATCTCCAGATTCAAAATACTCGACCGGGTAAAGTATCTCTGAATTTCCTGCTGGTAGCCCTTCCAATCCAAATAACATTACCTCTGCGAGGCTAATCTCTGCATAAGATGTATATGAATTGCTCACCGTTTTCACGATAGGTGTTGTCGTACATTCAGCGCATCTCACCAAGTCTCGGATAACATCCGTAAGAAGTTTGTCTAATTCTCTTTCTGCAGTTGTCATTGATAGCTTTTCCGCAAGGTAGAGTTCTGAGAAGAGTAATTCTTGGTAATGAATCTTCTCCGCCTTTGTTGGTTTAGGCGCTAAGAACTCAATTGGCTCCATTTCGGTTTCACGAAAGCGCCTTGTTTCGTCCTTGTACTGCACTAACAATTGCTTCTTAGCGCCAACAAAGTCTAGACCTGTTTTCCCACCGTTTTCCTTAAGCTCCTGCTGAATGATCTGATTTAACTGAGGTTTAAAACGTGTGTCCATGATTGCTTGAGTATCTGCGACGATTGGACTGAAATAGCCTTGATCGCCATGATGTACGTCAGCAAGAATGAAACCCATGTCATCGAGCATTTGGAGTTTAATATTAAGATATTGCTTTTTGACTGGCTCTTGTTCCGCAGACCAATCGGATACAACCGTCTTGCGCTTGTCATAGAGATAGCTGCTACAAGCCTCTTCATCAAGTCGGTAGTTTAGACAGTGTTTGGACATCACAAGCTGAAACAGGTACAGCGAATCGTGATATGTCGGGTCGACTTGATCATAATAAACCGTCTGGACGACCGATGAATGGTTAACCTCTTGAGCAAAAGAAACGTGAGATGAAAGCGCGCTTAACAGCATAAGCGGCAGAAACTTAGATATTTTCATGTATTTTTATTACCACTGCGATTTGATGTAATCGCTATTTATATTAATAACAACAGTCGCTGTTTTAAGTGAATCATGGTAATCAAATCGTTAGTTACTTACTGATAATACTAAAAATAAAAAAAGACCCCGCAATATTTATAAACACGCCCGCAATTAACAAAATAATAAATAAAAAGACAAAAGTTTAAAGCCCCAGTATTTATATGGATTTCACCTTTGTTTGTTAGAGGTCTTGCGGTGGAAAGAGAAGAGAAGAGAAGAGTAACAAGGCTGATGTCAGGAGGAGAATGAAGTTGAGGAGCATCAAAGGCTTTATCTCAGCAATAAAAATGCCGCTCACTATGGCATGAGCGGCAATTTAATCGAGGTCTAACCTAATAGAATTTAAACTTTCTAACCATCACTTTGCGGTTTTTTCAAAACTCGCAACAATACTCGTCTGGTCAAAATTACGGTAACCGCGAATCATGATGTTGAACATACCCGCAGGTTTGTTAAGAACACACTGCTCATTGCTACCATTTTGGAATGGGCGGCAGTCGAAATTCGTTACGGATACAGAGTCGTTGTACTTAACGAACAAGTCAGCATCACCACTTCTCGGGCCTGACATGGTGATCGTCACCTGCCCTGCTTCTTGTGTTTCAAAGGTAAAGAATTGCTCTTCGCCATACCCTGCCTGCAAATTGTCAACGGGTTCACCATCTTGTAATGGCGTCACACCCGATACGCTATCCATGCTCGACTCCACCAAATAAGCCACTGCAAGTTTCGCGAAATTGCTAGCATGAGTTGCCGTTGGATCCGCGTTTTCTAAAGTATCAAATTGGGTATGAATATTCGGGTTGTAGTCTTCAAACATACTCTCGAAAGGCATTGCAGCTGGGTAGCCAGCATTATGCCAAGATGCATGGTCAGAACATGCGTAGCCACATCGGTCAAAGGCGTAGGTGATTTCAGGCGCATACTCATCAATCAACTCAGCCAAAAAGGCCGTTAGGTTGCTGTCCGTATAGTCTGTAATGAACGTAATGTCATGAGCAGAGCCATTGTAGTTAGTCATATCGAGCTGCAAGGCTGAAAGAACGTTGGCTCCTCGGCTACTCAGCATTGATACCACGCCTTGGGATCCTCTTAAGCCAACCTCTTCCGCCGCATAGCCATAAAACTTAATCGTACGATCGGGCTGGACTCCACTGGCGATCATCAATCGAAGCGCCTCCGTTACGGTAGCAATACCCGATGCATCATCGTCCGCACCTGGAGAGATGGTGTGCTCTTCTGTCCAAGTCCCTGCCGTCGAGTCTAAATGGCCACCCACAACAATAATTTCTTCTGGGTACTTCGCTCCTAATAAGGTGACTTCAACTGACTTTTGAGGGAACCCAGCATGAGGAATTTGCACCGCAGATGCATAACTCACTCCCTCAATCTCTTTTATCCAGCGCTCTAACAACCAGTTTGAGGCTTCAATACCCGTCGGTGTCGTATAAAAACGGTTGGTGAAAGATGTCATGTCTTCAATCGTTTTCACCAAGTTAGTTGGCTCTACCTGATTGATGAGCGTTTCGACCGTTTCATGATGACTTATCGTGGGCTTGTTAAATGTTTTTATTGTTGTCGGCATCGCTGCCGCTTTCATAGCACTGGCTTTATCTGGGTGCACCATATAGCCACCACAACGATGTTTGTCATGGTGCATGTGACTGGATAACGTCGCTAACTTATCTCGAGGAATCTTAGCAACGATCGCTGGGCGTGCACCGAAAAAGTCAGAATACACCACTGCGCCGTGTTGAATAGCTAAGTGCTGAGCATCTGCGTCTGTTGTGATCCACACCTCTTCCTGCAACGGAGATTCACTCGCAGCAACAGTGCCGCTCAGTAATGCCATCGCTAATAAGCTCTTTTTCATTTGTTGTTTTTCCTTTTCTAGCCGTACATGACGAATTAGGGCTCCTTTGGGAGCCCTTTATATTGCGTTATTATTTATTTGGTTTTAGGAATCGGTAACGCTTCGTTTCAGAACACACATTTCCAGAGGTACACACTTGGTATTCCACGTCGATCGTGCCGTTGTGCTCAAACTGGTCAACGTAAGACTGGAAGTCCGTTGCACCTACGTTTTTACCATCACGCTTCACGATGAAGTAATCGTCAGTGCTGTATTTCCAAGAAAGTTTGACACGAGCTTTACCATTCGGGAATTTGTTACCAAAGTTCAGTTTCAGCGGGAACGCATCCGTTTGGCCTTCTTCGATCGTCACTGTTTGTGTCGTCGAAGTTGCACTACCTGCATCATCCGTTACGGTTAACGTTACCGCGTAGTCACCTGCCGCAGCGTAAGTGTGTGATACCGTTTCACCAGTTTGCGAATTACCATCACCTAGGCTCCATTGGTAAGAGACAATGTTGCCGTCACTATCACTACTTGTACTACGAAGTTGAACCGTTTTACCCGATACTGATTGGTCAAACGACGCTACTGGTGGCACGTTCGCACTGCTATCATCGTAAGTCGCCGATAGCTCTGCATTATCGTATGCAGCGTAACCGTAAACGTTGATGGTGTAGCGGCCTTGCTCTGGGTTTTCAATGACACACACTTCGTCTGATACTGAAGCGCTAGAACAAATGTTCTCCGTCGAGCTTGGCGCGTAATCAAAACCAACATAGATATCCGGATCACCATTTGGCGCTAACAGGTTAATCGTCAACTGTTGTTTGCCTTCTGGTACTTCAATATCAAAGTAAGTCTTCGAGCCTGTGTCACCATTCACGGTTACCGAGCTGCCATTCTCTAAGCGTTGGTATTCTGGCTCTGGCGGCAATGGTGGCTCCGCACAAGGCTCTACACCCACAATGCCAAAGGCATTAACAACCGCAGAAGCGTCGTAACCTAGGTCAGTGGCGGCACTTTTAACACCACATGCTCCTTCCCAGAAATCACTGTTTTGTGACCAGTAGATCTGGTTAGCAAGTACGAACAGTTCAAACGCTTTCTTAGTATCCCAGCCATCCGTTGTTGCAAGGTGGTAGAAAGCTTTGTTGAAGACGCCCGAGCTGTAGTGCACATTCAATCCATCGTAGTAATCTTGAGCATGGTTGATAGAAGAACCATCACGCGAAGGGTCATCCATGTAACGCAGGGCGCCATCTTCTTTAAAGATGTCTTTACCGACCATCCAGTCATTTTCGCCCTTCATGTAGTACTCTGCCGCTTCACCTGCGATATCCGAGAAGGCCTCGTTCATGCCACCAGACTGATTAGCGTAAACCAGGCCTGAGTTTTGCTCGGTAAAGCCATGGCTCACTTCGTGCGCTGACACATCAAGGCTAACCAGTGGGTAGAAGTAACTCTCACCATCACCGAATGTCATTGCCTGACCATCCCAGAACGCGTTTTCGTACCCAGTGCCGTAGTGAACGCGCATCATCAGCTTAAAGGTAAGCGGTGCCGTATCGAACCAGTTTTTATACATGTCGAATACAATGTTGCCAAAATAATGGGCGTCGTTCAGTGGCGAGTAAGCGCCGTTGATTTCTTGGAATTCATTGCGCGGACATTCGTAGCTGTATGGAGTAGAACCTTCAGTACCACCATTTAGGTTAACCGTGACAACGTTCTCCGACTCCATAACACAGTTAGTGCCATCCTCTTGCACGTCGAGGAAGTGGTAATCCGTACCGTACTCGTACATACCCGTTTTTTCATTACCACCAGGGCCTGTACCGATTTGTGCGTGTGCAATCCCTTCCCAACGATCGATGATTTCGCCACTGTGAGCATCTAGCATAGTAAACGGACGAGATGGTTGAAGGCTGTTCGCTAACAGATAAGAAACCACGTAGACCAAACGGGTCTTCTTGCCGTCTTGATAGATGAATAACTCATCTTCAACGTTTCGCAGGAACTTGACTGCGAAGCCTTTATCCTGAAGATTTTTAGACGCGACTTTTAATGCATCTGCACGGTTCAACTTCGGCTTAACAAAGCTACGATCCAAGTCATTCACACGAAGGTAGCTGCCCTGTACCGTTTTTAATGCACCACCCTTAAAGCTTTGCGTCGCATTCAGAGAATGCCCCCAAACAGGAACACCCCAAACGTTCTGCTGAATCTTAACTTTATAAACGCCACGTTTTTTAAGGTGGATACTTTTCACTTGTTTAAAGCTAGAAGCATTGTTAACACCCAGTTGTGAGTTAAGGCCAGAGAAGTTGGTGAAGTTAACTGGCTTGGTAAGTGTGACTGATTCACCTGCATGTACTGACATGGTCATTACACCTGCAACAGCGACTGCTATCAGACGTTTCTTGATTATCATTTATCTATCTCCTTGATGTATTCGAATCGAATCTATCAGAAAAAAACACATCAAAGTCGATATTTAAAACCAATAAAATAGTTGTGATACATCAATTCTATAAATCAATGAAACTGGCAAATCTAAAAGTTACAAAATTGTCACAAATGAATTTTTCATGGAAGAAGATCTCATTTATAAAATCTAAGAAATACATTTTTATCATTAGATATTTTTATTTAAAAATATTGTTTTCTTAAATTTCATTATGAACAAAAAATTTATTACACCCAGAAGAAATAGAGAGGACGCTTTTAATATCATTATTATCTAAGCTATAAAATTTAGCATATTAAGCCTTGTATTTTCAAATATAAAATATCTAAAACCATATATTAGATAAAAAATCAGAATGAATGCCATCCCGATTAAAATTCGACCACATAACGCAAACGTTTTCGTTGCAAGCGCCCTTTAAACTTAACTAGAAAACCCATACCACGACTTGATATAAACTGTCATAAAACCCACATAATACAAGGTTATTTATGAGATTATCGAGAAGAATAAGCATTTAAAATCAAATAATTTGAATAAATAAATGACATTTCACATTTTAAATTTGTTGTTTTAAACAAGAAAAGTATCACGTAAAAATCAGGATATAAATAAAGTCAAAGAACTCATTTATTAAGAGGTATAAAATAAAACAAATCAGTAAAGTTATAATAGACCACAACCATCATATTTGATGTTATTAATAGTTTTATTCCATTTTTAAATAGGCTCAAAGTTTAGGTAATAAAAAAGGCTACCCAAAGGCAGCCTCTTAGTAATTTGGTCAAAGGATCGGTATCAAGCTAATTCACCAGCACCTTGAATAGAACGCTCACTATTTTCGACAAGGAACACGGTGGCGGTCTGTTTTAAGGTTTCCCACTCAGCATCCTCCACAAATATACCCTCTGCCCATGATGCCTTTTGTGCACGGCTTAGCTCTTCACCTTCGATATGAATAGTGTAGCCTTGCGAACTCGCATCAAGGTTAAAATCGTTGGTGGAGAGTTCTATGATCATGTCGTGATAATCCGTATCGTGCCCTTCTACCACATCAGAAAAGAAGACTTCTGGTGCAATGTGACCTCGATTTAACACATATAAGGTGCGTTTCGGACTGGTACCATTCACCCATTGCGCACGGCAGGCTATCCCCTTGGCAGACAATCGAGCTAACTCACTGAATGCTAACCAACGGTTATGGCATTGTTTTAGCGTAACGGTGACAGACTTACTCTTCACCATCTTTTCTAACGCAAAGTCCAACACCGCTGGTAAATGACATGCAATACTACCATTGTGTAAGTCCACTTCAATGGACGAGTCTGTGTTGCCAGCGATAGTGACTGCGCAGTCCGAATCGAGATTAAGGAACAGACTGGCGTTGTTGAAGTGACGTACACCGTGTAAACCAACCATTTGCAGGTCCGCAACCATGTTAGCAATCACATCCGCTTCACCACAGTGACGACGCATCCCAAGGAAGGCTTTGTTTACCGCAGCCACCAGCTCATTGTGAGAAACGATCATGATGCAAAACCCCCATCGATTTTTTGATTGTCGCTTCGCGCGATGTCTTCACGCTCAGGCATAGTTGGGAAAATCCACGTATCGGTATAATCAGGATCGTTGATTTCATCCAAAAGTGGGGCTCCTTGGAAGAAGGTCACGCGCACCCAGCGGTCAGACCTCGGGTCGAACTTGGTAGCACCAAACATCGCTAGCTTACAGCGCAGCAAGTGCATTGGCAGCGCATCCTTACGAAGTACGTTCATTTGGATATCACCCATCTCTCTATTACCAAGCGTCCACACACGACGAGTGACTGCACGATACTGCGGGTGTTGCAACAAGAACTCTGCTAACGATATGTCCGGCTGACACGTTTGTAGAGAATGGTAAAGGCGGTTTACTTGTCGCCCGATATCCAGCGGCAGCTCACGTTCTTCGCCAATCTCCTCTCCACGAACACCTAACCTCGGCTCCTCTTTATCTTGGGAGCGATACCAGAACCAATAGTTGTTCTCTGGTAACGAATAGTCCGCATCAATCGACCAACGGTATTTGTTCTCTAGTATTTGCAAAACATCTTGAACGCTTTTTCCGCCAGAAATGGACAGCGATTCATCGGTGTTCATTTGGTTTTCAAATTCATCAACCAAAGACGGGTAAAGCTCGATCAAACATGAAGTTAGGATTTCTTGGGCTTCCAAACTCATTGTTGTGGTTTGTTTGAGCAAGCTTGCCCAGTTCACGTGTTTCGCCATCAAGGCATTCAAGTTAATTTGTAGCGCCTGAATGTCTTCTATCGCTTTATGGTTCAGTTGGTCTTGATGTTCATTAATGGTGATCACCTGCTCTAAATGACGCTGCGCTTTTGCCAACAACGCTGTCAGTGGCGCTTCTTGCTGGATCTCACAAGGCATCGACAATACTTGAGCAATAGCACGCTCACGTGACGTCATCCATTGATCAACAATGCAAGGGTGGTTGATAAGATAAGGCGCCATACCTAATCCTGTTGCATTCCCCACACCAAGGTAACGTTGTAGCCCTTTGTGTAAAGCAATGGCTTTGTCTCCACCTTGTTGCTGAGCTAGATAGTGCACCCAATCAAGGCTGAACTCTCTAAGCATGTACACCGCACACATTTGCGCACTAAAGGATTGATTGAAATCAGGATTGTTCTCTAACAGCTTAAAATCGGCTATACCAAACTTGCCGTTTCCGTATACGGCTGTCGTTCTCAGTATGTAGCCAACCTCTGCAAGTTCAGTAGGATCTGGTTGCTCACCTTTTGCCAATGCAGCAACGAGATGTTCAAACACGCGGACACTTTTGTTCGCACGAGCAAGAACAAGCACGTTGTTAGGGTTACGCCCTGCTTCTTGCAACGGCACATTGGCTCTTAGCTGTTCTAAGAGCTCAACATGGACATCCCCTTTCACGAGTGCAAAGGTGACGTCCCATTTCTCGGCGATAACGCGATCATTGCGTTCTTCATCGGCAATCTCATCGCAAAATACAACCAAGTGATATACATGCTCTGGCGTCTCAAGCTTATAAATTACATGACCAAAACCACGTGGGCACAATTGCCATTCATGTTTACTGACTTGCCATTCTTGGCTTGCCATCTTTCGAATCAAACTTCTCACAAAGCTGATTCGGTTTTGGTGCATAGCCCCTAGCCTATCTGGCGCCATCACAGTAGCAGCGTCGCGAAGCGTTGTTTCAGTGTAAGTAGAACGATGTGCATCCATTTTGCTCACCACCTATTTTTTATTGTAAGAATATAGACTTGTGCGGGTGTAGGAGGGTTATAACCCGCACAAGCTCCACGTTATTGTTTTTTTAAAGCATTGTTTCTAAAGTACGGTTTCTAAACCATTGGTTATCGCTTTATAGCGACTTATAACCCCTGCTCTTTTGCCATCTTGATGGCGATCTGCGGTGCATTCCATAGTGACGGCAGCAAGATTAACGAGACTGGCACTGCCGTGATCACAATGAAGGATTGCAAAGCAGAAATACCGCCCGAGCCAAGCGAAATCAGAATCAGCGCGACGACACCCATCGCCACACCCCAGAACGTACGAATGAAGGCATTTGGCTCTGTTTCACCACTGACCACGACACTGATGGTGTAAGTCATCGAGTCCCCTGTTGTCACAATAAAAATGGTCGTTAACACAAGGAACAAAATAGAAACTAACATCGGCATTGGCAGCTGTTGCGTTACGGCCAGCAGCGCTCCCGGTAAGTTAAAGCCTTCAAACGCCGAACTCACGCTGCCAGGGTTTGCGATTTCAAACGCCAGACCTGAACCACCCACAATCGTGAACCAAAAGCAGGTCGTCAATGGTGCAACAATACTGATGGTTGTAATGATTTGGCGAATGCTACGGCCACGTGAAATACGAGCAATAAAGATGGCCATCATTGGCCCATAGCCTAGGAACCAACCCCAGAAGAATACGGTCCACCAGCTCAACCAACCTTCATCACCGCGGTAAGTCGCCATCGGGATGAAGTTATCCAACATGGTGCCTACGCCTTGAATGTAACCATTGAAAATAAAGTCTGTTGGACCGAATAGCAGGATGTAAGCCATTAGAGCAATCGCCAAGATGACGTTGTAACGACTCAACATTTGCATGCCACGGTTCAGGCCACTTAGCGCAGAGACGGTGTAAAGTACGATGGCAAAGAGAATAATGATCAGCTGTGTCGTGAACCCATCAGGAATATCAAACAAAGCGTTTAACGCGTAGCTAACCTGTAGACCTAAAAAGCCGATTGGACCAATAGTGCCTGCCGCTACCGCGATGATGCAGCACGCATCAATCAAGGCGCCGATTTGGCCCTTCAGTGCACGCTCACCCAATACTGGGTAGAGCAGAATTCGTGGCTTGAGTGGTAAGCCTTTGTCGTAATGTAGATGCATTACCACGATAGACGTTAAGCTACCAACGATGGCCCAAGCAAGAAAACCCCAGTGCATGAAGGATTGTGATAGTGCATTTACTGCGCCCTGTTGTGGATTATCTTGCGCACCATACAAAGGTGGTGGGCTCACGTAATGTGCGATTGGTTCTGCTGCTGCCCAAAACACGCCACCACCGGCGAGTAAGGTACAGAAGATGATCGCCATCCAGCGAAAACCGTCCATTTCAGGCTTGGTTGTGCCACCTAAAATCACCTTACCTGTTCGCCCTGCAGCCAAGCCAAGACCAATAAGAAAAGTGAGAAGAAGCAGTAGTTGCCAATATGGGCCGAAGACTTTCACCGCCCATGCAAATCCTGTGTTTACCAATGTAGATAACAGTTCGCCATCATAAAGCGCAATGGCCACGAAAAGTGCGATAAAGCCGCCACTGTACCAAAGTGCTGGGTTACTCAGCCCCAGCTTATCCGGTGAGTTTTCTATAGCTGAAATGTCGTTGTGTTTTGCTTGTGGCTTCTTTGATGACACGCTCATCGTAGAAGCTTTCATGCTATTGGTTAGATCAGACATGCTCTGACTCCAGAGGTTTGTTGCAGCTGCCTTAACGGCTACAAAAAGTGACTTTAACGCCCGCCTTATTATTGTATTGGTGGCGGGCTATTCCTTGTTCGGGTTACAACTTATAACTTGGCCTCCAGCCCTTCTTTCAAAAAGTTAAACCAGTTCTCACCCAGTATTTTTCCTGCCTCAGATTCGCTGAACCCGTGACGCATTAAGCCGTTGTAAATATTCTCCATACCCTTGCTTCCGCTAAACCAAGGCAGTGCATCGGGCCAACCAGAGTTACTTGCCGAACCTTCACCATAATCCATCGCTTTCGACCAACGGCCATTACGCATCCATTCAAGGACTTGCTGTGGCTGGTTCAAGCAAAGATCACTGCCAATACCCAGATGATCCACACCAAACAAATCAGCCGTCTTGGCGACCATTTGGCAAAAATCATCAAGCGTGCATTGGCTGCCATTTGGCAGGTGGAACGGGTACAAACTAAAGCCAATCAAACCACCGCGTTCCGTCAGTGCTTTGATAACGTTGTTAGATTTATTACGCAGAGCGTCATGGGCAAACGTTGGGTTTGCGTGGCTAATACAAATAGGGCGGGAAGAAAGATCAATCGCTTCCAATGTCGAGCGCTCTGCACTGTGTGACATGTCGATGAGCATCCCAACACGGTTCATCTCTTCGATGGCCTGTTTACCAAAACGCGTGACACCAGAGTCGTTGTGCTCATAGCAGCCTGTCGCCAACAAGCTTTGGTTGTTGTAGGTCAGCTGCATGATCAACAAACCTTGGCGACGCATGACTTCAATCAGGCCAATTTCATCATCAATTGGAGAACAGTTTTGCGCACCAAAGAAGACCCCTACTTTTCCTTCTGTCTTAGCTTTCTCGACATCGGCCATGGAATGAATTGGCATGATGAGGTCTGCGTTTTGCTCAAAGCGAAGATTCCATTCAGCAAAGCGGGTTAACGTTTCTCGTGCATTTTCGTGATAAACGATCGTTGCATGCACAGCGGTGATCCCGCTGGCTTTTAGTGTCTGAAAGTACTCTCTATCCCAATTGCAGTACTGCAATCCATCAATCACAATCCGTCGTTGGTACATAACCACTCCTTAAACGTTAATTCGCCTCTAAGGTTGGGCTGCGCAATACCCTGCAGCCCTATTTCACTTAGTAAGGACGTTGATAAGCGGTTTTCACCACGGTGTAGAACTCTTTCGCATACTGACCTTGCTCGCGTGGACCAAAGCTCGACTCTTTACGACCGCCAAACGGTACGTGGTAATCCGTTCCTGCGGTTGGTAGGTTGACCATCACACAGCCTGTTTGTACCTGCTGTTTGAAGATGGCGCTGTTACGAAGGCTTTGTGTGATGATGCCGCCCGTCAAACCAAAGCGAGTATCGTTCGCCACGGCAATGGCTTCATCCAAATCAGAAACTCGAATCACACTTGCCATCGGTGCGAACACCTCTTCCTGGTTCACTTCCCAGCTGTTTTGCGTATTAAGGAACAGAGTTGGCGACATGTAGAAGCCTTCATGTTTCAGGTTTAATCGCTCGCCACCAAATGCCAGCTCCGCACCACTTTGACGTGCCTTCTCGATCCAATCGAAGTTCGCTTCTAACTGGTTGCCATCCACCACTGGCCCCATAAAGATGCCTTCTTCTAATGCGTGGCCAACTTTAAGCTCGCTCATTCGTTTGATCAGTGCTTCAACGTACGCATCGTGAATACCATCCATCACCACTAAACGAGATGAAGCCGTACACTTCTGACCTGCGCCAGAGAAAGAACCTGCAATCGTCGCTTCAACAGCGATTTGAATATCAGCATCATCGGCAACCACCAGTGCGTTCTTACTGCCCATTTCTAACTGACAGCGAACGAAGTTTGGCGCTGTCGCTGCTGCGACTTTACGACCCGTATCAACAGATCCAGTAAAGCTCACGCCATTTACGTCCTTCGAGTTGATAAGCGTGTTACCCACTTGTGAGCCACTGCCCAACACTAGGTTAAATGTACCTGCTGGTAAGCCTTGTCGATGGATAATCTCAGTCAGTGCAACGGCACTTGCTGGTGTTAAATTCGCTGGCTTCCAAACCACACTGTTACCAAAAGCAAGGGCTGGCGCGATTTTCCAAGCGGCAGTCGCAGTTGGGAAATTCCAAGGAGAAATGATGGCGATAACGCCAACAGCTTCACGAGTAACCTCAACGGAAACCCCTGGACGGACAGAAGCAGCGTTATCGCCAATTTGACGCAGCACTTCAGCCGCAAAGTATTGGAAGAATTGTCCAGCGCGGTAGATTTCACCTCGACCTTCTGCAAATGGTTTGCCTTCTTCGCGTGAAAGCAATGTACCAAGTTCGTCACAACGAGCAATCAGCTCATCACCAATAGCCTGCAATACCGCTTGTTTACGCTCAATTGGCGTTTTTTCCCACTCTGGTTGTGCAACTTTCGCGGCTTGAATCGCTTGTTCGACTTGCGCTTCGCTCGCCTGAGCAAAGTCGCCTAAATTTTCACTGATGTCTGAAGGGTTGATGTTTGCAATCGTGTTGATGCCAGATTGCCATTCACCGGCAATGTAGAGGGATTTTTCTGCTTGAACATTATTGATAAAAGTCATTGCTCTGTCCTTGTTCTTCCTGACGTCTAGTGGTCTTCCACCAGCTCATTCATCTCACTTAATACGCCAAACTTGGCTGTGTGTTTTTGTTCTTTACTATGGCTGGTTCGCTGAGGCGTAAACCACAAATTCGACCAGCATTTCTTCACGGGCAAGGCCTGCGACAACCATGGCTGCGCGGTTTGGATAAGGCGCTTCAAAGTATTCCGCATACACTTGATTTACCGTTTTTAGATACTCGCGATCCGTCACGTAGATCAGCACTTGTAGAACTGAATCAAGCGACTCGCCCGCGCACTCAAGGGTGTGAATGAGATTATTAAAGGTTTGGCGTGTTTGCGCTTCGATGCCACCTTCCACGACCGCGCCCGTATCATCGATTGGGATTTGCGCCGTGTATAACGTGCCATTGTTGACGATGGCCCATTCTAGTGGTGCTTTAGAAGCAAATAGTGCCGTTTTGACTGGGTATTTTTTCGTAGAAGTATTCACGTGCCTTTCAACCTTTGTAACAACCTTGTTTCAAGATAGTTAAATACTGCACATTGACAGGCGATAAATCGAACGGTAAATTTTTTACATTTGATAAGAAAAATCTATCACCTTATAAAGGTTCCGATAAATAAAGGGGTTGCAGGGGTTTCGCGATGAGTATCAAACTTCAACAATTAAAGCATTTTGTGATGGTGGTCGAGGAAGGTGGTTTTAGAGCAGCTTCACATAGAGCAAACCGCTCTCAAGCTGCGCTGTCAACGTCGATCAAAGAACTGGAAAAAAACCTCGGTCAAACGCTGTTTGAAACGGGCAATAAATCTAAACTCACGCCCTTTGGTGAAATCTGCTTACCCAAGATCATACAGTTTCTTAATATCTATCACGCACTGAACAACGACTTAAAAGCAGCCGCTGCTGGACAGCAAGGTCGAGTGCGAATTGCCAGTGTCCCTTCTGTTGCTGCTAAGCTCATTCCAAGTGTTTTGGGCGCATTTTGTGAACAATATCCTAACGTCGAGGTCAGCTTAATTGATGATAACGCAGCAGGGGTCGAAGCCCGTCTGTTATCAGGCGAGGTCGATTTAGCGTTAGGAAACCCATCACATTTAGATGAAGGCGGTATTGAGTTTACTCCATTGATCTCCGATCCAATTGGCGTGGTGTGTTTGAAGGACAACCCTATTGCCCAACACCCTGAGGGCATTGAATGGCAAACCTTATTAGAACAGCCCTTTATTCGAAACGGCACGTGTACCCTACTCGATCCGACGCCTGCACGCGCGCTCAGTGAACAGGCTTTATATTCCGTTGAGAACATCACATCTTTGTTCTCCGTTCTGGAGCTCGGTATTGGTGTCACTACCTTGCCGAAATTAGCGTTCCCCACTAATGAAACCCGCTTAGTTTGGATTCCGCTGATCGATCCACCTTTGGAAAGACAGGTTGGCATCTTTACTCTGACGGACAGAACCATCTCCCCTCAGGCAAAAGCGTTTCATGATTTGTGCATTCATTACTTGAACTACCAAGAAGAAGTAGAAACTGCATAAGCATATACCCAAGTGACTTCAAGATGCAGGATTCAGAGCGTTGTCATTGATTCGAGGGCAAGGAAGACAATGCAGCGTAATAGCCAGCTATTTCCAAGTTGTTTGACGCAGCAATCGAGTCAATGACACGCTCCCAAAGGGCCCTCTTTGCAAATAGTAAGGGCCTTGGCTTGTATACTTTGTTGTCGATTCTTGATTTAGAACCACCAAACCTTTAAATCGCCGCCGCGTCTACAAACCAAATCATTCTCGCTGAACCAGCATCTCGAGGTTACTTGGGTATAACTCACAACTAAAAAAGCCTCTGACACGTTAAGCATCAGGGGCTTTTTAAAATTTCATGAGCCAGAACGCACTACTTTCTGCGCTTGTAAACCACGCAGAAGTTGCCACGCTTGGTGCGACACTTAGAGCAACGTTCGCAGTCAACTTCGGCGCGGTTACCGTCTTTCCAGCGCTTGATCAATTGTGGCTCTGCCAATAACGGACGAGAAAGCGCGAAAAACTGAATCTTAGTATTGTCAGCCAAGTCTTCGATAGCACAGAAGTCGTTTAAGCCACCCACGGTAATTACAGGTACATTCACATCTTGACTGATCACTTGACCGTACTCGTGGAAGTAGCCTTCTTCTTGTAGCGTGTAACCATCGAACGATTCACCTACCATGGTGCTTGCGTTGCCGTGAATGTTACCCGATACAATGATCGCATCCACGCCCACTTCTTCTAGCTTCTTGCAAACAATGCGCGTTTCATCGAACGTCAAACCGCCATCGAAGAATTCTGTTGCTGTCAGCTTCACCAGAATCGGGAAATCATCACCAACTAGCTTGCGCGTTTCGGCATAGATCTCCATAAGGAAACGCATGCGGTTCTCAAGGCTTCCGCCGTATTGGTCTTCGCGACGGTTGTAATATGGGCTCAAGAACTGGTTGATCAAGTACGTGTGCGCCGCGTGGATTTCTACACCATCAAAGCCAGAATCTTGTGCACGCTTGCTCGCTAGCGCAAATGCTTTAACGATGTAGTCAATCTCATCTTGAGTCATCGCTTTGCCTTCCGTTTTGGTGCCGCGCTCTGGCACTTCACTTGGAGCAAAAATCACACGCTCACCAACGTTGAATGTCGTTTTTGTACCGCCGTAAGCAATCTGCATGACGATCTTAGCGTCATGCTCATGGACAAGGTCAGTCAGCTTTTTGTATTCATCGATGAAAGAGTCGTTGTAGATCCCCATCATGCCTGCGTTCGGCTTTTCTTCTTCTACGATGTTTGCGTAGCCAGTAACGATCAGGCCCACTTCACCTTTGGCAAGTTCTTCATAAATGTCGTACAGCTTCTCGGTCATGTGACCGTCTTCCGTTGCCATATTTTCCCACGTTGCACTACGTACAAAGCGGTTCTTTAGTGTCATGTTGCCAATGCGGGCTTCTGAAAACAAAATGCTCAAGTCCAGTCCTCTTAAAATCTGTCTTTTTAGATACATCACTACCGAGCAGGAACGAAAAAGGAACAGCGATACACAAAGCATGGCTGTTCCTTCTCTGAATTTCTGTTCAGTGCAATGAGCGACGCGAACCTTACCGCCGAAACCGCGGCAAAACTTTAATCTGGATTAAGGTTTGGTGAGATAGATCACCGATTCCGCATTCATTGGTTTTGTTCTCATCACCACTACTGATGATATCAATCGTTAACTCAGACTTACTTTCCTTTAATGAATAAACGGCAGTGGAATCAACTCCAGCCCAAGTACGCCGCTGATGCCCATGACAACCAATAACGACATCTTAAACACCGATTTGGACCATTGAATGTAGTTGTTGTAATCCACTTTTTGGAACGTCACACGTGTCCACATAAAACACACCGCCGCCGAAACTGCCAAGTACTCGTAACCGGCTTCACCTAGCATAAACAGCCCGATAGCAACCACACCAAAAGCAACTACGTACGCTTTCATATGCTGATGCGCTTTGGCAATCCCCTCTTTAACAGGAAGCACTGGAATGCCTGCATCACGGTAATCTTGCATGCGGAACATTGCAATCGCGTAAGAGTGCGGCATTTGCCACAGACAAAACATGACGAACAGCAAGATGGCTTCCAAGCTAATGTAGTTGGTCACGGCTAGGTAACCCACCAAAGGAGGAACTGCGCCGGAAATACTGCCAACTAAGGTGCCGTAAACCGAATTTCGCTTGTACCACATGGTGTAAAAGAAGACATAAAACACGTAACCCAAGAGTACAACCACGGCCGAAAGCGGATTCACCACTTGGAATAGCAGCGCCGTGCCGTTAAGCAACAATACTAAAGCATAAACAAAAGCCGCATCGGTATTGATGTTACCCATCACTAATTCGCGGTTTTGCGTGCGCTTCATCTTTTGATCGATATCGCGGTCAAAGATGTTATTCACCACGCATCCTGATGCAATTACAAGCCCCACGCCAACTAACGTTGTCAATAACAACAGAAAGCTCGCTGGTTCTGATTTTGCGGCGAGGAAGAACCCCGCCGCAACAGAAATCAGGTTGCCGAAAATGATGCCCGGTTTGGTAATAGACAAATATCTTTTCAGCATACCCTAGCCTACAACTTCATGTTGACGTTCATGTTGTAGATGATCCAAATCGAACCAGCGATAAGAATCAACACAACAATGGCGGTAAACATCAGTGAAACGAAGTTCCATTGGCCTTCTGGTGTTTTCACTTCCATATGCAGGAAGTACTTAAAGTGCACGAAGATCTGAACAAGCGCACAACCAAATAACACGGCATAAGTCGCAGTATCTGGCAGCACTTGCGCCCACACACAGTAGAAAGGAATCACCGTCAGGATCAGCGACGCGATGAAGCCTTTTACGTAATCAGAAGCACCGGTATCTAGATGGTTTTCCATTACATAACCCCCAGTAAGTAAACGATGGTGAATACGCAAATCCAAACGATGTCTAGGAAGTGCCAGAACAAGCTTAGACACTGGAATCGCATCGACATGTTGTCGTTTAGGCCCTTAGTTGATAGCTGGTGGTAACCCACTGCCAGCCAGATCAAACCAAAGGTCACGTGCAAACCGTGTGTGCCCACCAAAGTAAAGAACGCAGACAGGAACGCACTTTCTTGCGGTCCGTAACCTTCTTCAATTAGGTGATGGAACTCATACACTTCCATACAGATGAAGCCAAGACCAAGCAAGAAGGTTACTTTTAACCAACGTTTTAGGCCTGCGACATCTTTGCGCTTCATCGCAATCATGCCGAAGCCAAACGTGATACTACTAAACAGTAGCAACATGGTTTCTACAAATACGAACGGCAGTTCAAAGATATCTTTACCTGTTGGGCCCGCGATAGAGCCACTTTCAAGTACTGCGTAGGTTGCAAACAAGGTCGCAAACAATACACAGTCACTCATTAGGTAAACCCAGAAACCAAACAACTTGTTGCCGGCCGAGTCATGGTGATGATCGTGGTCGTGAGCGGCTACATTAGCTTGCATACGTCACCTCCAGATCGTCTTTTTTCTCGTTGTCTTTCACTTCGTTTTTCTTCGCTTCTTCAAGTTGAGCTCGACGCTCCGCTTCAATCGCTTTGATTTCTTCAACTTCAACGTAGTAATCCACATCGTCGTTGTAGCTGTGTTGAATACAAGTCACGATGATGCCAACAAAGCTTGCTGCTGCTAGCCACCAGATGTACCAAATCATCGCGAAGCCAAATACCAATGCCCATGCAGATACGTAGATACCTGTTGGTGTGTTCTTCGGCATATGGATACGCTCGTATTCCACTTCTTTGGTTGGATCGAATTCGCCACTCTGTTTTTGGTACCAGAACCCATCTAGAACGTCGCCTTTTGGTAGGTGCGCGAAGTTGTAGAACGGCGGTGGTGAAGAAGTCGCCCACTCGAAAGTACGACCGCCCCACGGGTCACCCGTTAGGTCACGGTTTTGCTCACGGTCACGAACACTCACGTAGATTTGAATGAACTGACAAGCCACGCCAAGCGCAATCACTGCCGTACCCGCTGCGGCAACTGCCAACAGTGGGAAGTACTCTGGGTTCAGATCTTGGCTTAGACGACGCGTCATACCCATAAAGCCCAGCGCGTACAGTGGTAGGAACGCCATTAGGAAACCGACAATCCAGCAAATGAATGCACGTTTGCCCCATGTTTCGTTCATGGTGAAGCCAGTTGCTTTCGGGAACCAGTATGTGATTGCAGCGAAACAACCGAATACCACACCACCGATGATTACGTTATGGAAGTGCGCAATCAGGAACACTGAGTTGTGCAGAACAAAGTCCGCGCCTGGCACTGCCATTAGTACGCCCGTCATACCACCAACAGAGAAGGTAATTAGGAAGCCAACCGTCCACATCATCGGAGTGGTAAAGCGGATTCGACCTTTGTACATGGTGAATAGCCAGTTGAAGATCTTCACCCCGGTCGGGATAGAGATAATCATGGTGGCGATGCCGAAGAACGCATTCACATTCGCACCTGAGCCCATGGTGAAGAAGTGATGCAGCCAAACGACGAACGCCAAAATCGTAATAACGATGGTCGCCCATACTAGCGAGGTGTAACCAAACAGTTTCTTGCGTGAGAACGTTGCGGTTACTTCAGAGAACACACCAAAGATAGGCAAGATCAAGATGTACACTTCTGGGTGACCCCATGCCCAAATCAAGTTCACGTACATCATTACGTTGCCACCAAGATCATTGGTGAAGAAGTGTGTACCGATGTAGCGATCCAATGTCAGTAGCGCGATGGTTACCGTCAAGATTGGGAATGAAATAATGATTAGGATGTTGGCACACAGGGACGCCCACGTGAATACTGGCATCTTCATCATTGGCATAGACGGTGTACGCATCCGCAAGATGGTTGCGAAGAAGTTCACGCCCGTCAGCGTGGTACCTACACCAGATATTTGCAGTGCCCATATCCAATAGTCTACCCCGACTCCTGGGCTTGCTTCGATACCAGACAGTGGCGGATACGCCAACCAACCAGTACGACCAAACTCACCTAAGCCAAGTGACATGTTGGTTAGGATCACACCCACAACAAACAACCAGAAGCTCAGGTTGTTTAAGTAAGGGAATGCCACATCACGCGCACCAATTTGCAGCGGTACGATGATGTTCATCAAACCAATCACCAATGGCATTGCCACGAAGAAAATCATGATTACGCCGTGGGCAGTAAAGATTTGATCGTAGTGATGTGGTGGTAGATAACCGGTCTCACCTGCCGCGGAAAGCAGCTGTTGGCTACGCATCATGACCGCATCAGCAAAGCCACGAATCAACATCACCATTGCCACAGCGATGTACATAAAGCCTAATTTTTTGTGGTCTACCGAAGTAAACCATTCATTCCATAAGTATTGCCACTTACCCGCTTTGGTTATCGCCGCAACGACAGCCAAACCAACGATCGCGATCACCGCTAGAGTGACGACGATAATCGGCTCGTGATAAGGGATTGATTCAAGTGTTAATCTTCCAAACATTGCGATTATCCTAGATTTTCCGGCAAACAGTTCATTGAACCCGGATGCTGGGTCACGACGTCGGTGAACAAAAATGGTGGAACGCTAGAGAACAGCTTCACAGGCTCAGCCACCGTTGGTGATGCAAGCGAGCGGAATTGCTCCCAGTCTTCAATACGATCTGGGCTAGCTTTCACTTGTTGCACCCAATTTAGGAATGCCGTGCGATCTTCCATTGCCGATGCTGTGAACTTCATTTGTGAGAAGCCTTCACCGCTGTAGTTAGAAGCAAAACCTTTGTAATCACCAGTGTGATTCGCAATCAGGTTCAGCTTGGTCACCATGCCAGGCATTGCGTAAATCTGTGTTCCCAAACGTGGGATGAAGAACGCGTTCATGATGTTGTCCGACGTCAGTTTGAACTGAACAGGAACATCTTTAGGGAATGCCACGTAGTTAACTGTCGCAATGTTCTCTTCTGGGTAAATGAATAGCCATTTCCAGTCGAGCGACACCACTTCGATGGTGATCGGTTTAACATCACTTTCGATTGGCTTAGATGGCTCTAACTCATGAGTAGAGCGCCAAGTGATGGCGGCTAGAATCGCGATGATGATGATTGGAATAGTCCATACCACCACTTCGATCTTGGTCGAATGCGACCAATCCGGCGCGTACTCCTCGCCTGTATTTGACTCACGGTAGCGGTAAGCAAAGTAGATTGTCATAAGAATCACAGGGATCACGACAATCAGCATCAGTAGAAGGGCTGTGATGATCAGCTCTTTCTCCTGAACGCCAATACTACCTTTCGGGTCAAGTAGAGCAGAGTTACACCCTGCGAGCATAAGGATGGTCGCCACCAAACTTATCCTCGATAAGATGCGTGTATATCTTGAAGCTTCCATTAACTTTCTCGATGGTTAGCCAACAACAGAGTAAGCCCTGTAATTGGTTGTCTTGGTCATTAGAATATTTTTGTGTTGAGCTTGTGCAGCAATGGACTTCTTAGTAGGAACATCAAGTTGCTTGATGGTTAAAACCACACTCACAACGTGAGTTTATTGTTACACTTTGAAATACATTGTTACATTCGACCGCATTATGGGGAGAGAAAGGAGAAACCTCACCAGACACAAATGGAAACTAACATTCCATTTACGAAACAAAGCATTAGGCAATGACGACAAAAAAAGACACACAATATTTACGTGCTTCATGATTGAAGCCTTTTACTGAAAGGATCAATGAAGGGGAAAAGGTGACATGTTTAGTCACGCATTAGAAAATGCGTCGAGCGCTACATTAGAAAGTGCGAATTAAATAAAGCGTGACGAGCATCATAGTTATGAATTCACATACTATTTACATGGCATTTGACAAATTAGTTAGATTACGAGTCAAATATTGACGTGTTGAATGATAAAAACGTCGATAACTTGAGAGCTGACCCATCAGAAAACAAGAAAGAGCCGTAATCGGCTCTTTCTTCACATTCTTATCCCGCCATCCACTTCGAGCACCCGCCCTGTGAAATAGTCGTTTTCGAGAATGTATTTTACGGCATGAGCAATCTCACTTGTCTCCCCCATCCTTCCGACAGGTATCATCTTTTGCAGTCGGTCTATGGCTTCTGGCTTCATTTGCTCCGCCATAGCGGTTTTGATAACACCGGGGGCAATGGCCGCAGCACGGATACCGTATCTGGAAAGCTCTCTTGCCCATGTTGTTGCCATGGTCGCAACGGCAGCCTTCGATGCAGAGTAATTGGTTTGTCCGATATTGCCCGCTCTCGCCACACTGGAGATGTTAATGATAGCCCCTTTCGAGCCACTCTCGATCATTTTGACCGCCGCTTCTCGGCCGCACAAGAAAGTGCCGGTCACATTGACGTTCATTACTAGGTTGAACTGCTCAAGCGACATCTTGGTGATCTCGCCATCTTTAGCTTTGACCAACAACCCGTCTCGCAATATACCTGCGTTGTTGACTAAACCATTAAGCTGCCCAAAGTCTTGGATAATCTCGTCAAAGGTTTCTTCCACTTCAGATTCATTGGTAACATCGAGTCGGTAAATCAGCGCCTTGGCACTGAGCATTCGGCATTGCTCTTGAGTGTTCAGAAGCCCGGTTTCGCTCACATCAAGCAGGGCTAAATCTGCGCCCGCTTGAGCAAGGCTAACCGCCATCATCTGCCCTAACCCTTGCCCCGCACCTGTGATTGCAATGACACTGTTTTTTAAATCCATATCTGTACTCCATTACTGGATGACTTCCATGCTTAAAAGCTTGTCTAGAAAAAACTGTTTGCCTAGAACCTATTTACTTCCAAACTATCTGTTTAGAAACTACCTACTTAGAAACTATCGAGCTCGTCCAGATAAAGTGAATGGCAGTCGTAGCCTCGCCAAAACCGTCATTCCCTACAGCGAGGAACGAGCGTGATAGGGAATCTCTCTTTTAGCCCTTCTGGTTCTTATAGAATTCAAACAAGCTTGAGAAATCGAGTTCCGCATGACCGCTGGCATTGTGGAATGCATAAAGATTACGAGCCAAAGAGCCCATTGGAACAGAAGAGTTAGTTTGCAGCGCTGCATCCAAACCTAAGCCAAGATCTTTCAACATCAGCTTACTCATAAAACCAGGGTTGTATTGATTACTCGCTGGCGCAGAGTCCATGACACCGGGACATGGGTTATAAAGCTCTAACGCCCAGTTTCGACCTGAGCTTTGCAGCATGATGTTGGATAAGACTTTCGGATCAAGTCCGTGGTCGATACCGAGGTTGAGCGCTTCGCAAGTTCCCGACATCAAAATGCCCAGCATCAGGTTGTTACAGATCTTCGCCATCTGACCATCGCCTGCTTTCCCTGCGTGGAATACGTTTTTACCCATGTATCGCAAGATCGCATTGGCTTTGGAGAATGCTTCGTCCGAACCGCCAACAATAAAGGTCAGCGTTGCCGCTTTTGCGCCTGCCACGCCGCCTGAAACAGGAGAATCAACAAACAACAATCGTTTATTCTGCGCTTCGTTTGCCACCAAGCGAGCAGAATCTGGATCAATGGTCGAGCAGTCAATCAGCAATGCATTGTCCTGCACAATGTTGAGCAGACCGACACCACCGTGTAAATCCCCCAAATACACTGCGCGCACGTGTGCACCTGCAGGTAGCATGGTGATCACCGTGCCAGCGCCATCCACGGCTTCTTCTAACGTACTAGCAACCACTGCGCCAAACGGTTCGAGTTGCTTCGCGGCGTTCACATCCACATCAAACACTTGCACGTGAAACCCTGACGCCAATAGGTTTTGTGCCATTGGACTACCCATGTTGCCCAAGCCAATAAATGCAATGGTACTCATGTTGTTTCTCCTTATTTTCCTAGCTGTGCAAGTGGATGTTCCTCTTCAGACCAAAGAGAAGTGAACAAGGTATCGATGACGCTCTCATCGACTTCACTGACGCTGTTAAACATCCATTTTGGATTGCCGTCTTTATCAACTAATCGAGAGCGCACACCCTCTTCAAACTCACCAAGTAATGCACTGCGAACAGACAAGGTTAGTTCCAAACGAAAACAATCCGCTAGCGATAAACGGTGGTACTCTTTGACTTGTCTAAAGCAGATATGCGCGGTTATTGGGCTGCCCGAAGCAAATGACTTTTGCGCGATCTCAAGCCATTGAGTGCCGCCTTCCATTGCTTGAATACGTTGGGCAATCTGATTTAAGTCATAGCCTTTGCAGGCTTCTTTAATTTGGTCGAGATAAGGGCAAATCTGAGTTGTCGGCTTGCTGTCGATGACTTGATCTTCCATCAATTGAAGTAATGCACTGACAAGCGATTTGGCATCGGCAGAGCCCCAGTCGACTTGTTTCAGCTCTTCAAGCAGCGCCGGATATTGCTCTTCCAACAGCAACCATTCTGCCAAACCAATAGTGACAGCGTCACTTGAATTCACCATTGCGCCAGTCAATCCTAAGAACAAACCTACTTCTGGGTCGATTTGGCTTAAGAACCAAGTGCCACCCACGTCTGGGTAAAGCCCAATGTTGATCTCTGGCATCGCGAGACGAGATTTAGGGGTGACGACCCTGTGGCTGGTGCCCATAAACAAGCCCATGCCACCGCCCATCACAATGCCCTCTCCCCAGCCAATGATTGGCTTTTGGTAGGTATGAATCAGGTAGTCGCATTCGTACTCAAGCGAGAAGTAGTTAGAACAGAACTCTGCGGTCTCTTCTTTGCTTTTCTCGTGCATGACGTGGTACATGGTTCGTACATCGCCCCCTGCACAAAACGCTTTTTCGCCCGCCCCATTGAGGATGACACACACCAAATCAGGGTCATCTTGCCATTCGATAAGTTGGTCGTTGAGCTCTGCCAACATGTCGTAAGTCAACGCATTCAAAGAAGCTGTGTTGTCTAACGTCGCGATACCAATTCGGTGCACGCCGTCTAAGCAATCTATTTCGCTAATGGTTACTTTCCCTGTCATGCGACCTCCTATTGATTCTTCCAGTTGGGTTTACGTTTTTCTAAGAAGGCACGAACCCCCTCGGTTTGATCTTCGGTATCGAATAAGTTTAGAAACAGTTCTCGCTCTTTAATCAGACCATGTTTGAGTGGCGCTGAACGCATATTTTGGATAAGCGTTTTACATGCGGTTACCGAAGACGGAGATTGATTAGCAACTGACTCTGCAAGCTCAATGGCTTTATTAAGCGCCCCACCTTTTGCCACCACTTCTTCCACTAGCCCGAGTTCTCGTGCTTGCGCGGCACCGACTTGTTCACCGCACAATATGATGCGTTTCGCCCAACCTTCACCGACCAATGCGGTTAGGTTTTGCGTACCACCAGCACAAGGCAGTAAGCCCACTTTCGCCTCTGGCAGTGCCAGCACAGCTTGCTCTTCCACCACGCGAATATCACACGCCAATGCGACTTCTAATCCGCCTCCCATGGCATAACCGTTGATGGCCGCGATGGAAACCCCTCGAAATGCAGACAGCGTTTCAAAGGCTTCACCAAAAATACGTGCCATCTCTAACGCAACCGCTTTATCGCCATCGGCAAACAACTTGAGGTCTGCTCCCGCCGAGAAAAACTTCTCTCCACTTCCTGTGAGAACTAGAGCGTAAACGTCTTTATTGTCGTTTAGCGCCAGCACTAGCTCTTTCAATGCGGTTAAGCTTTGTGACGTCCAAGTATTGGCGGGCGGGTTGTTCATGGTCACCACCGCAACATGATTGCTGATGGTATGTTGAATCGCTTGTTGTTCTGTTAGTGACATATCTCTGAATCCTTTCTTGATGAAAATGACCTGAGTTTTATGAATAGAAGCAGAGGAGTCGGCATTTATAACAATGCCGACTCCTCTGCGAGCAATCGACGTGCGATGATCAAACGCATGATCTCGTTAGTACCTTCCAAAATTTGGTGCACTCGAACATCACGAA
The DNA here is from genome assembly GCF_010092875.1 of Vibrio sp. LB10LO1. Classification (NCBI taxonomy): domain Bacteria; kingdom Pseudomonadati; phylum Pseudomonadota; class Gammaproteobacteria; order Vibrionales; family Vibrionaceae; genus Vibrio; species Vibrio sp. LB10LO1. The sequence goes on from NZ_JAADJW010000013.1 coordinate 134,350, forward strand.
AATAGCGTTCCATTGGGTATTCTTTGATGTAACCATAGCCACCGTAAAGTTGCAGCGCTTGGTCACAGACTTGAAAGCCGACATCGGTTGCAAAGCGTTTTGCCATGGCACAATAAGTCGTGGCGTCCGGGTCACCTCGGTCTAACTTGCTAGCGGCGTACCGCACCAGTTGGCGAGCAGCGACAAGCTCGGTTGCCATGTCTGCCAGTTTGAATTGCAATGCTTGGAATTGAGCTAATGATTTGCCAAACTGTTTGCGTTCTTGCATGTACTGCGCCGCTTGATTCAACGCTTGCTGAGCCGTACCGACAGAGCAGGTTGCAATGTTGATGCGTCCGCCATCCAAACCTTTCATAGCGAACACAAACCCTTGTCCTTCTTCACCGAGCAAATGTGACGCAGGAATAGAAACATTGTCGAAAGTTACCGCGCGTGTCGGCTGACTATTCCAACCCATTTTCGGCTCTTTACGTCCGTAGATAATGCCGTCTGCATCAGCGGGAACAACAAAAGCAGATACGCCTTTCGCGCCAGCATCGCCGGTTCTCGCCATCACGACTAAAACGTCGGTATCGCCTGCGCCAGAAATAAAGGTTTTGCCGCCGTTGAGTATGTAGTTATCGCCTTGTTTAGTTGCAGACGTCGTCAGAGATGCCGCGTCCGAACCTGCGTTTGGCTCGGTTAAACAGTAAGAACCGAGAAAGTCACCCGTAATAAGTTTGGGGCAGAACGCGTCTTTTACCTCTTCGCTAGCAAAGCTCGCGACCATCCAAGTCACCATGTTGTGAATGGTCATAAATGCGGTGGTCGACGTACACCCCATCGAGAGTTGCTCGAAGATGATAGATGCATCCAAACGGCTTAAGCCCAAACCGCCTTGTTCTTCTGGCGTGTAAAGGCTCAAGAAGCCAAGCTCTCCTGCCTCTCGTAGAATGTCTTTCGGGAAGATTTGTTTCTCATCCCACTCTGCTGCCATTGGCGCTAAACGCTCTGCCGCAAACTGCTGAGCCGTGTCAGCAAACATACGTTGATCTTCGTTGAGTTCAAAATCCATATGAGCTCCTTACTTCGTTAGCGCAAGTTGATGGTGAGGTTTGGACCGGTTGGGATATCATCATCAAACCAACGAGCCGTCACGGTTTTGGTCTCTGTGTAGAAACGCACCGCTTGTTTGCCATAGGCGTGCAAATCTCCGTAAAAGCTGCCGCGCCACCCAGTGAACGAGAAGAATGGCAAAGGCACTGGAATCGGCACGTTCACACCTACCTGACCGACTTGGATCTCATGTTGATACTTTCTCGCCGCCGCACCATTCGCAGTGAAAATTGAAGTACCATTGCCGTATGGATTGCGATTCACCAGATCTATCGCTTCTTGTAACGTGTCGACCTCAATACACACCAAAACAGGTCCGAAGATTTCTTGGGTGTAAATCGACATCTCGGTAGTGACGCCACTGAATAAAGTTGGACCGACCCAGTTACCTTCAGGGAAACCTTCCACTTCACATTGGCTACCATCAAGTTCACACACCGCCCCTTGTTGTTTGCCTTCTTCAATCAAACCGAGCACACGCTGTTTTGCTTGTGCGCTGATCAAAGGGCCATACGCGGCATTCTCGTCATCCCAAGCACCCGGATGCACTTTCGCCATTTCTTGTTTTAAATCGGCAATCCACTCTTTCGAACTGCCTACAAACACAGCGACAGATATCGCCATACAACGTTGCCCTGCCGCACCAACTGAAGAACCAACTAAGTTGTTCACCACTTGGTTTTTGTTCGCATCCGGCATCACTACCATGTGGTTTTTCGCACCAGCAAAGGCCTGAACGCGTTTGAAGTTCTGCGTACCTGTGGTGTAGATATATTGCGCTACGGGTACAGAACCAACGAAAGAAACGGCTTGGATATCGGGATGTTTCAGCAGCAAGTCAACCTGCTCTTTACGACCATGCACAATTTGCAGCACACCTTTTGGAGCACCGGCTTCTTCAAACAATTCAGCCAAGCGAATGGACGTGAGAGGCACTTGCTCAGAAGGCTTAAGGACAAAGGTATTACCGCTCGCAATCGCAATTGGGAACATCCACAAAGGGATCATGGCGGGGAAGTTAAACGGCGTAATACCACAGCACACCCCAAGCGGTTGGATCAGCGAATAACTGTCGATATCAGTCGCAACGTTCTCGACGGTTTCTCCCATCATGTTACTGGCAATATTGGCAGCTTGCTCGACAACTTCAATACCACGCCATACGTCCCCTTTGGCATCCGCAAAGATCTTGCCTGTTTCGTGAGAAAGTAGCGTCGCCAGTTCATCGTGATGTTCTTTCAGTAGATGTTGATAGCGCAACATCAAGCGCGCGCGTTCAGAAACCGCGACATCTTTCCAACAGGTAAAGGTGGCTTTTGCACTTTCAATTGCCGCGTGCATCTCTTCATCCGTTGCGCACGGCAAGCGCGCAATCACGTCGTTGGTAGCAGGGTTTGTGACTTCTACCCAATCCGTTGCTTGAGATTCACGAAACTCACCATCGATGAATAAGGGAACCGTGCGAGTCATAATCTAGTCCTTCTTTACGTTATTCGATAATTGGAATTAAAGCGGTATCTCGATACCAATAGCAGTGGCTTCACCACCACCGATACACAGTGATGCAATACCTCGCATCACTTTTTTATTGTTGTTGTCGCCATCTACACCAAGCGATTGCAGTTGGCGTAGGCTATGAATGAGGGTTACTAAAATACGAGCTCCGCTTGCGCCAATTGGATGCCCAAGCGCACACGCACCGCCTTTGATGTTTACTTTGTCTTTATCGATACCCAATTGGCGTACCGCGATTTGCGTAACAACAGCGAAAGCTTCGTTGATCTCCCAAAGATCTACCTCGTCTACTGACCAGTCGAGTTGAGATAACAATTGCTCTATTGCAAAGACAGGGGCGAGGGTAAATTCAGCAGGCTTTCTGGCATGGGTTGAGTGCCCTTTGATGATTGCTAATGGCGTTAAGCCTTGATGCTGTGCGACTTGAGAATCCATCAATACTAACGCTGCAGCCCCGTCAGAAATCGCACTAGAGTTTGCTGCGGTCACCGAGCCGTTCTTATCAAAAGCAGGTTTGAGTTGAGGAATTTTGTCGAGCTTAATCGAGCGAGGATGCTCGTCGTAAACCAAAATTGAAGTGTTATGACGTGTCGTGATTTCTATCGGCGAGATTTCATCGTCAAACAGACGCTGCTCTTGCGCTTCCAATGCTCTTGTCGCGGATAGGATCGCCCATTCATCCATTTGCTCACGGGTAAACTCAGAACGGTCAGCCGTTTGCTGCGCATAGACTCCCATCAAATGCCCTTCATACGCATCTTGAAGACCGTCGAGGAACATGTGGTCGTAGGTAGATTGATGACCCATTCGCATGCCGTTGCGTGCTTCTTTGAGCAGATACGGTGCGTTGGTCATGCTTTCCATCCCACCAGCAATAGCACTTCGAATACTACCCGCTTTGATGAGATCGTGAGCCAGCATGACGCTCTTCATTCCCGAGCCACATACTTTGTTGATGGTGGTACAGCCTGTGGTTAGCGAAAGATCTGCACCTAGCGCTGCTTGTCTGGCTGGAGCTTGCCCGCACCCCGCGGGTAATACGCAGCCCATATAGACTTCATCGACTTGGCTAATCCCGCTCGCATCCATTGCCGCTTTGATGGCAAATGCCCCTAATTCAGGCGCTGAATATCCTTGTAATTGACCTTGAAAACGCCCAATTGGCGTTCGCTTTGCACTGACAATCCAGATGTCGTTTCCCATGATTTCGTCCCTTTTGACGATAACTCACAGTTCAACAACTCATCCTTCACACCTGCTACCACGGAGCGTTCACACGAAGTGTGTTGTCACTCCAGCCTCTCATAAAGCAATGAATTTTCGCACTGTGATTCCTTGACGTTTACGTAAGCATAGCACTAACATTTACGTAAACGTAAAGAAACACATTAATAACAACATAATTTTTTCTCCTGTTTTGTGCGAAGACCGATACTAGGCCTTTCAGATAAAAGCATGACGGGATTTTAAGAAGCCAAAACTTTTACTCAGAGGGACAAGCCGAGTGGATAAATACAAGATTAGTGACCTCGCCAAGGAGTTCGACATTACCACCCGAAGCATTCGTTTTTACGAAGATGTCGGGCTGATAGAGCCAGAACGAAAAGGCAATATTCGCGTATATCAACGCAGAGATAAGATTCGCCTCAAGCTGATTTTACGTGGCAAGCGATTGGGCTTTTCACTTGCAGAAATTCGAGAATTGTTCGAGCTGTACGATACCCAGCAAAGCGATGGGCAACTGCTCAAAATGTTGACCATCATTGATGAAAAACAAGCACACTTACAGCAACAACTTGACGACATTAGCGTCGTGATGAACGAGCTAGAAACCGCCAAAGAGCGATGTAAACAAGCGCTGAGCAACAATAAAACCAACAGCCAATAGCTCTAAATTAGTGAGCAATAAAAACAAACAAGAATAACCATAATTTCCAAGCCCAAGCAGTGTAACTCGAACCTTATCCGTACTAACAACCGCAGTACTCGCAACAGGGAAATGTTATGAAAAGCAGCTACACCCCACTCAACTTTGGGCTTGGTGAAACCATCGATATGCTCCGAGACCACGTCAACGCGTTTGCCACCGAGCATATCGCCCCTATCGCCTCAGATATCGACCGCGACAACCAATTCCCCAATCATCTGTGGTCCAAGTTTGGTGAAATGGGTTTGCTCGGCGTGACCGTCGACGAAGAGTTCGGTGGTGCAGGTATGGGCTACCTTGCTCATGTTGTTGCGATGGAAGAGATCAGCCGAGCTTCGGCGTCTGTCGCGCTCAGTTACGGCGCACATTCCAACCTTTGTGTTAACCAAATCTTTCGCAATGGCTCCCCTGCTCAACGAGAAAAATACTTACCTAAACTCATCGATGGTTCTCACGTTGGCGCACTAGCCATGAGTGAGCCGAACTCAGGTTCTGACGTGGTTAGCATGCAGCTTCGTGCAGAAGATAAAGGCGACCACTTTTTAATGAACGGCAACAAAATGTGGATCACCAACGGGCCCGATGCCGACACCTTAGTGGTCTACGCGAAAACCGATCCCAATGGCGGATCTCGTGGTATCACCGCTTTCATTATTGAGCGAGAGTTTGAAGGCTTTAGCCATGCACAGAAGCTCGACAAACTTGGTATGCGCGGCTCCAACACCTGTGAATTAGTCTTCCAAGATTGTGTTGTGCCTAAAGAAAATGTGTTGGGTGAATTAAACCGTGGTGTTGAAGTGTTAATGAGTGGCTTAGATTACGAACGCGTGGTACTCGCCGCCGGCCCGCTTGGCATCATGCAAGCCTGCATGGACGAAGTGGTTCCGTATGTGCATGACCGCAAACAGTTCGGCAAATCCATTGGTGAGTTCCAACTGGTACAAGGAAAGCTTGCTGACATGTATTCACGCATGAACGCTGCCAAAGCTTACGTTTATACCGTCGCTGCCGCGTGCGACCGAGGTGAATGCACACGTAAAGATGCCGCTGGCGTAATCCTTTACAGCGCCGAACTCGCCACGCAAATGTCCCTCGATGCTATTCAGCTGTTGGGCGGTAATGGCTACATCAACGAATACGCGACCGGACGCTTGCTACGCGACGCCAAACTGTATGAGATTGGCGCTGGCACCTCTGAAATTCGCCGCATGTTAATTGGACGAGAGCTGTTCGAAGAGTCTCGCTAAACCACCGACAAGGAAGTCACAATGGCAATCATTAAAAGTAAAACCAAGCCAACCGACGAGCTGTTCTTGTCGAACAAAGCGGTCATGACCGAGTTGGTGAACAACCTCAATGCCAATATCAAAGCCATCAAACAGGGTGGCGGGCAGAAAGCTATCGACCGCCAACGCCTGAAAGGAAAGCTGCCCGTCCGTGAGCGCATCATGCATCTTTTGGATGAAGGCAGCGAGTTTCTTGAAGTCGGACAATTTGCCGCTTGGAACGTCTACGAAGAGTCAATTCCATGCGCAGGTGTGGTTGCTGGGATTGGCACCATTGAAGGCATTCAATGCATGGTGATCGCCAACGACCCCTCAGTGAAAGGCGGCACCTATTACCCACTCACGGTTAAAAAGCATCTACGCGCGCAAGAGATCGCACAACGTTGCCAACTGCCTTGCGTCTATCTGGTAGATTCTGGGGGGGCGAACCTCCCTCACCAAGCAGAAGTGTTTGCTGACAAAGAGCACTTCGGACGCATCTTCTTCAATCAAGCCAGAATGTCGGCACAGGGCATTCCTCAAGTTGCAGTGGTGATGGGGCTTTGTACCGCTGGTGGCGCTTATGTACCAGCCATGTCGGACGTTTCCATTATGGTCAAAGAGCAAGGCACCATCTTCTTGGCAGGTCCACCGCTAGTGAAAGCCGCAACCGGAGAGATCGTAACGGATGAAGAGCTTGGCGGTGCCGATGTGCACTGTCGCAAGTCTGGCGTTGCCGATTACTATGCAGAAAATGACCAGCACGCATTACAGCTGGCGCGCGAAGCCATCTCAAATACCAATCAATCACTCCCCTTCCAAAGCGACAAAACCGTCTTGCCACCGCGTTACGACGCCGAAGAGATTTACGGCATCGTCAATGCAAATCTTCGCTTGTCTTTTGATGTTCGAGAGATCATCGCTCGCGTGGTCGACGACTCAGACTTCGATGAATTCAAGGCACTTTATGGCAAGACTTTAGTGTGCGGTTTCGCTCGAATCCACGGCAATTTGATTGGCATTGTGGCAAACAACGGCATCTTGTTTTCAGAGTCCTCACAGAAAGGCGCGCACTTTATTGAGCTGTGTGCCAAACGCAAAATTCCCCTACTCTTTTTGCAAAACATCACTGGTTTTATGGTCGGCAAAAAGCTTGAAGCGGAAGGCATTGCCAAACACGGCGCGAAACTGGTGATGGCAGTCGCCTGTGCGGACGTACCCAAGTTCACCGTGATTATTGGCGGCTCTTACGGCGCAGGCAACTACGGCATGTGCGGTCGCGCTTATGACCCAACCATGATGTGGATGTGGCCGAACGCACGAATCTCGGTAATGGGCGGAGAACAAGCCGCGGGCGTGCTCACTCAAGTACGGCGAGAAGTGAAAAAGCGCCAAGGTGAAGACTGGCCAGAACCAGAAGAAAGTGCATTCCGAGATTCTATCGTAGACTTGTATGAGTCTCAGGGGCATCCCTACTACGCCAGCGCACGTTTGTGGGATGACGGCATCATCGACCCGAAAGAAACGCGTCAGGTGTTAGCTCAAGCGTTAAGAGCATCGCTCAATGCTCCAATTCCTGACAGCAACTTTGGCATATTCAGAATGTAGCAATGTAGCAATGTAGCAATGTAGAAACGTAGAGAAGAAAGGACGTCACATGCAGGATCATCAACCAAGTATCATCCCCAATACGAAGCGACAAGATGAAGTACTTTGGAACGTCGATGAATTCGGCGTAGCAACGCTTACGCTCAATCGCACAGAGAAGCACAATGCGTTTGATGCCTGCATGATTGATCTGCTGATCCACAGGCTCGACTACCTCGCTCTGCGCACCGATGTTCGATGCCTAGTGCTTCGGGGAAACGGCAAGCACTTCTCCTCTGGCGCGGATTTAAATTGGATGAACTCCATGGCAAACAGCACCAGAAAGCAAAACCTTGAAGACGCACAGAATCTCGCACGTCTGATGCATACACTGGACGCTTTCCCTCAGCCTACCATTGCGGTTGTGCAAGGCTCCGCTTTTGGTGGCGCATTGGGCTTAATCTGTTGTTGTGATATTGCCGTCGCGGCGGAGAATGCGAAGTTCTGCTTGAGTGAAGTCAAGCTAGGGCTGGTTCCAGCAACTATCTCTCCTTATGTCATGCGCGCTATGGGCAACCGTCAAGCTCGTCGTTACATACTCAGTGCCGAAGTGATTAACGCCGCCAAAGCAGAAAAGTTTGGCCTTGTGCATAAGGTTCATAAGCTGGATAAAATCGAAGCCGTGGTAGAAAGCTTGATTGATTCTTTGCTGCTCAATAGCCCAGATGCAATGCGAAAAGCCAAAGCGTTATGCCATCAATGCCACCAAAATCCGATTGATGGTCAGCTTATCCAATACACGAGCCAGCTTATCGCCGACATTCGCGTATCGCCGCAAGGACAAGATGGCTTGCAAGCCTTTCTGGAGAAACGAGAACCGGGTTGGATAAACAAGCCAGCTAAGGGCAAGAAATGAATTTGCCAAACAAGGTAAACATTGTCGAAGTGGGTGCGAGAGACGGTCTGCAAAATGAATCACCAGTGTCCACGCTAGCCAAGATCCGCTTAATCGACCTGCTCTCGGATACAGGGCTCACCCATATTGAGGCAGGCTCTTTTGTGTCGCCTACATGGGTACCTCAAATGGCAGATTCACTCGATGTGATGAAGAGAATCACCCGCCGCCACAACGTCATCTACTCAGCGTTAACGCCTAATGTGCAAGGCTTTGAGAAAGCGCTAGAAGCTGGAGCTACCCACGTTGCTATCTTCACCTCCTCATCGGAGGGCTTTTGCCGACACAACATTAATTGCTCGATTGCGGATAGTCTTACCCGCTTTGAACCAGTGATTGAATTGGCTGCAAAACATGGTATTCCGGTTCGTGGTTACCTATCTTGCGTTGTTGATTGCCCCTATGATGGATCAACCAAACCGGAACAAGTCGCCAGAATTGCCAATCTTTTGCAAGAGCTGGGCTGCTATGAGGTTTCGCTTGGAGACACCATAGGTACAGGCACGCCGATACGCATCGCTAAAATGTTAGAAGCCGTACAAGTGAAAGTCCCAACCGATAAGCTCGCTGTGCATTTTCACGATACGTGGGGACAAGCGTTAGCAAATATCTACCAAGCCTTAACAATGGGTGTCCATACCGTCGATAGTAGTGTGGCTGGACTTGGGGGCTGTCCTTACGCTCATGGCGCATCGGGCAACGTCGCCACCGAAGACGTGCTCTACCTTTGCCAAGGTTTAGGAATCGAGACAGGAGTAGATTTGGAGTTGCTCGCCAAAGCCGGATGGATGATCAGTGAAGAGTTAAACCGTCAGCCGACATCGAAGGTATCGATGGCATTAAAGCAACGTTAATCATAAAACAAAAAGTTCGTTGTAAAACAAAAAGCTGCCTTGCTTAACAAGGCAGCTTTGTCATTTTTAAGTACGATGAGTTTTAAACAAAAAGGCGTTAAAACTTGTAAGTAGAACCAACGTACCAAGAACCAACCGACTGGTCGTAATCTTTAAATGCAGTTTCTAGCGTGTAATGGTCAACTTCATATCCTGCACGGAATGCAAGACCACCTAGCATTACCGGCGCATACTCCAAGCCAACACCTAAACGAACCGTGCCGCCACTCTCGCTTTCCTTAAAGTTGTTGCCCGTGATATTTTCTTTTACTTCGTAGCTGATTGAACCCAAACCAAGCGTTGCAAATGGGCGCAAGCCATTGTCGAACGTGTAGCCTACATTTGCGGCTACGGTAAACGTATCGTGGCTTAGCTTTAAAGCCGAAACATTTTGCACCTTAACATCAGTATCCGCATACTTAGTGTATTGTGCTTCAATAGCAACAATGCGGTTGATTTGATAACCAGCAATCAACTTGTATGCAGAGCCATCCGAATCTGAAGTTAGAGGAACGCTTGCCCCTGAGTGTCGAGCGATTGCGTGGCTTACATCATTCATGTAGCCTGCGTCATCAAAATCGGTATTACCGATGCCCGCACCAAGATAAAAGCCACTCATATCGTTAGCAGATGCAAAACTAGAAACCAGTGCAGTAAGAAGAAAAACCTTTTTCATTTTGAATTATCTTTGCCGTGTTGTTTGAGTCGGCACACTCTAAAATCTCACCCCTTAAATAACTAAACAGAAATCAAATTGTTTTCACATTTATATTTATGCCCTTACTTAAAGCAAGGCTTAAAAAGCCATGAAAAATATCAAAGCCCTGATTTTTAATGATTTATTTTCATTTAAACTGCCAACTTGATTTATAAATTAATCTCGGTAGACTGTGCCGCTTTCAAAATAAATTTAGGTTCCCATAACTTTTTAATCTCACCTAACGAGATAGAAGTTGCCTTCTAAAAAGCCAATTTAGCAATGAAATCGATCCAGTTTTCGAACTTAACTTTAGAATGTGCAACAAGGACGTTACGTAATCAAAACGGAAATAAAGTCGTTCTCAGGCCTCTTCCTTATGAGGTTCTTTTACTGCTCCTGCAAAAAAATGAACCTGTATCCCGAGAGGAACTTTTCAAGACCTGCTGGGAAGGGTTGGTCGTGACCGATCAAGCATTAACCAACGTGGTTTCTGGCCTACGTCGTAACCTGCTTTCTTTAAAAGCCCAAAACGCTGAAATCAAAACCATCAGTAAAGTCGGTTATTTTATTCAGGCCGAATCCATTAAGGCCATCACGCAACCAGTACCTCAAATTGAAGAAACTGGCTCAGAAACTGTCTGCGATAATCAGAGCGATGAAGTAAGCCTCACCCATCCAATGCGACAGAAAACCAGTACTATCCTTCTAGCTGCGGTTTATGTTGTTGGCACCGTTGTAGCTTTGCTCACCCTTCTAAACTTAAAACCACTTTTCGAGAAGCCAAGCTATATAAAAAAAGACAACTATAAACACCTTGTCGTTGGACAAACCAACATCTATTTACATGACGCCACTCCAGGGTTTATTTCGGCCGACAATTTAAAACTGCTACTGAATAAATTACCCCAATCGCAATGTAATGCAGATGTGTACATACGCCTTTTCCCTTCGATCTATGAAGCAAATATGGTCGCTTTGACTATTTGGTTGCAAAAAACGGATGGGAATAAAAACCATATGTATCGCCACTTTAATGTTCAGAGAGAACAATTGGGCGAATATATTGCCGACTCATACTCTAGCAAGGAGGCGATATGCGCATTTTAGCGGTGGTGTTTGCAGCGATTACAACTGCCTTTGCAATTTATTGCTGGCAATTTGAAACTTACGATTTTAGTGGCACCCGATGGCGTTGTTCAGAAACAAAAGCGGGATTTACTTCAGCAGCGTATCGACAATATCAAAGCATCGAAGAGTATACGACCATCTACTTTCCTTCCAATACCAGTGTGATTTACTACCAGTCAGGCATGCTCAATCATAAGTCGGGATTGAAAGAACCTTACGAACTTGTGCTCACAGCGAAAAATGAAGTCAATGGACAGCGAATCCAGCAAAAGTTTAACAGTGTCGATTGGAACCTGACACCAACCGAGTCTCCCTTATTTACCAGGGATAAGGACAGCTTGGTCGGTTTTGAGTCTGATTTAAATTACTTTATCCAAGATGAGCGTCTCTTCTTCTTTAACACAAACGAAAGCGAAGATGTGAACATTGCCTGCCACAAGGTTTAGGAATCGATGCAAGGTTGCATTTGGAGGAGCTAGGCAAATCGGATGGATGTACAGTAAGAGTTAAATCAGCTAGCCAACCACGAAAGGCACGCTTCTCTAAGGTGATAATGGCGACTTAATCAAAGCGCAGGCAGAAGCTCTTAATTGGACACTTATTCAAGCCCGAAAAGCAGACTTCTGCCCAAGTGAGATGCATCAATAATGGCCACCAATATTGATGATCTTAATGCTGTTTGATGACGGGTAGATAAAGGTTACTCGGTCCGTTTGATTCAAGCGTATCGAATAAATTGGATAGGTTTCAAACTTCTTCCCTTTCAACTGCTCATAATGGGAATCCCCCACAGCAGATGCCGCGTCTTTCGGCGAGTAGTTTTGATCAACGATCAATCTGCGCCAATCATGGTATTTCCGCATGCTACTCGGACTCACAGAAACGTGCTTACTTTTGTCGAAACGTGTTCTTTGATCACTGTCGTCAAATTCATAACTCATCGCATGAACTCCCTAAATATTCGTTTTTAATAATCATAGGTTTAGCGATCGCACCAGGTGCAACCTGCCATTTTAGGCAAATCGACCCTAACGCAATCGTACCTTGATGCATAATGACGAAATATACGGCGAATCTGACGAGTCGAAATGACGAATACACGATACCTATCGGAAAAGAGAGTGTTTTTTAAGCAATGTGAATTTCAAAATAGGTAAGTTGCAAGTTTGAGCACGTAATTCACGTTCTACTTCTGTGAACAACTTCGCATTCATACCTATAAATTAACCGACAGAGACTAGAAAGGCAGAGCCAACGATAGTTATTTAGCTGGCTCTACAAAGTGAGTTGAACTAAGCACGTTTTGGAAAACGGAGTTTACCGCCAGTTCGGTAGATCACCAATGAAAACAAGATAAGTGCACAACCAACCAACTTATTAGCAGTCAAAACCTCACCGTACCAAAGCACACTGAGTATCACAGTCCACACGGGTTCGAGAATCATAATCAGCGCTGCGTTGCCCGCTTGAACAAACTTCTGTCCCATGGTTTGCATCACATAGCGTAAGCTCGTTGCCAAAAGCGTACTAAGAGCAAACCAAATCCAGATAGAAGTCGACACTTCTTCAGGCACCGTTTCCACTAAAGATGAAATTAGTAAACCTATCAAACCCGTGATAAACAGCTGAATACACGTTAGCAACAATACCGGCAATTTCTGCGAGTACTTACTGTTGACGTTGAAGTGCAAAGCGAGCATCAAAGCTGCACCCAAAAACCAAAGTTGACTGGTAGATTGTTGCCAGCCACCAGCCAAAGACAAACACCCTAAGCCAAGAATTGCGATAGGCAGCGAGATCCAGAAAATTCGTTGCGGTCTTTGACGGAACATTACCCAAGCAACGATTGGCACAAACAGCATCGAAAGACTCATGATGAATGCGCCTTCGCCCAGCGTGTCACTGATAGAAATCGCGTATATCCAGCACATTAATGCGCCACCTAAAAGCACGCCAACTCCCGCAGCCGCAAAGATATCTTTCTTATTAGCAGCACGAAGCGGCTTAATGCATAAAGGCAGTAAGCATAGAGAAGCGATGGTAAATCGCAGACCGATGAATCCGAATGGTGGTAGACCTTGAATGGTTTCTTTAGAGAAAATCCACCCTAGAGCCGCGATCATCGTAGTTGCGACGAGCACGAATGCAGCTTTGCGTTCTGAGTTAAGCATAATTACTCACAAAAAATACCCGACGACGGAATCTTCAGGGTTTATATATCATTGATTTTAATGCGTGATAGCTGGTTGTATTTTTATCGCAAATGCTGGACTAAATGTGTACTAAAACTGGGGAGTGCTAACGTTTGCGAAACGCTCACAGTATACATTGTGACTTAGCTCTCATCGAGGAAATTACTGTGAAACTCTGTCATTATTTCATGACGTGATGCAGCCAAAACACCCGCCGAACTCTTAGGCAAAAACTCAAACAAAGTAAGGAATAACCTCAATCTAAATTGAGAGCAAAATGCTACAATAACAACGAAGTAAAACAGACGTCAGGAGGTGCTTTATGAGACATTCAACCGTACTCTTTTTCATTCTGATAGCCCTACTTATCATCGCGCCAATCGCACTGGGCTCCCTGTTTAATCTTGTTACTTCCCTACGCTTAAGTTACCTCGAGACCGACCCAATTTCTGTCACGCACGTCTATGTAGTGGTTTAATGATCCCGGACACCAAGTTAGGTGGTAAAGTCTCCACCATAA